>JAENWD010000151.1 GCA_016650245.1 Vicinamibacteria bacterium
TCCCATGGTTGCGTTCTTCACGCGGGCGCCAGGTTCTATTTGCCACCATTTGCAACTCTTGCACAAACCCCATTTCGAATGTTTCATGGCCATCTCTCCTTTTGAGCCCGTAGTGTCCCACAACTCCGCCGATCAAGAGTTCGCGTTCGTTCACGATGTTGTAGCGGGGGCAAACACCCCCCCGCGTCTTGTGGCCGGCCATCTGGCGGACGGTAGTGCGGTGGAGGGGCGCGCGTCGTGCAGTTGATGAGGCGTCCGCCCGAGTTCTACGCGCACATGATGGCGCGCGAGACCGCCGCACTCGACCACCTGCCCGAGCACGCGCGAACGCTCGTCGGCGCCGACACCACGGCGCTCACGGCGGGGCCGGCCGACACCCTCTCACGGGTGCCCGGCGTGACGCCTGCCCCGCTGCTGTCGCAGGTGCCCCTGCTGCCCGGCGAACTGGAGCGGCGGGCTGACCTGTTCCCCGAGGGACGCCTCGACCAGGATTTGCAGCAACTCGATCTGCGCGAGCGCAATTCGTGGCGTCTTCTGCTGGCCGAGGCCGCCCGCATCGTGGACCCGATCATCAGCGGGTTCAACACGGACACCCATGCGTGGGGACAGTTCCTGAAGGCCTACCAGCCGACGGACTGGTAGGCCCAATCAGCCAGGGGCATTCAACGCGGCCCCTCTTGAAGCTCGATTCTCGCCTGAACAGGGTCAGAACAGCGCGAGTCATCTTTACGCGACTGGGCGCGTTCCTCTTCTCCAAGCGGGCTATACAAAGCTGGGTGTGGCCCGGCCCTGTGGCCGCGGGTCCGTTTGTTGCAGGTTGTGTGATGAGAGGTGGGCACGATGGCGAAGACGCGCGCGCGGACAAAGGACAACACGAAGCTCGGCAAAGGTGGAGAGACGCATCAGACGGCCTCGTCGCCCGACCGCAATCTGACCACCAATCAGGGCGTGACAATCGCCGACAATCAGAACTCGCTGCGGGCCGGCACCCGCGGGCCGACGCTTCTGGAAGACGTCATCCTTCGCGAGAAGATCACGCACTTTGACCACGAGCGGATTCCCGAGCGGATTGTCCATGCGCGCGGCTCGGGCGCCCATGGCTATTTCCAGGTCCTCGAGCCGTTGGGCGATTTGACGAAGGCGGCCTTCCTGCAGGATCCGAAGAAGAGGACGCCGGTCTTCGCCCGCTTCTCGACCGTGGTCGGCGGCGCCGGGTCGGGCGACCTTCCGCGGGACGTGCGGGGCTTTGCTGTGAAGTTCTACACGGAAGAAGGCAACTTCGATCTCATCGGCAACAACATCCCGGTGTTCTTCATCCAGGACGCGATCAAGTTTCCGGACCTCATCCACTCGGTGAAGATGGAGCCCGACCGCGGATTCCCGCAGGCGGGCAGCGCGCACGACACGTTCTGGGACTTCGCGACGCTGATGCCCGAGTCGATGCACATGCTGATGTGGGTGATGTCCGACCGGGCGATTCCGCGCTCGCTCCGGATGATGGAGGGATTCGGGATCCACACGTTCCGCTTCGTCGACGCCCGCGACCGCTCGACCTTCGTGAAGTTCCACTGGCGGCCCACCATCGGCTCGGCGTCGGTGGTGTGGGACGAGGCGGTGAAGATCAACGGCGCCGATCCGGACTTCCATCGGCGGGACCTCTGGGAAGCCATCGCGCGTGGCGAGTTCCCCGAGTGGGAGTTCGCGGTGCAGGCCTTCGATCAGAAGACGGCCGACCGCCTCGGGTTCGACGTGCTTGATGCCACAAAGCTCATTCCCGAAGAGATCGTGCCACTGCGGGTGATCGGCAAGATGGTGCTGAACCGCAACCCCGACAACTTCTTCGCGGAAACCGAGCAGGTGGCGTTCCATCCCGGGCACGTGGTGCCGGGCATCGACTTCACCGACGACCCGTTGCTCCAGGGCCGGCTGTTCTCGTATCTGGACACGCAGCTGAGCCGTCTGGGCGGGCCGAACTTCCACGAGCTGCCCATCAACGCGCCCAAATGCCCGATGCGCAACTTCCAGCGCGACGGGATGATGCGCATGGAAGTGGCCAAGGGCCGGGTGTCGTACGAGCCGAACACTCTGGCACCCGACTCGCCGCGCGAGAACCCGCAGCAAGGGTTCCGCACGCTGCCGACCACCGACAGCGGGCTCAAGGCGCGCGAGCGCTCTGAGAGTTTCTCGGACCACTACAGCCACGCCCGGCTCTTCTGGCGCTCCATGTCGGAGCCCGAACAGCGGCACATCGTCAGTGCATTCGGGTTCGAACTGGGCAAGGTCGAGGCGGTCGCCATCCGGCGGCGCATGCTGGGCCACCTGCACGTCATCGAACCGGAGCTTGGCGCGCGCGTGGAGAAAGTGCTTGGGATGGAGGGGCAGGCCGAGACGATCCGTCCCGTCCGGCCGCCGGTGGACATGAAGCCGTCGCGGTCGCTGAGTCTGGTGCACAAGGCGCCGGCGACGCTGGCGGGACGCCGCATCGGCGCCCTGGTGTCGGATGGGACCGACACGGCGCTCATCGCCTCGCTGCGGTCGGCGGCCAAGCGCGCGGGCGCGCGCCTCGATGTCATCGCACCCAAAGCCGCCGGCGCCGAGGGCAACGGCGGCCATATCGACGCCGACCACGCGCTTGCGGGCGCGCCGTCGATCTTCTTCGACGCGGTGGTCGTGGCGGTATCCAAAGCCGGAGCGGAGCGGCTGGTACACGAGGCTGCGGCCATCGACTGGATCCGCGACGCGTACGGGCATCTGAAGGTCATCGGTCGCGTGTCGGGCGCAGCGGCGCTCTTCGACCGTGCCGGCGTCGACGACGACGAGGGGCTGGTCGATCTCGCCTCGGCCAAGGCCGTCACCGCGTTCATCGAGGCGGCCAAACGCGGCCGGGTCTGGGACCGCGAGCCACGGCTGCGCAATCCGGAGGCGTAGGGCGGGGCGGGGACGGGCCGCGCACGCGGAGCCTCAGGTGTTGGCAACGTTCGTATGGAGGGCACACAGTGGCCAAGAAGCAGACGGCAGAGAAGACTGGCGCCAAAGTCCCGGAGAGCGGCGCGGGAGCGGTCGCGGGCCAGGTTGCCGAGTCCATCGGCACCTCGCTGGCCCACCTGATGAACCGGAAAGACGCGCTCGTGCGCCAGTTGGCGGAAGTGGAGCAGCAGATCTCCTCAGCGCGTCAACGCGTCACCGCGAAGGTGGCGGAGCGCCTGCCGGTCCCCGCGCTTGGACGCGGCAACGCGACGGGTGCCGGCACGAAGACGTCGGAAGCCAAGAGCGGCAAGACGGGAAATCGCAAGAGGAAGCGCCCCCTCCCGCCCGACGATCCTATGGTGGCGGCCACCGAACGGGCGCGGTCGGCCGAGGCCAAGGGTCGCGCGGCGCAGCGGGCGCGGACCTCGCGGCGTTCGGGAAACCGGTGAGGTGACGGAACCCATGGAGCGACGACGACTGGGACGGCTCAATCACGGCACCGAACGGTTCTCGTCGACCGTGACACGGTGGACGGGCGGCACGTCGGCATTTGCACTCGCGTTTGCCGTGATCCTGATTTGGGCCGCCACCGGCCCACTCTTTGGCTTCTCGGTTACCTGGCAGCTCGTCATCAACACCGGGACGACCATCATCACGTTCCTGATGGTGTTCCTCATTCAGCGCGCCCAGAACAAGGACGCGATGGCCATCCAGCTGAAACTCAACGAGCTGGTCGCAGCAGTCGCCGGCGCGAGCAACCGCCTCATCGACGTCGAGGACTTGAGCGAGGAAGAGTTGAAGGCGCTGCATCGCTTCTACGGCAAGCTGGCGACGATGGCCAAGAAGGACTCGACCATCTTGCAGTCGCACTCGGTTGAAGAGGCTCGGGCGCGGCACGAGCGCAAGAAACCCGGACCTATCCCCGCCCGATGAGCGGCATCTTGGTCGCCATCACGGTCAGAAACTGCACGTTGGCGTCCAGCGGCAGGCTCGCCATATAGAGCACGGCGTCGACGACGTGGCGGACGTCCATGCGGGGCTCGGGCGCGATCTCGCCGCTGGCCTGCAGCGCGCCCACCGCAAACCTGGCGGTCATCTCGGTGGCGGCGTTGCCGATGTCGATCTGGCCGCAGGCGATATCGAAGGGGCGGCCGTCGAGCGAGGTGGACTTGGTAAGGCCCGTGATGGCGTGCTTGGTCGCCGTGGTGACCGGCGCGGCCGGCTTTCTGGGCCGGCGCGTGATCGCCGCCTTGCTCTCCGACGCCGACCGCGAGGCTCTGGTCAGCCACGTCGTCGCCGCGGATCTGGTCCGCTGTCCCGTCGCCGATCCGCGTGTGGAGCCAAGAATCGGCACCATCGGCGACCCGCGCTTCGTCGAGACCATCGTCGACGCCGACGCCGACGTCGCCGTCGTCTGTCATCTGGCCGCTGTGTTGAGCGGGCAGTCGGAGGCCGAGTTCGACCTCGGCATGCGGATCAACGTCGACGGCACCGCGCGACCTGCTCGAGGCGTGCCGGCGGCTACCCCGCCCGCCGCGATTCGTCTTCTCGAGCACGACCGCCGTGTTTGGCGGTCCGCTGCCGGACGTCGTGTCCGAGAACGTGGCCGTGCTGCCCCAGTCGTCGTACGGCGCGGAGAAGGCGATTGCCGAATACCTGCTGAACGAGTTGGACGCTCCTGTGACAGACCCGTTGCCGATCGTCGACACACACCAGCATCTGTGGGATCTGACCAGATTCACACTGCCGTGGCACAAGGGCGAGAACACCACGCCGCTCCGGCGGAGCTTCGTCATGTCCGACTACCTGGAGGCGACGCAGGGCCTGAACGTCGTGAAGACCGTCTACATGGAAGTCGATGTGGCGCCCGCGCAGCAGATGGCCGAGGCCGACTACGTGATCGAGATCTGCGGGCGAGGCGATACCCCGATGAAGGCGGCCGTGATCTCGGGCCGTCCCGGGACGCCGGGATTCGAGCCGTATATCCGCACGCTGGCCCAAAGCACGTACATCAAGGGAGTCCGCCAGGTGCTGCACGGCGACTCGGACCCACCCGGCTTCTGCCTCCAACCGGCGTTCGTGGAAAGCATCCAGCTGCTCGGCGAACTTGGCCTCAGCTTCGATCTCTGCCTTCGGCCGGGCGAAGTCCTGGGCGCGGTCGCCCTGGTGGACCAATGCCCGAAGACACGCTTCATCCTCGACCACTGCGGCAACATGAGCGTCACCTCCACCGATCACGCCGCCCGAGCCAGGTGGCTGGAAGGAATGACGGAGATGGCCGCACGCGCGAACACCGTCTGCAAGGTCTCTGGAATCGTCGTCACCGCCAGCACGAACTGGAGGCCAGGCGACCTCGCGCCGAACATCAACGACACGATCGACACCTTCGGCGACGACCGCGTGATGTTCGCCAGCGACTGGCCCGTCTGCACGCTCAAGGCCTCATTCTCGCAGTGGGTCAATGCGCTGCGCGAGATCGTGAAAGATCGCCCGGCCGAGTTCCAGAGGAAACTCTTCCACGACAACGCCTCGAAGTTCTACGGGATTTGATGAGGCAGACGGGGCAACGACTACGCCGGTTTCAGAATCCGTGCGATGACGTCCGCAGCCGTGTAGCTGGTGGCGCCGGGCGGCAGGAAACGTGTGACGCTCACCAGATCGTCGCCCGATGTCACGATGCCACGCTCGAGACCGCGACCTCGGACCTGCCCCAACGCGATGTTGGCCATCAGTGCGTTGCAGATGCACTTGCGTCCAACTGTGTCTTCGGACGCACCGCCCTTGGCCAGGTAGGCGCTGACCGGCTCGGAGGAGCAGCGGTAGCCCAGGGTGCCGGCGTCGGTGCGATACGCCTCCCGTAGATAACCCAAGTCGCACACCCGCGTGCGCGCCTCGTAGACGGCCTGATCGGACATCGTGTCCTCCAGTTGGGCCACCTTGAATGGAAACGACGTCGGCGACGCCACGGGGTCGGTGAAGACACGCGCGGTCCCGGCCTTGGCCTTTGCGAGCAGGGCGTGCTTGTAGTCCGCTCGTAAGCCGGATTCCTCACAAAAGGCGAAGGCCGTCCCGACCTGCACGCCGGCGGCCCCTGCGGCACGAGCGGCGGCGAGACGCTCGTGATCGCCATGGCCGCCCGCCAGCCAGAACGGCACCCCGAGGGCCCGCATCTTCTCCAGGTCCACGACGTCGCGTTCGCCATAGACGGGTTCGCCCCCGTTGGTGAGCTGCAACTTCCCACGGGGCGGTGCGTTGTGACCGCCCGCCGTCGGGCCCTCGACCACGAAGCCGTTCACTACGCCATTGGACCGCTTGATTAACGTCGCCGCTAACACGTGCGACGACACGATGGCGAGAAACGCCGGTCTCTTCAAGGGCGGCAGATCGTCGGTGACGAACGCTCTGGGATCGAACCTCATGGTGGTGTCGTCCCCCTCCTGTGCGCCGGCGACATACAGCGGATACGTGGCCGGATCGTGAGTGGCGAGTCGGTCGAGCACGCCAGGAATCTTGACGGGAATGCCGGCGCCCATCAGCACGTAGCTGACGCTGGCCAGCATCGCGCCGTAGATCGAGGGCAAGTGCGGCATCTGGATCTTCTCGAGATAGTTGATGCCAACCGGGCCGCCATGCCCCTCTCGCGCGAGGTACACCTCGACGAAGTTGGCCACGATGCACAACTCCGCCAGGTCCCGCGGCGGCTCTTTCGCGTGCGACGGCATGGGGACAAACGGCTTGGTGGCGAGCTTGCCGCCTGCCCGGTAGTACTGGCGCCAGACCCGGTCCGCCATGGCGGGAACCGGGAAATGGTCCAGCGCACGCCGCATGTGGCCGTCCGGGTCGCCCATCTGCAACCGCCGGGCGAGGATGACGTCGAGCGCGGTGCCCGAGACGACGCCGAGCTGCCCCTGGGACGAGACGGCGTTCGCCAGGCGCCAGTCGGAGACGCCGGCTCCCATGCCGCCCTGAATGATTGTCGGCAGTGAATGCATCCTGTGGCGTGATGATTCTATCAGGCGGGAGCGACCGCGAGGTGGCACAGGTGGTGCACCCACGCCACCCAGAGGCCGACGATCGCCATCGCCGTCGCCTGGTGCAGCACGGCCAGGCTGACCGGCACGACGTAGACCAGCGTCAACACGCCGAGCAGATACTGCGCCGCGACCAGCGCCAGCAGCGCCATGCTCAGGCGACGCGACGCCGGGTCGGGCTCGGTCCTCCACACGCGGACCGACAGGACACAGACGGCAACCAGGAGCACCGTGCCTAGCAGGCGGTGCACCCACTGGACGGCCGCCGGGTCCTGTACGAGGCTCACCAGCGCCAGGTCCGGCGGCAGAAGGGTGGGCGGCACCAGGCCTCCCGCCATCAGCGGGAACGTGTTGAACAGGAGTCCCGCCTTGAGACCGGCGACCAGGGCGCCCCAGACGACCTGCAGCGCGAGGAACGCGCCGACTGCGCCCAGCCCACGCGCCATCACCCGGCGGGCGCGGGCGGTCACCGCTGCGCCTCCCGGCTCGATGGCCAGGTCCCGCGCCAGCCAGACGGCGAACCCGAAGATGGCCATCGCGATGGCCAGGTGTGCGGCCAGCCGATAGTGGCTCACGCTCGGACGATCGACCAGGCCGCTTGCGACCATCAGCCAACCCACCGCTCCCTGCATCGCGCCGAGGGCGAACAGCGCGAGGGCCCGGCTGGCGAGCGGCCGTGTGAGGTGGCCGGACAGCCAGAAGAACACGAATGGGATCAGGAAGACCAGACCGATGAGACGGGCGACGACGCGGTGGAGGTACTCCCAGAAGAAGATGACCTTGAACTCCGCAAGGGTCATCCCCTGCCGCAGCTGCTGGTACTCCGGAAAACGCCGGTACCGATCGAAGGTCTCTGCCCAGTGGGCCTCGGTCAGCGGCGGAACCACGCCCACCAGTGGCTGCCAGTCAACCATCGAGAGGCCCGACTGCGTCAGACGAGTGATCCCTCCGACCACCAGGACGACGAAGGTCATGGCCGCGATCGTCCAGAGCCAGATTCGTACGCGACGCCGCCTCGTTTCTGGCAACTGCACGCGACTCTACAACGCTCGCACGGCCGCCGATATGGCGTCCGCATTCCCACTCACGACGTACGCGATGCGGCCGTCGGCGCCAATCACGTAGACGACAGACGGGTGCGAGATCTCGCCGGTCTTCTCGTTGCGCGCCCGCGGCACGCGCCAGGCATTCAACGTGCGCTCCACCACATCGGGAGGGCCCGAGAGCACGTGCGCGTCTCCATCGAGGCCCCACAGCGTCGCGATCGACGCAAGGCGGCTGGGGGTGTCGCGCCAGGGATCGAGGGTGACGATGAGCACGCCGGGCGGGTCGTCGTCGATCCGCCGCCGGGCCGACAACACGTCCGACACGATGAGCGGGCAGACGGTCTGGCAGTGCGCGTACGCGAACGCCACGAGCACCGGCCGGCCCCGGAACGACCCCAGCGTGACGCTTTGTCCGGTCTGGTCGGTGAGCGCGAGGGGAGGCGCGACGTCGTTCACGCGCGTCAACTGCGCCGCGATGTCTCCGGCACCGGTGGAGAACGCGTCCAGGTCCGCCGTTCGGACGCGGACCGCGACGCTGCAGAGGCCGGCGACCAGCAGCGCCAGCACGA
>JAENWD010000152.1 GCA_016650245.1 Vicinamibacteria bacterium
AACCTCGGCGGCACCGACCTGGCGTTGCTGTTCCATACGGTCGTCGGCACCTTCCTGGTCGCCTGCGGCGCCGCGGCGTTCAACCAGATCCTCGAGCGCGACGTCGACGCGCGCATGCGTCGGACGATGCTGCGGCCGCTGCCGGACGGACGGCTGAGCAGCGTCGAGGCGTTCTGGTTTGCCACGGCGCTGTCGGCGATCGGGTTGGCGCAGCTGTGGTTCGGCGCCAACTGGCTCGCGGCTATGGTCGCCGTGGTGACGCTGGTCAGCTATGCCTTGATCTACACGCCGCTCAAGAAGATCACCTCGCTTGCCACCATCGTAGGCGCGGTGCCTGGCGCCCTGCCGCCGGTGATCGGCTGGGCGGCGGCTCGCGAGACGCTCTCGATCGAGGCGTGGGTGCTGTTTGCGATCGTCTTTCTCTGGCAGATGCCGCACGTGCTGGCCATCTCGTGGATCTACCGCGAGGACTACGAGCGAGGCGGCATCCGCGTGTTGCCGGTGGGCGATCCCGACGGACGCAGCACCGCGTTCCAGATGGTGAACTACGCCGCCGCGCTGGTGCCGGTGAGCCTGCTGCCGACGGCGGTTGGGATCTCGGGCCGGGTCTACTTTGCCGGCGCGATCGTGCTCGGCGTCGCAGGCCTCGCATTGGCCGTCCGTTTTGCGCAGCAGCGCACGCCGCAACGGGCCCGCCTGGTGTTCTACGGGTCGCTGATCTATCTGCCTCTTCTCTGGGTGTTGATGCTCGCCAACCGGGCATGATCTACGCGCTCGCCGTCAGTCACCTCACGCATCGCTACGGCACCCGCGTCGCGCTCGACGACGTGTCGCTGTCGGTGGCGCCGGGCACGTTTGTCGCGATGCTCGGGCCCAATGGGGGCGGCAAGTCCACGCTGTTCCGTATCTGCGCGACCCTGCAGCGCGCCTCGGTAGGTTCGGTGCACGTGTTTGGCGCCGACGTGAAGACCGAGTCGGCGGCGGTGCGGCGCCGCCTTGGCGTCGTGTTTCAGTCACCTGCGCTCGACCAGCGGCTCACCGTGCGCGAGAACCTGATGCACCACGGGCGCCTGTACGGTCTGCGCGGGGTGTCATTGCGCACGGGTATCGATGAGGCGCTCGCTCGCGTGGGGTTGATCGACCGGGCTCGCGAGATGGTGTTTCGCCTGTCGGGCGGACTCAAACGGCGCGCCGAGATCGCCAAAGTGTTGATGACGCGGCCCTCGCTCCTGCTGCTCGACGAGCCGACGACGGGTCTGGACCCCGGCGTGCGGAGGGATCTGTGGCGCGACCTGGCGTCGATTCGCGCCAGCGACGGCACGACCATCGTGCTCACCACCCATTTGCTCGACGAAGCTGCCGCCGCCGATCATGTCTTCGTCCTGGACCGTGGCCGCATCGTCGTCGACGGCGCACCCGACACGTTGACGCGGATGGTGGGCGGCGATGTGATTCGCCTGCAGACCGCGGCCCCCGCCGATCTGGCCTCGCGCATCACCGCGCGCTTTCAGGCCGTCGCCACGGTCGTCGACGACGAGGTCCGCGTCGAGCACGACCAGGCACACACGTTCGTGGCCGCGCTGGTGGACGCCTTTCACGGTGAGATTCGCTCGGTGCACTTCGGCCGGCCGACCCTCGAGGACGTGTTCGTGCACTTCACGGGGCGCCGATTCGAATGACGCCTGCCGCCTACACACTCTGGCAGCGCGAGATGGTGCGGTTCTTCCGGCAGCCGAGCCGCGTGATTGGCGCGATCGGGTCGCCGGCGCTCTTCTGGCTGCTGCTCGGCTCGGGCTTCGGCCAGTCGTTCCGGCCGGCCGCCTCGCCGCTCATCAACGGGTACCTCGAGTACTTCTACCCGGGCACGCTCGCGCTCATCGTGTTGTTCACCGCGATCTTCTCAACGGTGTCGATCATCGAGGACCGCCACGAGGGGTTCCTCCAGGGCGTGCTCGCCGCGCCTGTGTCGCGCATCGACATCGTCACCGGCAAGCTGCTCGGCGCGGCATCGCTGGCGACGATGCAGGCGACGATCTTTCTCGTGGCGGCGCCGTTTGCAGTGCGGCCGCTCACGCCGGAGGTCGTGGTGCAGACCATTGGCGTGCTGGCGGTGCTGTCGATCGCGCTCGGCGGCCTGGGGTTCATCGTCGCCTGGCAGTTCGACTCGATTCAGGGCTTCCACGCCATCATGAACCTGGGGCTGGTGCCGCTCTGGATTCTGTCGGGCGCGGCCTTTCCGGCCACCGGCGCCGCACCGTGGGTGCGGGTGCTGATGCGCGCCAACCCGCTCACCTACGGCGTGGCCGCTCTGCGCCACGTGCTGAGCCCCACGCCGCTGGCCGGCGAGCCCTCGATGAGCCTGTGCCTGCTGGTCGTCGCGCTGTTCGGCATCATCACGCTGTGCTTGAGCATCGTGCTCGTGCGCCGCGACGCGCGCTAGCGTACCCGTGAAACCCGGCTCTAGCCCTCGGGCTCTCGAAGCGCGTCCACGTCCGCCAGATCCTTGGGCCGCCCCGCCGCGCGCTTGTTGCGGAGAAAGGCCTCACGCCCGATGAAGGCCACCGCGCGTGGCCCAAACGAACCAACCTCTCGGCCTCCCCACACGTCGTCCCATGTCACGCCGTCGATCTGGCTCATGACATGAATCTGCACCGGCGCGACCCCCATTTCGATCACCTTGGTCCCTCCAGCGATGTCGGCGGCTGTCAGCGGCGCGGCTGGGAATCCGAAGTCGGCGATCGCCGCGAGGACACGTCGCCCGTTCTCTTCGGTCGGGCGAACGAGGATATCGAGATCGCCGGTGAATCGCGGCGCGCCGTGAAACGCCAGCGCGTGGGCGCCGACGATCACGAACTCAACCTCGCGCGCGGTCAGCAACGCGCAGAACTCGTCGAAGTCTGGCGCCAGGTCCAATGAACTGTCTCCGCAGAAACTCCACGGCCGCCACGCGTTCGGCGGGAGGACGGCTGCGCCAATACACCAGTGGGCGGTTTGTCCGCGCGTCCTCGGCGAACGTGGTAATCGTCAAGGCTCGGCGATCGAGGCGGAACTCCAC
>JAENWD010000153.1 GCA_016650245.1 Vicinamibacteria bacterium
GCCGTCGTGGACGGCCCTGGCGGAGATTCAGGTTCTCGCGGCGCACATGGGCGTGATCCCGGCGCGCGAGGCCTGCTCGACGGCACGATCGGCGTTGGCAACGGCGGCGCGGCTGGAGGGCGACTCGGCCGACGGCTGCCATGCCGAGGCGTTCATCGCGTTCATCGAACGACGATGGGGCGCGATGGAAGCCGCCTGGCGGCGGGCACTCGAGCTCCAGCCGACGCACGTCCAGGCGCTGGGGTCGTTGGCAATCGCCCTCTGCACCCGGCAGAGGCTCGACGACGCAATGCCGCTGTTCGAATGCGCGCGGCAAGCCGATCCGCTCGGTTCGTTTCCCTGCATGCTCACCGGTGGGGGCCTAATGAACTGCGGGCGGTTGGAGGACGCCAATCGATCCCTCGACGACGCGCTCTCCTTCGAGCACGAAGACGCCTCGGCCCTGTTCTTCGGGGCCATGGCGAAGGTCGCCCTGGGGAAGTTCGAGGAGGCCGTCGCGTTGTCGGAGCACGGGGTCGCCGTGTCGCGACGCGCGGCCCAGTTTCTCGGGGTCATGGGATGGGTGCTGGCCAACGCAGGCCGACACGGCGAAGCCCGGACGATTCTCGAGGAGCTGCGCACGCGGCCGGCCACCGCGCCCACGGCCGTCTCCGAGGCATGGCTGCTCGGAGCGCTCGGGGAAATCGATGCCGCCTTCGAGCTGCTCGGACGAGCAGAAGAGGAGTGCCAGGCACTCCTGTACTACACCGGGCTGCCCGGTTTCGATCCGCTCCGCGCGGACCAGCGGTTCAGCGGGTTGCTGGAAAGGCTGGGACTGACGTCAGTTGCCAGGCTCCCATAAATATGGTGTCGGCGTTCATCGACGGCGATCGGGCCCTCGGCCAACGACTGGCAGGTCTCGGCCACGCCTCGATTCCGGTCATCGTGCTGGGCGAATTCAGGTATGGCCTCGCAGGTTCCCGGCACCGGGCCGCCTACGAGGCGTGGCTCGATGATCACCTCTCCGACTTCGACGTCCTCGCGGCGAGTTCCGCCACGGCGGTCGTGTACGCCGACGTTCGCCTCGCCCTCAAGAAGAAAGGCCGCCCCATTCCGTCAAACGACGTCTGGATTTCCGCATTGGCGCTCGAGCATCGGCTCCCCGTGCTGACGCGCGACGTGCACTTCGACGCGGTGCCGGGCCTGCGGCGGGTCGAGTGGTAGACCGCGTCAGAACACGGTGGTCGCCTTCATGAACAGCGTGTGGCCCTGGTTCGAGCGCTGGCCGAACTCCGCCGTGCCGCGCTGATAGACCACCTGGATGGTGCCGAAGGGCGGCAGATAGCGGTAGACGAACGTGGCCTGCACGTTGTGCCGCTCAATCACCGAGTTGACCTGGTAGAAGACGCGAAGGAAGAGGTCCTTGGTGAAGAACTGGCTCCCGCGCAGTACGTGTATCCACGTGCTGTCACGATCGGGGTCGGGCGTCAGGGTCAGGCGCTGCAGCTCGTACTCGATCGACAGCTGGGTGGTCAGCTTGCGCTTCAGGGAGCCGGTCCACAGCGCGTAGTCGGAGCCGAAGTTCCGCCCGAACTCGTACCCCACCTGCACGGACTGGTACTCGCGCGTGTTGTACCCGAGCTCGACGCCGACCTGCCGATTGCGAAAGTCGTCCTCGAACAGCGCGTACTCCTCGGTGTAGTCGACGGATGTGGAGAACCGGTTGCGCCAGTCGACCGAGAGCCCCTGATCCACCTGCCAGCTGCGAAGCACGCCGGTCTGACTCCAGTAGATGTTGTAGTTCGACTCGTACTCGACACGTTCGACGGCCGTTCCGGTGAGCCACTGCGTCTTCTCGATCGCTCCATCGAGCTCGCGGCGATCGTCGTCGCGAATCTGACCGATGGGGTTGACGTTGTCGCCGACGTGGTCGCCGAGGTGGGTATAGCGAATGTGGGCGTGGCCGGTTGGCGAGTCGTAGCTGGGCCGCACGTAGAACGCGGTCGTGCCCGTGTCGAACGTGCCCCAGCTCTTCACGAACTGCCCGGTCACGTTGAACGTCTTGCCAAGGAACACGGTCGTGTCGACGCCGGCCGACCCCTCGTCCACGCCACGATACCGCCGGTTGGCCACCATGCCACCCATGTTCGACCGACCGGAGACCGTACGCTGCACTCGCCCGACGGAGTAGTTGGCCCGATCCACACCATCGCCGAGCGGCTCGGATACCGCCGACAGTCCGTCAACGGTCCACGCGCCCTGCCGGCCGAGCACCTTGCCGCCGCCCGCGATCTCCGCAATGCGCCGCGAGTAGAACGTCCGGATGCGCTGGCCGAACAACTCGTTGCCCTCGAGAAAGAACTGCCGCTTCTCGGGGAGCTGCACCTCGAAACGCGTCAGGTTGATCGTCTCCTGATCGGCCTCCACCGTCGCGAAATCCGGAAACAGGGTGCCGTACACCGCCATCTGCGGCGTGACGGCATAGCGAGCATCGACTCCTGCGTCCCAGTCTGACGACTCGGATTGCTGCAGGCGCGTGAGGCCGTAGGGCACGATCTGCTGCCGGCGGGCGGGCGGCTCGAGGGACAGCCCCGTCAGGCGCCCCGCCTGCGACACGCGATACGGCTGATCCAGCGGCCCGGCCCAATGACTGAGCTCGAGCGATCGCCGCCGGCTGCGCGAAAAGTTGATGCCCCACGTACGGTCTGTGCCAGCGACGTACCTGATGGACGTGAACGGCACGGCGATCTCGGCAGACCATCCCCAGTCGGTCCGCATCGTCGCCGACTGCCACGGCGCATCCCAGGTGCCGTCGACCGTCCGGCCGTCGTCGGCGATCCGCCCGTCGGCCTGAGTTCCCAGGGGATTCACCGCAAAGTAGTAGGCCGTCTGCTGATCGGCAAAGGTATCGATGACCACGGCGACGGCGTCGTCGCGGTCCAGGGCGGCATCCCGTTGGGTCAGCTGGGCGGTGAGGGGCTCGGAGTCCCATGCGCGGAAGGCGACATAGAGATGGCTGGCGTCGGCGAAGACGCGGGCCTCGGTCCGAAAAGGCGATGGCGTTCCGCGCTGCGGCTCGAACCTCACAAACCCCGCGGCCAGTGCGGCGCCATCCCATTCGTCGTCGCCGACGTGGCCGTCAACCACGGGAGGCTTCGGTGGGGGAGCGGCTTCCACCACGAACTGCGCGGCCGCCGGGCTCGCCACGCCCGCCACCGCCGCGATCAGCAGGGCGGCCCGCGTCACTGGCATCACCAGAGCCACGGCCGTCCCCACCGACGCGGTGCAGGGAATTCGGCTGCCCTACTTGACCGCGATGATCATCACGTCGCCGGCCATCTTGCCAGCGTGCGTCTCGTGCGCGACGCCCCGGCCGATCAGGCGCACGTCGCCCCGCTTCCAGCTCGACGTCGTCTTGCCGTCCATGGTGAGCGCGACGTCGCCCGGCGCCAGCATCACTACCACCTGGTCGTAGTCGTGCTTTGAACCCGCCGCCTCGTGAAAGGTCGGCTCGAACGACACGCGCACCGCCTTCACGCGCGGGTCGTCGAGAACCGTCGTCTGCTTCATGCCAGGACGCGTCGCCGGCAGCACGGCAGAACCCGGCGCGGCCTTCATCTCGACGATGACGACGTCGATCGGGGTGGTGCCGGCGTTGGCGGTCGCGTGCGTGCCAGCCGGCTGCAGACCTACGTCGTCGGTCTTCATGACAGTGTCAATGGTCTTGCCGTCGCCGGTCGTCATCTTCACGGTTCCTGCCGCCAGCGAAACGAAGAGGTGTGCGGGATGCTCGTGCATGGCCGCCTTGCCCCCCGGCGCCATACTCGCGTGGAGCACGCGGACGCGTTCGTTCTCGGCAATGACTTTGTAGGTCGACGACGCGACCTTGACCGGGTCCTGGGCGTCGGCGGGAAGAGCGGCGAGGACGAGCGCGGCGCAGACGAACGAGACCAGTCTCATACGACCTCCTGAAGGGGTGAAGAACAGAGCGGCCGTAACTATAGCCCCTTCCGGTGCCGCCCGCTACGGTCACGGCCAGCTCGATGGCGTGCGTATAATCGCGGCTGCTGAAAAGGAGCCCAGATGCCGATCGATGAATCCTCCTCACGCCGCCGGTTCCTTGGCGCCCTCGGTCTTGGGGGCCTGTTGACGGCCTGGAGACCGCGTACACCACTGGCGGCTCAGGCCCCAGCCCCAACAGCCGCTCCGCCCGCGCCGTGGTGGCCGTCGCGATGGGGTGCCGGCGATCAGGCTGGCGCGTCGAACTGGATCACCCCGGAGAAGGTGCTCGATTCGGCGAAGTTGATCCGCGACGGCAAGATCTACCGCCTGGGCCGTGTCTACGAGGCGGGTATGCCGCTTTTCGGCACCCGGAGCTTCTCGCTGACGATCCCGGGCGGCCCGACAGGCGGGCCGTTTGGAGCCAACAAACTCGTGTACCACGACGAGTTCGTGACCGGGCAGATCGGACAGGTCGGCACGCAGTTCGACGGCTTCGGGCACATCGGGATCCAGCGGGGGAAAGACGGCGACCGCACCGAGATGCGCTACTACAACGGGTTCAGCGAACAGGAGATCGCGACGTCTGACGGGCTGGTGAAGCTGGGCATCGAGCACATCAAGCCGCTGGTCACGCGCGGCCACCTGGTGGACGCGGCCGGGTTGAAGAACCGCATGTTGAACGCAGGGGAAGAGATCACGCTCGCCGACGTGCGGGCGGCCTTGTCACGGCAGGGCATGCGAGACGACGACATCCGTCAGGGCGATGCGATCCTGTTTCACACCGGTTGGGGCCGGCTCTGGATGAAGGATAACGCGAAGTTCAGCGCGAGCATGCCGGGTATCGGACTCGAGGTGGCGCGCTGGGTGGCCCAGCGCGGCCTCTGTCTGACCGGCGGGGACACCTCGTCGGTCGAGGTCGTGCCGAACCCGGATGCGTCGCTCGCCTACCCCGTGCACGCCGAGCTGCTGACCAAAAACGGGATCTTCAACCACGAGAATCTCGTGTTCGACGAGCTGATCGCCGATCGGAAGTACCAGTTCATGTACGTGTTCGTGCCTGTGCCGATCAAAGGCGCGACCGGGTCGCCCGGCTGCCCGATTGCCATCACCTAGATGTCCAGCCTCATGACATCCAAGCCGCGGATTCGCTCGAAGTCGCGATCGAAGGTGAGCAGCGCGCCTCCGCAGTCGAGGGTGGCGGCCGCAATCCAGATGTCGTTGACCGGCAAGGGCGTGCCCTCGCGCTTCAACGTCGAGAAGAGCCGCCCATAGTGCCGCGCGACCGAGGCCGTGGTGTCGACCAGATCCACGAACGGCTCGTCGAGCCAGTCGTCCAGCACGCGGCGATTATCGCGGGCGCGAGTGCCCAGCTCGAAAGCGGCCTCGAGCTCTCCGAGCACGGTGACGGGGACCAGCACGCGTTCAGCGCGCACGAGGGCGTCAAGGACGCCGGCATGACCTCGACGAAAGTGCGAGTAGGCGGAGGTATCCAGGACGAGCCGGCGGACCCGGTCAGCGCCAGAGGCCGGCATCGATCACCCGCTGGCCTGCCAACGCGTCGTCAAACGCGGCCGCGTCCTCAGCAGTCCACGTGGCATAGCGCTCGAGCCGGGCCCGACGGGCATCGACGCCCACCGCGTCGGTCAGGATGTCCACGA
>JAENWD010000154.1 GCA_016650245.1 Vicinamibacteria bacterium
ATCTCCCGGCTCGTGGCGAGTTCGCGATAGTGCCCCGCGAGACAGCCACACGCGAGCGTCTTGAAACCGAGCAGACGGACCAGGCTCATATTCTGACCCCACCTTCCGAGAGAAAGGCGAAAAGCAACAGTCGTGCCGCACCGCCGGCGCCAACGGCGACTGTGAAGCCGTCGCGCCAAACGGCACCGACTCGGCGCAAAACCTCGCCAATTGGCGTCGAGTCTGCTGCTGCGCGCGGCCAAGTCACAGGTGACAGATTCGCAGATTGCTGTGTCAACCCTGTGTCAAAAAACGGCCTTGTGTTGGATTTCTGACGCCAAGCGGTTGGATTTCTTTTGGATGAGTTTCGGGCGATCCGGAGAGTGTTCTGCCTGCAGCAAGACGCGTGCGAAGGGGAAAGGCGGGCAAGGATGTGGTAAGTCTTTGCAGGCTATAGGTTCTTTGCTATCATGCCGATGACCCGATCGAATCAATTGCCAGGGGGAAGCCAGCCGGTGCAGCAAAAGTTCCGACGCGTTTCCCGTCTGTGTGTCGTGGTGTTGAGCTTCGGGCTCGTCGGTCCCGCCGTCGAGCGCGTGGCTGCTGCGTCGCCTGCTGCGACGCCCACGCTGACGCAGACGGGGACAAAGAAGGGCGTCGCCAAGGCCAAGCCGCGACGGTATTCTGCCAGTGCGTCGCGCTCGCGTCGCGCGCGGCTGGCGCGCGCCAGGGCCGTGGCCCGTGTCCGTCAATGGCGGGAAGTTGCCCAGCCTCGCTTCAAGATGAGCGACTCGGGCGAGTGGGTGCCTGACGTGCGCGCGGCGGCCGCCATCATCTACGACCCCGAGACCAACGAGGTGCTCTGGGAATCCAACTCGCAGGACCCGCGGTCAATCGCCAGCATCACGAAAGTGATGACCGCGTCGGTCATTTTCGAGAACAACCCCGATCTGACGCGCGAAGTGACGATCGAGCGCGCAGATGTGAGCCACGCGAACCATACCTACGTGCGCGCGGGTGAGCGCGTCACCATCGACGACCTCCTGCACCTCACGTTAGTGGCCTCCGACAACGCCGCTGCACGAGCGCTGGCGCGTACCTCGCCCCTTGGCACCAGCGGCTTCGTGGACCGGATGAACGAGAAGGCCCTGGAGCTTGGGCTCGAACACACGACCTATGCGGACTCGTCGGGATTGCTCTCGGCCAACGTCTCGTCGGCCTACGACATGGCGCGGCTCATCGCGTTTGCCAGCAACGACGAGCGCGTCTCGTCGATCATGCGCAAGGCGCACCATACGGTGCTCACCAGCCGGCGCGTGGTGAACATCAACAGCACGAACCAGTTGCTGGCCAAGGGCGACGTGGACGTGCGCGCCGGCAAGACCGGTTTCATCACCAAGTCGGGCTACTGCCTGGCGACGTTGCTGCGCTTGCCCCAGACCAACCAGCAGGTGGCCGTCGTCGTGCTCGGCGCCAGGTCGAACGCGGGCCGCTTCATGGAGACGCGGCACCTGTTCAACTGGCTCTCCGGCAGGATGCAGGCGCTTAACCTGCTGAGCACGGCGCCGCAGCCCGTGCCGCAGTCTCAGGAATAGACCCTCACACGCCGATATAGCCCCGCTGCGCAGCGGCGGCATCAAGCGGCAGCGTCGCGATGGTGTCCACCGCCGGCATCACCGGTCTGGGAGCACCCTGCGCGTTGTAAGCCTTCAGGTACCGGCGGCAGCCATCGCAGGCGCAGAGCCGATAGCGGTGATCCGGGCTCGTGAAGGTTGGCAACTGCCGCCGATCTCGGTTCGGACACCACGGGCACCCGATGGCCTCCCACTCCCAGCGGCCGATACAGCGGCTGCAGATCAGCTGCCGGTGGTCGTCGTCGACGTAGACCGCAAAGTCGGGTGACGCGCCGCAAAAAGGGCACCAGGGCCGACTCCAGTCCCCCAGGTCGATCCCTCGTTCGGCCACCTCGACCGCGCGCCCGAAAAACGGCCGCAGCGCCAGTTGCAGCACGTCATCCAGCATCGGAGGGCGTGTCGACGCCGGCGTCCTGGTTCCAGGGCCCTGCGCAGTCTCGGCGTACCAGGCCGCAACCAGCGGCGCCAGGTCGGACCCTTCACGCACCACGGCCACCAGCCGCCGATGGTCAGCCGGCTCGAGGACCTCGTGGCGGTGGAGGATGTCAGCGGTCTGCCGCGCGGCCAACCCGGCATCGGCCCATTCGATGGGCACGTCGGACAGCTCGAGCGCGCGGCGGCCCTGGCGCCGGCGCGCCTCGCGCTCGCTGGCCGGCACCGGCGACGGCGTCGAGACTCGCAGTTGGATGCGGCGGTGCAGCTCCACTAACTCGACCTGCATATCGATGGCTGGAGCGAGCTCGGGCAGCCGGGCCTTCAAGGCCCGCAGCTCGGACAGGTCGCGCGTCTCTGGTCGGGCGGGGCGCGGGCGTTCGTTCGGAATCATGACGTGGCCGGCACGATAGCACGGGCCATGACACCTGCAGGCATCTGATAGAGTGTGCGGCGCCCTGGCCGGCCAGCACAGATCACGGCTCTGGCGCCGCGCGCCCGACTGGGCGATGATGGGATGTTGCGTCTGCCGGCACGATGCCCGCGGGTGGTCAGGCGAGAGGGGTTACGGAGCGATCATGGCGGATGAAAAGGTACAGACATTTACGGACGGCAATTTCAACGCCGACGTGCTGCAGGCGGCGCGGCCGGTGCTGGTGGATTTCTGGGCGGAGTGGTGCGGCCCCTGCAAACGCATCGCGCCAACCGTCGATGCGCTGGCGGCCGACTTTCACGGCCGTGCCGTCATCGGCAAGCTCAATGTGGACGACAACCCGCGAACGCCCGCGCAGTATTCCGTGCGCGGCATCCCCACGTTGCTCATCTTCAAAGGCGGGCAGGTCGTCGATTCTGTGGTCGGCGCGCAGGTCACCCGCGACCAGTTGACCCAGTTGATCGAGAAGCACCTGTGAGCGACGTCTTTCCTGTCGTCATCATCGGGTCGGGTCCGGCGGGCTTGACGGCCGCGCTCTACACCGCGCGCGCCAACCTCAAACCGCTCGTCATCGAAGGGCTCGAGGCGGGCGGCCAGCTCATGATGACGACGATGGTCGAGAACTGGCCGGGGTTTCGCCACGGCATCATGGGCCCAGACCTGATGGGCGAGATGCGCGTGCAGGCCGAGCGCTTCGGCGCTCGGATCATCCAGGGCGACGTCGACTCGGTCGATCTGTCGACCAGACCGTTCCGGGTGAGCCTCTCGGACAAGGAGTACCGCGCCGACACGCTCATCATCGCCGCCGGCGCATCAGCGCAATGGCTGGGTCTGCCCTCGGAGAAGAAACTTGTCGGTCGCGGGGTCTCGAGCTGCGCGACCTGTGACGGCGCGTTCTTCAAGAACCGGCCGATCGTCGTGGTCGGTGGCGGCGACACGGCCATGGAGGAAGCGATCTTCCTGACCCGGTTTGCGTCGAAGGTCTACGTCGTGCACCGGCGCGACAAGCTGCGAGCCTCGAAGGTGATGCAGGACAAGGCGTTTGCCAACGCCAAGATCGAATTTGTCTGGAACAGCGTGATCGAGCAGATTCACGACGTCGACAAAGGCGAGGTCACCGGTGTGGTGCTGCGAAATCTTCTCACCGACCAGGTGCGCACTCTGGCCGTGGATGGGGTGTTCGTCGCCATCGGCCACACCCCGAACACCAGCCTGTTCACCGGGCAGCTTGATTTGAACCCGACCGGCTATGTCGTCACCACCGGCACGAAGACCACGGTCGAAGGCGTATTCGCCTGCGGCGACGTGCAGGACTTCACCTACCGACAGGCAATCACGGCCGCGGGAACCGGATGCATGGCGGCCATGGATGCCGAGCGCTTCCTCGAACACCACTCGGCACCTGCTCACCAGGAAACCACTGCGTAGTCACGGGTTGGAGATCCACCCGCCCCCGACGACCTCGTCGCCGTCGTAGAAGACGGCGGCCT
Organism: Vicinamibacteria bacterium; assembly: GCA_016650245.1. Taxonomy (GTDB): domain Bacteria; phylum Acidobacteriota; class Vicinamibacteria; order Vicinamibacterales; family JAENWD01; genus JAENWD01. The sequence continues at coordinate 3,969 of JAENWD010000154.1, forward strand.
GGCCGGGCGTGACGGCGCCTTGCGGCACCTCAAATGCCACAGTCGCACGTCCCGCCTCGCCGGGGGTCACCGCGGCTGCCGCCGGCTCGTGGCGATGGCGGATCTGCACGCCGACATTGATGGGGCCGACCGGCGGCGCCCCGCCGGTCCAGTTCACGTCCGTCACCTCGCAGCGCTGCTGCCCGAGCGACGCGCGGTCGCCCACGACCACCGTCCGCGACTCCGCCTTGAGCTCCAGCACGTAGAGCGGCGTCGTCGACGACAACCGGAGGCCTTTGCGCTGCCCGACCGTGTACCGGTGCACGCCGTCGTGGCGGCCCAGCACCTGCCCGGCCGAGTTCGTGATGACCCCACCTCGGTCCTGGTCGGGCAGGCGCTGCTCGACGAACCGCGCGTAGTCGCCATCGGCGATAAAGCAGATCTCCTGGCTGTCGGGCTTGTCAGCGACCAGCAGTCCTCTGGTGTGCGCGTACGCGCGCACACTGGCCTTGTCCATGTCGCCGATGGGAAACGCGGCGTGCGCCAACTGGTCCTGTGTCAGGGCAAACAG
>JAENWD010000155.1 GCA_016650245.1 Vicinamibacteria bacterium
CCCTCGTCGCCTCGCGCGCCGTGGCGCTTCTCGACCGGACCGAGGCAGGCGCACGTGCCGTTCGGTTGCTGGGTGTGGGAGTCCACAACCTTTCAGGGCTCGACCAGGAGCCACCGTTACCCCGACCCTCGCGGCTGCCGCGGCTGCCCTTCGACATGCCAGACGAGGGATGTTGACGGCGCGATGCGCTACAATTTCGGTCATGTTACGAGGCTCACGCGAGGTTATTCTCCGCAAGGTGCAGCCCATCAGCGTGCACGGGCAGATTTCGTGGGACGTGCATTTCATCGACCCCGACGATCCGGACCATGTGTCGGTGGCCCGCGTGGGCCCCGAGACCGTGAACCACACTCTGGAACCCGGCGATCGACTGCGGCTCGATTACGCGATGGGCGCCGTCGTGGCCGTCCACCGGCTCGTGCCGGGGGCGTGACCCTCTCTCCTTTCCAGCGCGGCTTCGCGATGCCGGCTGAATGGCACCCGCACGCCGCCACCTGGATGGCCTGGCCGCACGACGACGAGCAGTGGGTCGGCATGCTCGAACCGGTGCGGCGCGAGTTCGCCTCGCTCGTGGACGCCATCGCGACGCGCGAGCCCGTTGATCTGCTGCTGGCCGATGACGAGTCGGAGCAGGATGCCAGGCGCCGCCTCACCCGAGGCACGACCCGGTTTCACCGCGTCGCGCATCAGGATCTGTGGCTGCGCGACAGCGGCCCGATCTTTGTCACCAGCGGCGACCAGGTGGCGCTGGTCGACTGGGAGTTCAACGGCTGGGGCGACAAGTACCCCGCCGACCTCGACAACCAGATTCCCACCCACGTCGCGCGCATCCTTGGCGACGTCCCCCTGTACAAGCCCGGCATCGTCATGGAGGGCGGATCCATCGAGGGCGATGGCCACGGCACGGTGCTCACCACACGCCAGTGCCTGCTGTCGCCGCATCGCAATCCCTGGGTCAGCGAGGCGGATCTCGAGGGACACTTGCGCGAGGCAATCGGCGCCACGCAGGTGCTGTGGCTCGACGAGGGGCTCGAGGGCGACCACACCGACGGCCACATCGACACGATCGCGCGATTTGCCGGACCAGACACCATCGTCACGGCCACCTGCGACGACCGCGACGACCCGAACCACGCGGTGCTCCTGGCCAACCTCGAACGCCTGCGAACCGCCCGCGCCGCCGACCAACGGCCGTACCGCATCGTCGAACTGCCGATTCCGGTCAGGAAAGCCCACTTCGAGGGCGAGCGCCTGCCGTTGACCTACGCGAACTTCTATATCGTGAATGACGCCGTGCTGTTGCCGGTGTTCGGCGACGAGCACGACGCCAACGCGGCGGAGATCCTGCGGCCGCTGTTCCCGGGGCGCGAGATCGTGCCGCTGATGGCCCGCGCGCTGATGACTGGTGGAGGAGCGTTCCACTGCGTCACGCAACAGCAACCGGCCGGCCGGTTGTGGAGGCCCGAATGAGCGTCGCGCTGGGCGTGGTGCAGATGGCGATGAGCGACGTGCTCGAGGAGAACGTCGCCAGGGCCATCGAGCTGGTGCGCGAGGCGGCGTCACGGGGCGCGACGGTCGTGCTGCTGCCGGAGCTGTTCGAGGGCTACTACTGGCCGCAGGCGCAGCGCGAGCGGTTCTTCGAGCGCGCGCACCCGGTAGACGACCACCCATTCATCGGACGATTCCAGGCCCTGGCCAGGGAGCTTGGCGTCGTCTTGCCGCTGTCATTTTTCGAAAGGGCCGGGCACGCGCACTACAACAGCCTGGTGATGATCGACGCCACCGGCGAGCAGCTGGGTGTGTACCGCAAGTCTCACATCCCGGACGGCCCCGGCTACATGGAGAAGTACTACTTCACCCCAGGCGACACCGGCTTCAAGGCGTTTGCCACGCGATCCGGGACGCTGGGCGCCGCCATCTGCTGGGACCAGTGGTACCCCGAGACGGCACGCGCGATGGCCCTGCAGGGAGCCGAAGTGCTCCTCTATCCGACCTCCATCGGCACCGAGCCCGAGGCCGCCGGGCCGATGGACACCAGCCGCATGTGGCGTCGGGTGATGCTGGGCCACGCGGTCGCCAACGCGTGCTACCTGGGCGCCGCCAACCGTGTGGGCCGGGAAGTGGTGGAGGGTTCCGAGCAGACCTTCTACGGCACCAGCTTCATCTGCGACTTCACCGGCGAGATCCTCGCCGAGGCCGATCGGACCGAAGAGACCGTCCTGGTCGCGCCGCTCAATCTTGACGACGCGCGAGCGTTCCGCGCGGGGATGGGATTCTTCAGGGACCGGAGGCCCGACTTGTATGGGCCGCTGCTGACACGGGACGGGAAGACGCGGCCTTGACTACAACGCCCTGCTGGGCGCCGGCGCGGGCACGTCTTTCACCGGCTCCGGCGTGAAGTCCTCGCCAGGATTGATGAACCGATCTTTCTCGAAGTTGTACTGCCGATCGTAGAGCTGGCGATAGCGTCCCTGGAGCGCCAGCAACGGGCTGTGCGTGCCGCGCTCGACGATCTCGCCGTGCTCCAGCACGAGGATCTGGTCCGCGCTCCGAATGGTCGACAGCCGGTGCGCGATGACGAAGGTGGTCCGCCCGTGCCGGAGCGCGCGCAGGCCGTCCTGGATCAACGCCTCGCTCTCGCTGTCGAGGCTCGAGGTCGCCTCGTCGAGAATCAGGATCCGTGGGTCGGCCAGAATCGCGCGCGCGATCGCGATGCGCTGGCGTTGGCCACCCGACAGCTTGACGCCGCGCTCGCCGACGATGGTGTCGTACCCTTTCTCGAATCCGCCGACGAACTCCCCGCAGTGCGCGATGCTGCCCGCCCCTTCGATCTCCGCGCGTGTCGCGCCGGGCTTCGAGAACCCGATGTTGTCGGCAACGCTGCCGTCGAAGAGAAAGTTGTCCTGGAGGACGATGCCGAGCTGGCGGCGATAGTCGCGCAGCTTGAGCCCGGACAGGTCGTGCTGGTCCACTCGAATCACGCCGGCCTGCGGGCGGTTGAACGCCATCACCAGGCTGATGAGCGTGCTCTTGCCCGACCCGCTCGACCCCACCAGCGCCGTCGTCGTGCCCGCCAGTGCGTGGAATGACACGCCCCTGAGCACCTCGACGCCCTCGACGTACGAGAAGCGCACGGCGTCGAACTCGATCTCTCCGCGGACCATCCCGATGGCCTCGCGCGTGGCATCCTCCTGTCCCTCGGTGGCCATCTGACGCACCTCGCGAATGCGGTCAAGGCCGGCAAAGGCCTCGCTCACCTGCGTGCCGATCGAGGCAATGGACACGACCGGCGCCGCCACCAGGCCGGTGAAGAAGATGTACATCACGAAGTCGCCGAGCGTCATCTGGCCGTCGAGGATCGCGCGGCCGCCGACGACGATCATCAGCACGCCGATGACGCCGACGATGACGGTGGAGGCCGCCGAGACGGCAGAGACGCCGAGCATCGAGCTGGCGATGTTGCGAAACAGACGATGGATGCCCTTGGCGAAGACCAGCGACTCGCGTTGCTCGGCCGTGTAGGCCTTGACGATGCGGATGCCGCCCAACGTCTCGGTGAGCCGGCCGGTGACCTCGGCGCTGATCTTGCCGCGCTCCCGGAAGATTGGGCGCAGCCGCGTGAAGGCCAGCGCCATGACGCCGCCAAATGCCGCGAGCAACACCAGCGTTGCCGTTGTCAGCCGCCAATTGAGCCAGAACAGCACGCCCAGCGCGATCGAGGCGGTGACGACGCTGCCCACCAGCTGCACCAGCCCGTTGCCGACCAGGTTCCGGATGCCCTCGGCGTCGTTCATGATGCGCGAGATCAGCACGCCGGTCTTGGTCGAGTCGAAGTAGCTGATGGGCAGGCGCGTGACGTGTTGCTGCACGGCACGGCGCATCTCGGTGATTGACTTCTGCGCGGCGATACCCAGGACCTGCGACAGAGCGAATCCGGTGGCGGCCTGGACCAGCGTCGCCGCGCCAGCCGCCAGGGCCAGGGGCCACAGCAGCTCGCCACGCGACTTGCCGATGACCTCGTCGATCAGCACTTTCGAGGTCGCGGGCAGGACCAGGCCCGCAAGGCGGCTCGTCGCCATCAAGCCCATACCAAGTCCCAGGCGTGCGCGGCGCGCCCAGATCAGGTCGCGGGCCTCGCGCCACACGACGCTGAAGGTCGGTTTCTTCTTTGCTGGTTCGTCGGCCATGAACCTATTGCTTCTCCACGCGGACGCGAATCAGGTCGATGCGCTCGACCGGCGCATCGCCGCTCACCTGTTTCGCCTCAATCGTCAGCACGACGCCCATCCCGCTGACGACCCGGCCAAACACCGAGTACGCGTTGTCGAGCGAAGGCGCAGGAGCCGTGCAGATGAAAAACGACGTCGACGCGCTGGCCGGGTCTGCGGTGCGCGCCATCGAGACGATGCCCGCCACGTGCAGCGTGTCGTTGAACTCGGGCTGCAGCGTGGTCACATAGCTCAGCTGCTTCTGCGTCAGCGGCCTCGCCCGCGTGGACACCATGCCGGTCTGAATCACGAAGCCTTTGACGATCCGGTGGACGCTGGTCCCGTCGTACACGCCAGCGGAGGCCAGCCGGAGGAAGTTTCGGACGTGTTCGGGCGCCTTCACCGGGTCAAACGTGATCGTGATGGCCCCTTCGGTCGTCTCGAGCACCGCGCGGTACTTGGCGAGCTCCTCTACTGTCTCGGTCGAAAACGGCACCGGCTCCGGCGGCGGGGTGTCGCGGATGGTGACGCCGAGGATCTCGATCCGCTCGGTGACCTTGCCCTGATCGTCCACCGGCGCCTCGGAGATCGCCTGCACGACTTCGAGTCCCTCGACGACGCGTCCAAACACCGTCGCCGTACCGTTGAGCGCGACCTGGTCGGTCACGGCGACGAAGAACTGGCTGCCGGCACTATCGGGCTTGCCCGGCTGCAACACCGCCGCCACCGCGGCCCGCGTCACCGGCTCGCGGTTGAACTCCTGCGCCAGCATACCGAGCCCACCGGTGCCATACATCGCCCGCTTGGCCGGGTCCCTGGACAGCGGGTCGCCGCCCTGGATGAGCCCCAACCGCAGGGCACTATGAAAGGTCGTCTTGTCGTAGGCGCCCTGGCGGGCCTGCGCGATGAAGTAGCCGACGTGATTCGGCGCGACCTCCGGCAAGAGTTGGATCACAAACGTGCCGCGGGCAGTCTCGACGACGGCCTGCTTGCCTTTCATGTCGGCCAACGTCAGCGGCGTGGTGAACAGGGCCACCGGCTTTGCTACAGGGGCCGCGGGACGGCGAGGACGGGTTTGAGCGTCTACCAGAGACGGGGCCAGACACGCGATGAGGCCGAACGCAACCGAGCGCATGAACGATGGTAACCCGCCTACGCCCTTCGGGCTTCGGCGCGGCAGGCTCGTGCGCCCTTCGGGCTTCGGCGGGCAAGCCCAACCTGCTAGTCTCACGCCTATGGACGCGGTGACCGCTGCGCTTTCCGGGCTCATCGACTACGCCGGCCTGTTTCCTCCCGCCGGGCTGCCTCTCGACGTGGTTGCCGACCAGTACGGCCGCTACCGGGCGGGGCGCCACGCGTGGATGCTCGGGCGCCTGGTCGTGCCAGCCGACCGGCTTGCCGACGCCGAAGCCGCGGCCCATCGCGCGGGCGCGTCGGTTGACGAGCCGTGGCGCGTCAGCGCGCTGGTCGGCACAGCCGAACAAAGCGGCGCCATCGCGGCCTCGATGATCGGTGACCACCATCGTCCGCGCAGCGTACGGGTCGAGGCCATCGAAGCGGTCGCCGGGTCGGCCGACGAGATCGCGCGCCTGGCACAGGTGTGGCCGATCGAGTTCGAGCGGTACGTCGAGATTCCCTCCGACCCGGACCCGGCACCGCTGATGGGGGCCCTGTCGGCTGCCGGCCTGTTCGCGAAGATCCGCGCCGGCGGCGTCACACCCGGTCGCTTCCCCACCACCGCGCAGATGGCTCGCTTCCTCGTCCGCGCGCGCGACGCGGGGGTGCCGATGAAGGCGACGGCCGGGCTGCATCACGCGCTGCGCGGCGACTACCGCCTCACCTACGAGCCCGAGAGCGCCAGGGCGACCATGCACGGATTTGTGAACATGGTGCTGGCGGCGACGCTGCTGGCCGCAGGCAAAATCGATGAGCAACTGGCCGACGCCTGCCTCGACGACGACCGCACCCATGCGTTCAAGCTGTCTGGCCGCGCCGGCGCATGGCTCAACGCCGTGGTCACCTACAGCGAGCTGTCACATGCGAGGCGTTCGCTGCTGCGCTCGGTGGGATCGTGCTCGTTTGACGAGCCGGTGGCCGAGATCGAAGCGCTCGACTTCGGTCTCAAGGGCGTCGACGGGGTGTAAGGTAGTCTGTGACCATGCCGCTGAAGTCGATTCGTGCCTGGCTGGGCGTGGATGTTCCCGACAAGGAGCGGGAGTTCGCCCCGCTGCGGGACACACTCGAGGCGCTGGACCATCTCGAGCCCGACCGGGCCCGCTACCTGGCGGCCTTTGCCTACCTGCTCGGGCGCGTCGCCCACGCCGATCGCCACGTGTCCGCTGAAGAAACGCACGCCATGGACGCCCTCGTCCGCGAACACGGCCAACTGTCGCCGGACCAGGCGATGGTCGTGGTGCGGTTGGCAAAGACGAGCAACCTGCTGTTTGGGGGAACGGCGAACTTTCTGGTGGCGCGCGACTTCTCGTCGCTCTCCACCTACGACCAGAAGCTGTCGCTCATGCGATGCCTGTTCGCGCTGTCGGCGACCGACGAGGCGATCTCGACTGACGAGGAGGGCGAGATCCACCGTATCGCCAATGAGCTTCGTATCGACCGTCCGGATCTGGTGGCGCTTCGGGTGGCCCACGGACGCCACCTGCCGGGACTGTCGGGGGCGTGAGGGAATCGCTCTACATCGGCGGGTGCCGCAGGTGCCACTGCGTGGCCTGCTCGAACGCAAATCCCACGCGGCACAGCATGGCCTCGCTCAACCGACGCCCCACAAGCTGCACGCTCAAGGGCAGGCCATTGGCCGAAAAGCCCGCACGGCACCGACAGCGTGGGACTGCCGCTGAAGTTGAAGGGCTTGGTATGGACGTCGTTCATGACAAGGCGGCTCCACCCTTCGTCGGTTTCCACGCCGGATGGATCGAGCAACTTCGGGAATGCGGCATTCGCCATGATCGACCCACCTGTGTCTGAGCCCACCGAGGCGAAGCACAGGCCGGCAGCCGTCGCCACTCCGGAGCCGCTCGACGACACACCGCTCCATCTCGTCGGGTCCCACGGATTCACCGGCACCTGGAGGTCAGGGTGGTATGGACCAAAGGCGCCTTCGCAGAGGGTCAACTTGCCGAGGATGATGGCGCCGGCAGCCTCCAATCGGGCCACGAGCGTGGCGTCGAAGTCGGGGACGAACTCCGAGAGGACTTTCGTGCCGGCCATCGTGCGAACCCCTCGCGTATAACACAGGTCCTTCACGCCGATGGGCACACCATGGAGCGGGCCGCGGTACCGGCCGACCTTGATCTCGGCCTCGGCCCGACGGGCGCTGGCCATGGCGTGATCGGCCATGACCGTCACGTAGCTGTGGAGACGTCCGTCGAGGGCGGCGATTCGGTCCAGCAACTGCCGTGTGAGGTCCGTCGGCGAGAGCGATTTGGACTCGATGAGTTTGGCTACGTCCGACAGGCTGGCGTAGGACAACGGAGGGGGCGTCGCGTCCCTCGAAAACACTCGGGCCGGCAGCAGGGCGCCACCGGCGAGCAGCGCCAGCAGATCGCGGCGATTGAGGGTGGGTTCCACAAGCTCCTTTTCGTGCGCGATGAGTGGCACGCGCCAAACGCGAGCAGCGCCACCGCGACAGCCAGGCCGGTCAGCCAGACGCCGAAGGTAAAGGTCGGCATGGAAAACCAGGCAATCCGCGATCGGATGTCCAGCACGAGCGGATTGTAGAAATCCAGGAAGCCGGTCAGGGCCTCGTCGACGGCGTGTATCGCGAGCGCACCGACGAGCAGGAGCCACGCCCGCATGTGCCGAACGGACGCGGCGTTGCTGTCAGCGGCCAGACCGATGTCACCGGCGTTCATCGCGTCTAGGGCGTTGCCGGCAACACGCCGCTGGCGCGCAGTGCCTGCGACGCGATGAGATCGATATCCAGGGCACTTCGACTTCCTGCGTCGCGATCGAAGAAGGCTTGAATGGCGGGAGTGGGCGCGCTCATAGGTCTGCTCCGATCTCGATGAGGAGTTTCCGCAGGATCGAGCGGTGGCAGCGCTTCTCGTCCTCACAGTAGCAGCCCACCGAGAAGTTCGTGGTGTGCGACAGCGCGGCCAGCAGCGCCAGGGCATGCCTGGCCTCTGGCTGTGACATCTCGGCCTCGTACTTCTTCGTGAACGCCGCCCATTGCGCCGGCGAGGTGGCCTCTTGCCCGTGCTTCATCGTCTCGACGGAGGGCGCAAGGGTCGGGAACCAGATGTCGTACCAGTTCTGGGAAGAGAACTCGGACTTCGGCACACCGCGCGGCGGCCGCCGGACGGTCCCGATCCGTGTGCCCTCGCCTGGACCACGCGGGCTTCCGAGGCGGACAACTCGCACAGCCATATCAGGCTCCAGACCAACGCCGCGCCATCGAGACCCACGCCAGCGTCACGATGCCGTTGTGATAGCCGAGAAGAGCAGCGCCATCTTGATGTTGGCTGGCAGGCCCGCGTCGCCGTGGCCGAGATACGCCAGTTGGACGATCGCTGTGCTGAGGATCCCCCACCCAGCGACGCGGGTCAGCGGAAGATCGATGACGGCCCGGCCGCTCTCCCAGATTGACACGAGAACGCCGAAGGCGACTCCGGTGAGCAGACCCATCGATCCGAAGATGGCGACCAACATCAGCGGTTCGCCGGGATCGATGCTGTCGGGATCGAGCACCGCGATGACCCCGACGACGATTCCCCAGAACGCCAGCCACAGGACGGCCCACGCCACACCGATTCGTAACACGCGTCTCGATACTCCGATCGCGAGGTCCTCCTGTAAACATCCGTGCTCGAGTACTTCAAGCCCGAGTAGTAGCCTGAAATGCTGTCGTGGTTGTTGAGCTGGTCGGTCCAGTAGGTGTGCGGTTGCTGGCTCAACACCCGGGTGGCCTCGATCATCTCGATGGCATCGAGAACGTCCATGGGCTGCTCGCGTTCGTCAGGACGTCGACTGCGGGTCTCCGTCACGAGGCGTACGTATCAAGTGATGCGCCACCACGATCAGCCACGCGAAGAGCAGGGCAAGCACCGAATGCGCCCAGGACCCATGGAGGAAAGGAGAGCATCCCGCCGAGCGCGTGCAGACGTCCCGACGACGTGCGTGGAGAGCCCGGGAAGTCCATCGGGAAAAGCCCGGCTGAACTCCGGCTCGAGGACGTGCATGGCGAGAAACACCACCCACCAGTAGCTGCCAGCGGCGATCACGATCCGCCCCGCTGAGCGACGAGACACGAGGGTCACGCATTGCGTCCGTGCAAAGTCTCAGGATCCGGCGGCATCGGCCCATCGCTTCGTGTCGGTGTACTGCTGAACCCGGACGACCTTTCCGCCGCGAAACTGCCACACGTGCGCGAACTGCGCGTCGACGGGCTTCCCGGTCGCCTTCCACGTGCCCCGGTAGCGTCCTTCGACGACCACGGTGTCGCCGCCGTCCACGAAGTTCTCCGGCGCAACGGCGAAGTTCTCGACGTCGGTGACGACGCGCAGAAAGACGCCTTCGGCCACTGCCTGTGGCCCGACATATGGATTGCCGCCTGCGTAAAGAGAGCTCTCAGCTTCGCTCCAGCGAATCTGGGCGTCGAACGCCCCAAGGACCGTCGGGACGTCACCCTTGCCAAATGCCGCGTACAAGTCCTTCACGAGGTCGCCGTTGATTGCCATCTGTGCTCCCTTGGGGCTGCATGACGATGCGTCGACTGAACTCCACCGCTCAATACCGAGGCATCGGTCGCAGTCTAGTTCGCAGGCTGAGCCGGGTCAACGAACAGTCGCGAAGCGCCAGACCAGCACCCCTGCGTCGACGGCCGCCAGGTGGAACCCGAGGCGCTTCGCGTTGGCCGCGAGTACCGGCGCGAGCATCGAGGCGGCCGCCGCCGTCCCACGCTGGCAAGGGCAGCCGTGCGATGCGCAGCGTCGTTGGAAGGGGTGGACGAGACGCTAGTTCATGCGGTTGTACTTCTTCAACGCCGCGACAACACGATCGCCAGGCAGCCCGAAGGCGCGAATGCCATCGGCGCCGGTCATCGTCTGTGCCGCGAGCATGGCGTTGACGACGGCTTCTTCGGTGGCGTCGATGGTCGCCCGAAACAGCGGGTCGATGCGCTCGTTGGGGAGCATCGTCAGCGCCGGCGTGCCTTCCGCGCGTGCCGCGCCGGCGTTTGCCGTCGAGAATGCGAGGAACAGATCGCCGGAGGAGTTGCCGGCCCAACTGCCCAGCCGTCCCAGCCCCATTCCAACCCGGCGCGTGAGTCGTTCGAGCTGGTGCGGCAGCAGCGGCGCATCGGTGGCAACAACGACGATGATGGAGCCTCGGCCCTCGTGGTCGCGGGCGGCGGAGTCAGCGCTCGCAGAACCACCGGCCGGGGGACAGGGCGGGATGCCACGCGTCCACGAACGCGACAGCGGTTGCGGCAGCGCCGTGCACGTCCCGAGGTCAGTTATCTCCGTCCGGATCGGGACGCCGAGGATCCTGAGGTCACCGCCGTAGTTGCATTGCACCAGGACGCCGATGGTGTAGCCGCCTTGCTCCAGGGATAGCACGCGCGACGAGGTGCCGATGCCCCCTTTGAAGCCATTGCAGCCCATGCCCGTGCCGCCGCCGACTGCTCCTTCTTCCACCGGGCCGGGTCTGGCGCGATCGAGCGCCTGGATGGCGTGCATCGGCTTGACGTGTTCGCCGTTGGCGTCGTTCAGGAAGTCGAACGTCTCGGCGACGATCGGGTAGGTGAACACGAAATCGCGGCCGTTCTTCAGCTGCCACTGGATGGCCGCGTCGCGAACCGTGCCCACGCTGTGGGTGCCGGTCAGGAGGATCGGTCCTTCGAGGAAGCCCGACTCCTTGATCCAGTTGACGCCGGTCATGTCGCCGTTGCCGTTCAGATTGAACGTGGCGGCAAACACCGGATCCCAATTGCCGCGCGGGCGCGGGAGGACGGCGGTGACGCCGGTGCGAATCGGCCCCTGCCCCGGCACCAGCTTGCCTTCCCCTTCGATTAGAGTCACGTGACCCACGGCGATTCCGGCGACGTCGGTGATCGCATTGGCCGGGCCTGTCTGGCCGGGAAACGGAATGCCGAGGTCGCGCCCGCGCGAACGAGTCTGGGTCACGGCGGGGATCGTCGCCGTGGCCGCGATCAGAAGAGCGAGGACAAGTCGCATGAGACCAGCTCCCTTGAGTGCGTCCCTCACACCGGTGTGATGTTCCGGTTCGTGCGGAACACGTTCTGCGTGTCCCATTTCGCCTTCACCTGCGCAAGCCGCGGAAGTCCCTTGCCGAGCGCCGCCTCGATGCGCTGAGGCCCTTCGTCCTCCGTCAGGAAGTTGATGTAGTTGCCGCCCGTCGAGAACGCCTTCAAGTCGTTCCACGCCTGGCGCGTCCATTCGATGTTCGCCGCGTCGTCGCCCGCCTGCTCCCACGCGCCCGCCACATTGAGCACGTAACGCGCGTCGCGGTTGCCGACCGGAGAGTGCGCCTCGTCGAGTCGGTTCAGAGCGCCTTCGACCTGGAACAGGACCACGGCCGAGTGAGGCGAGCGGATTCTCGCCGCGTGCTCGATAACCTTCTCGCACAACGCCGGCTCGATGCGCGGCAGGTACTCGCTCTTCCAGTAGTAGCGCCGGCCCTTGGGCTGCGTCGCGTCGAGCAGGGTCTGCATCTGCGCGTACGGGCGGCGCACCAGCACGTCACCGATGGGTGTGCCGAACGCCTTGATGGGCGCGACCGCCTTCTGGCCCTCCTCGGGTGTGCCACTGTGGCAGGCCAGCAACGCGACGATCGGCTTGCCATGCATGTCCTTCGGAAGCCACGGGGCAGGGGGCGCCATGCGCATGAGCGCGACAAGGGTCAGTTCGGGCTGGGCCTGCGCGGCGAGCGTCCGGTACAGCTCGAGCACCTTGGGCGCGTCGCTGGCAGGCCAGGCAACGACGCCACCGACGATTTCCGGACCAACCGGATGGAGCGCGTAGTCGACGCCTGTCACGACGCCAAAGTTGCCGCCGCCGCCGCGCAGCGCCCAGAAGAGATCTGCGTTCTCCTCGGCGCTCGCCCGCACCAGTCGGGCCTCGCTGGTCACGACGTCCATCCCGACGACGTTGTCCGATGTCCAGCCCCAGCGCCTCGTCAGGTAGCCGAACCCACCGCCCAGGGTGAGTCCTGCGATGCCGGTGGCCGACACGAAACCGAGGACGGTTGCGAGCCCGTGCACTTGTGTTTCGCGATCGACGTCGCCGAGCAGGCACCCCGCCTGCGCGTGCGCGACTGCTCGCTGCGGATCCACCCAGACGCCTCGCATGAGCGACATGTCGAGCATCAGCGCTCCGTCGGCCGTGGCCAGGCCCGCGATGTTGTGGCCTCCCCCTTTGATGCAGAGCAGGAGGTCGTTGGCTCGGGCGAACTGCACGCTCGCGATCACGTCGCCGACGCCGAGGCAGCGCACGACTACGGCGGGCCGGCTGTCGATCATCGCGTTCCAGACGGTCCGGGCCTCTTCGTAGCCGGCGTCGTTGGGCACGAGCACGGGCCCTTTCAGACGCAACTTCAGGCCGTCGAGTGTGTCCTGCGTCAAGTCGATCTCTCCGCCGTCAAGCGTCCGCATTCTCATCGTTCTGGGCCTCGCTGCATGCTCCTGGTCGTTCCTCTTGGTCCCACGGCGCGAATCCTACTATGAAAGAGTGGCGTCCCCGCTCGACTGCGCGTTGCGGGCACCAATGCCGTAGCCACAGACGGGCGCTACGCCAGGTCGCGTGCCATCACTTGTCAGGCCCGGCGTGTGACCGGCGATGGCGTCGACCAAGCGCGTTGCGGGCCTTGTCAAGATCCTCCGACCTGACCAGCAGTTCGGGTCCGCCGATCGCCGGGTACATTCCGCCGGCGTTGTCAGCCCTGATCATCGAGTCGATTCCGGCCTCATCGAGGATGCCCTTGGCTATCGACGCATCCGCGATGGACGGGAATGTCGAGACGGCGACGAGATCTGAGGTTCTCATCATGCCCCTCCTGCGCCCTTCCGAAAGAACACCCAGCGACGGGCGGCTGCCGCCAGCGCGGCGACCGCCCGCGGCATCCGGGATTCGAGCTCCGCGCGCGAGTTCACGAACAGGGGCACCTGCCGCCGTCGGCTGCAGGTCGAAGCATGGCACGGAATCCACGAGCGCGTCCCCGTGCGATTATGAGGTCGTGGCGGGCCACGCTCCGGTCGATCCTCCGCAGCCAGCTCCATTCCGGTGGAGCATGGTCACCGAATCGCTGAGGAAGCCCTACCGGGTGACCATGCCGATGGTCGTCCTGGTCTTGCTGGTCCCGGTGTACCTGTTCATCCCACTTGCTGCCCACCGCGCGCCGCACGTGCCTGCGCTGTCTCTCGATGACCGCGTTCCGCTGCAACCCGCCTGGGTCCTCGTCTACGGATCGCTCTACCTGTTCCTCATCCTGCTGCCAGTCTTTGTCGTGCGCCAGGACGAGCACATCCGCCGGACTGTCTACGCCTACTTGACAGTGTGGATCGCCGCGTACGTCTGTTTCTTCTTCTATCCAACCGTCGCGCCACGAGCGGACGAGACCGTTGTCGGAGAAGGGTTCGTGCTCTGGGGCCTGCGGTTTCTCTATTCGGCCGACCCGCCCTATAACTGCTTCCCTTCACTGCACGTCGCGCATTCGTTCGTCTCGGCCCTGAGCAGCTACCGGGTACACCGCGGTGTCGGCATCGGCGCGTCGGCCTGCGCCTTCGTCGTAGGACTCTCTACGCTTTTCACGAAGCAACACTACATCCTCGACGTCGTCGCCGGATTCGTCCTCGCCTACGTCGCCTACGTCCTGTTCCTTCGCAAGACGTGTCGCAGGGACGTGCCAGAGCTCGACCGGCGCGTCGCACCAGCCCTTGCACTCGTTGTCATCGGTATCGTCGTCCTGTGCTTTGCCTTCTACGCTGTTCTTTATGTTCTGGGCGTCGAGGTCTAGTCACGGCAGACGCGCGTGTCCACTCGACTCGGCCTTGGCCTGCTCGTCGAAGGCTTCAAGGTGTCGATTCCCACACCTACGTCAGTTCCGCCGCGCACCTGGCGCCACGCGCCCGCAGCCACTGAATCAGATTGTCATCACGGCTCTCTTGCGCCACGTCACACGGCGTCTTGCCGTCATGCCCGACCCAGTTCAGGTCGGCGCCATGGTCGAGCAGGTAGTCGGCGGTCGGCTGCTGCCCGCCGCGGCACGCATTCCAGAACGCGTTGGTGATCTGTTCGCGAACCGGGGCCGGTTCGATCGCGCAGAAGTCTCGCACACGGTCCAGGAGTCCCAGGGCAGCCGCCTGCCAGATGGTTGTCGTCGCCCCTCGCTCGAGCAGCCTGCGTGCGGCACGCCACTGCGCAAACACGACGGCATCCGACATCGGCGTACCGCCCGTGAACACGGCGCCCGCAGCCTCGATGTCGGCCCCGCCGTCGACGAGCGCGTCGAGCACGGCGACATCGTCGCTGCTCGCGGCCCAGTGCAACGCCGTTTCGGGGGACCCATGGGGTCCTGGATGCACGACGCGGGCGTTGACGTCTGCTCCAGCCGCAACCAGGACAGCGACGGTCTGCGCGCCATCGGGAAAGTGGCCAGGCCAGTCCGCCACGATATGCAGCAGCGTCCGAGCCACGCCGCGACGGTCAAGTACTCTGGCTGTCGCGAGATCCGGGCGGTCGTGCAGGTGTCGCTGTAAGGCCTCGACCTCCCCGCTCTGAATCGCCGCCACGAGAGCGACCGCCCGCGCGTCATCGGCCTGAATGTTCAGCATCGCTTGGAATTCGCTGCAGACCTCAGTCGATGGTCCGATCGGCGCGCTTCAGCACCTCGCCGGGAATGGTCACTCCGAGTCCTCGGGCAATTTTGAGATTGACGACAAATTCACGTCGAGTAATCACCTCGAACGGCGTGTCTGCAGGCTTGGCCCCCTTGAGAACCCGGTCGACATACTCCGGCATACGCGGATAGGTATCCGTGAAGCTCGTGCCATAGGACATCAAACCACCGGCATTCCAGGCGCCGCCCCAGAACATTGTCGGAATGCGACGTGCCGCTGCCAGTTCGGCGATGCGCTCGCGATTGCCGAAAGGGACGGGCACTTCCAGCACCACGAGTGCCTCGGCCTTCTCTGCAACCATCGTGTCGAACGCCTGGGCAAAGTCTGGCGTCGGGCCACGCAGTTTCAGTATCTGAGGCGTGATGCGCATCGCTTCGGCGGCGGCGACGTTGGCGCGCTCGATTGGTGCCAGCCCGCTGGCGTCGGCGCCTGGGATATCCGCGTCGCTGAGGAACGCGACACGCGCAAGGGTCGGGAACACCTCGTTGAGAATCCGCAATTGCCGAATGGCAAGTTCCGGGTCGTGGTTGGTGATCCCAGTCACGTTTCCTCCAGGACGCGCCAGCGTGGCGGCGAAGCCAAGAGCGACTGGGTCAGCAACCAGAGCCGCGACGATCGGGATCGTCGTGGTTGCTCGTCGGGCGGCGCTTGTTGGCGGACCACCATAGGCCGCGATGACATCGACGCCCATGGCGACCAGTTCGGCTGCAAACGTCGGAAGCCGGTCCAGCTTTCCCTCGGCGAAGCGGGCCTCAATGACGAGATTGGTGCCTTCGACGTAGCCGCGCTGTGCCAGTCCTTTCCGGAGCAGCTCGACATCATCCAGATTCGGCCCTCTGTTGAAGAGAGCGCCGACTCGATGAACCTTCGTGGGCTGCTGCGCATGAAAGGCACCGCCGGTGAAGGTCGTCGCAAGTGCCAGCAGTGCCGCCAGGGCGAAGGGCCTCATGTGGACGAACCCCTCGAGCGCCTCATCAACAGAACAGCCAAGTAGCCGCCAGCGGTGACATCGAACGCCAAACAGAAGCCGGGCCACCAATGGGGCACCCCTGGGTTTTCGATAGCCAGCGAATGGACGAAGTCAAACACGCCGTGACCGACAAGGGCGGCCGCCACGAGCCAGAGGCTCATCTTGAAGCCAATCACGGCGACCAGCAGGAAGGCTCCAGTCGTGCCCCACGCCGCCGCCGTGAGTGGCTTGATGATCCGTGCGCCATTCTTTCAGATGGAGCTCCAGCCCGTCGAGCTCACCGAACGCGTAAAATCCGTCCCACGGCTCACCGAACGCGAAGCCGAGCTTCTGGTAGTACGCAATCGAGCGCGCAAGATCGTCGACCAGGAACTGGGGAGCGAAGGATGTCACCTTCGGCTTCGTCTTGGGGGTATTCATCGAATGTGCGCGTTCGGTGCGATGCGCCCTAACATTCCGAATGAGCCGCGCGCCACGGCGACAGGATGGCCTCAGACGACTGGCACGTCGGCTCCGTTCGCTGGTTAGCCTGCGGGTCTCATTCGGCGAACATTTCCTGCAACGTGTCGAGGACTTCCGTCGTCGTCGCGGCGGAGAGACGTCCCAGCCGTTTGACGAGGCGTTCGCGATCGACCGTGCGCACCTGATCGAGCGCCACAAATCCCGAACGGTTCTGGAAGCGGCACGCCACGCGCCAAGGGTAGGCCTGTCCGCCGGTCGTCATGGGCGCAACGATGACGGTACGCAAGTGCTGGTTGAGCTCGTCCGGCGACACGATGAGGCAGGGTCGGGTCTTCTTGATCTCGCTCCCCAGGGTCGGACCGAGTCCGACCATGTGGACTTCGCCGCGCGCGAATGCCGTCCGCGTTACCGCCACTGCCAGTCCTTCTCGTCAAAGCGCGTTCGAGTCGGAGTGTCGAGGGGTCGATCGTCGCCTCGGTCGTGCATCGCCTTGGCCGCCGCGGCCCAACCAGCTCGTGGTCCATGAGCGGCTCGCACGACCAGGCGGCCGGGCTCGGCCTGCAGCTCGACTTCTTCCGGTAGCTGCGCCTGTTCGAGCAAACCCTTGGGCACGCGGATGCCACGAGAATTGCCAATCCGGACAATGCGAGTCTTGGCAATCATGTGACTACATTGTAATCACGTCTGGGAAGATTGGCAATCTGTGCTGGTTCAGCAGGCTAACGCTACGAATGAGCCGCGCGCTTTCTCAAGCCAGAGCGCGTCGGCTCCATTCGTTTGTTAGCCGGTCCGCGTCGCGCCGAGCGCCAACGCTGCAACGATGCGGCACTCTCATTCGACGCCAATCCAAGCAGCAAGGCATCGACCGCTATGTCTTCATCGAGGGTTGGCCAGTGGATGCCAATTCCGGGACCGATCAACTCCCAACGACGTCGTTCGGCTGGCGTGCCGTGGGACAGGCGCGGATACCAGCTGATGGGCACCGAAACAGTACGGCCATCTTTCAACTCGACGATCAGGGTATCCGCGGTGACCTTGACGTTCTTCGCAGTCGCGGTCTCAGTTGCCAGACTTGAAGTACTCATGCCATGCCTTCACGAATTCGGCTTCGTGCTGCTGCACCAACGTCGCGACCCTGCTCAGTTCTGTTGGCGCGAATCCACGGTTGTATTTCACTCGAACTGGACCCAGCCAGAACTTCGCGGCCTTCAGCTCCCGCTCGACGTGAACATGAATCGGTTCTCCTCGATCACTGGAGAAGAAAAAGAACCGGTACGGACCGCTCTGCAAGACCGTCGGGCTCACAATGTGATTCTGCCTATTTTCGTCTGAGCCGCCAAGTGTGATCCGATCCGGCTAGCGAATAGTCGACGAACTCCATAGTTCGATACCGACGCACCGGCCGCAGTCTAGTTCGACGCCTCAGCAGGGTCAACGCCGCCGCAACGCCGCCGCAACGCCTTGAGGGCTCTCGTTTTCGTCGCCAAAGGCAACGTGTCGGCATGTGGGATAGGCCGATCGGCATAGTTGGATATGACTGGCGACGCTCGCGCGATAGCACGACTCACTCCCGCCCGGTACGCCAGCTCCGCATGCCACCGACAAGGTCAAGCGGACTCCGCAGCCCACGCGCGCCCTGGTTGAGCACGTGCGTGTAGATCATTGTCGTGCTCACGTCGCGGTGCCCCAGCAGCTCCTGGATGGTCCGGATGTCGTAGCCCGCCTCGAGCAGGTGGGTCGCGAAGGAGTGACGGAGGCTGTGACACGTCGCCGGCCGCGACAGGCCGTGCGCTCGTCTCCGGATCGAGGTAGAACCGCGTCGCCGCAAACACCCACTGCCAGCCCCATTCAAACGGCGCACCGGGATACTTGATGCGAAGCTCGGTCGGAAGCGCCACCGACCCGCATTTCGCCAACAGGTCAGCCGCGTGCTGCGCCTTCCTCTCCCGCAGATGGCCCTCGAGCGCCTCGCGCACGGCACCGGGCAGCATCGTCACCCGGTCCTTGCCGCCTTTGCCCGGCGAGCAATGCGATTGACATGCCGGGGTGAATTACGCGAGCAACAGAGTGATCGCGAATTCGGGATCGCAGTTTCTGCGATCGAGAGGCCACGTCATGGTCGCAAGAAACGACGCGAGACAGTAGTCAACCCGCACCAACCCGACCAAACCTGACCGAACCTGGCTCAACCCGACCAACCGGTTTAGTGCACGAGACTGGTGAACGGCGGCACGTACGCCTGCAGCATCACCAGCAGCCCAACTAGGCACGCGAGCACGAGGCTGTGGAAGAACACGTACCTCAGGATCTCGCCCTCGTGGCCATACCACCGAGTGGC
>JAENWD010000156.1 GCA_016650245.1 Vicinamibacteria bacterium
CCTGGTGTCGATGGCGTCGTTGGGCGTCACCACGATCGAAGGCATGGTGATTACGCCGTTGCTGGTGAGCCGTCTGGCGAGCATGAATCCGGTGGCGGTTTTCCTCGGGCTGCTCTTCTGGGGCTGGCTGTGGGGTGTCGTCGGCATGCTGCTGGCGGTGCCGCTGCTGATGGTGACGAAGTCGGTCGCCGATCGCGTCGACGAACTGAAGCCTCTCGCCGAGTTGCTGGGCGAGTGAGGCGCCGCCTGCGCGGCGCCTCATAGTGACGTCCTAGACCGACTCCTGGCGACTCAGGAAGCCGTCCACTTCACGCTGCGCCTCGTCGCGCGCGTAGCCGTAGCGCTCCTGCAGCTTGCCCACCATCTTCTCGGCGTTGCCTTCGATCTGGTCGAGGTCGTCGTCGGTTAGCTTGCCCCACTGTGTGCGGGCTTCACCCTTGAGCTGAAGCCACTTGCCCTTGAGCACATCTGCGTTCATCGTCGTTATCCTCCATCGGAGTCGAATGGGCGGGTCAGTCGGTTTCTTTCGTCGTCTTGACGTTGGTCGAGACGCGACGCACGCCATGCACGCGGCTGACCGTGTCGACGGCCTTCACGTGCGCTTCGAGCGTGTCCACAGTCCCGCGCAGCAGCACGACGCCCTTGTTCACCGACGCGACCTCGACGCCTTTCAACGCCACATCGGCGGCGAGTGCCTTCTCGACGTTGCTCTTCACGACGTCGTCGGCGTCTTCCAGCGCCTCACGGTTCGGCTTGGGTACGACCTGCAACAGGTTCTTCACCGACTTGGTGCCCTCGATCCCTGCGGCCACCGTCTCGGCCTTCTTCTTCGCGTCCTCGCTGGCGACCTTGCCGTGCAGCGTCACGGCGCCGTTGGTCGTGTCGACGTTGAGGTCCCACGTGTCGATGCCGTCGGCCGTCAACAGAGCGAGCTTGGTCTTGAGGGTCACCCACGAATCGGGACGATCGGCGGCTTGCGCCACCGAGGCGCTCAGGGTCAAACCCAGCAAGAGCCCAGCGACGGCAAGCGCGCGTGTCAGTTTCTGCATTACGGTTCCTCCCACGCGCAAGAAGTGCGCGCTACGAGGACCACGTCAGTTCAACAGACGTGCCACCGCTCGATCGGCCCGGCCGCGCGTCTTTGCAGGCCTTTTGCGTGCCGACGGCGGTGCACCCGGCACGAGCGGCCAAAGGGGACCGCGCAAGAATTACTGCGATGTCGGAGGGGAGAACTCGGCTGTAGGACGAACGGGTTCAGTGGGTGCAGGTGCTTCAGGTGGCTTCAGGTGCGGCGGTTCTTGCAGGACTACGACGTGGCGCTGTCTTGCGCCCAACCGAGGAGTGGACCAGTTATGAACTGTCAAGATGTGATGACTCCGGCGCCGGTGTGCTGTGTGCCCGACGATGTGGTGGTGGATGTCGCGCGGTTGATGCGCGCGCAGGACATCGGGTCAATCCCGGTCGTCGCCGATCATGAAAGCAAGCGCCTCCTGGGGATGCTCACCGACCGCGATCTGGCGGTTCGGGTGATTGCCGAGGGGCGCGACCCACGCGAGACTGCCGTGCGCGACGTCATGTCGATGCAGCCAGTGACGTGCCTGGCCACCGACGTCTACCAGCAGGCGCTGCAGGCGATGGGGGAGCACCAGGTCCGCCGCATCCCTGTCGTCGACGCGCAGGGGCGGCTGGTCGGCATCATCGCGCAGGCCGACGTCGCGACCAGGCTGGCCCAGCCCTCCACGACCGGGGCGGTGGTGGAAGCCATCTCGGAGCCGGCCGCCTCGGCCCGCTGAGCGGGCCAAACGCCGTGCGGTGGCGAGTTTGTGGCCCCGCACGGCGAACCCGCGGATTCCCTAGAAAAATACTGCGCGGAACCTTTCTCGCGGCTCCGGCGTCTCATTACGCGTGAAAGTAAGCACTTGCACTCAGTTGGTCAGACCGGTAGGCTGGTGAGATGGACGCACGCGAACACTTGCTTCAGGCCGCCATCAAGGTCTACTCGACCTCCGGCGTGCGGGGCGCCACCACCAAGCGCATCGCGCAGGAGGCTGGCGTCAACGAGGTCACCCTCTTCCGGCACTTCGGGTCGAAAGAGGCGCTGCTGCACGACGCGTTGGCGCTCAGCGCCCGGGCGCTGTTCGAGTCGGGTCTGCCGGCCGAGCCGGCCGACCCGGCGACCGAGCTGCTGGTGTTTGCCCGCAGCCACTACAACGCGCTCTGGGAACACCGCGAGCTGATTCGCGTGGCGATGGGGGAGTTTGCCGACCACCCCGAGTCGACGCACGTCGCGTGCGAGGCCTCGGCGCGCTTCGACCGCGAGTTGAAGTCCTATCTCGCGCGACTCAAGACCATAGGCCTGGCGTCGGGCGAGTGGGAGCCTGATGCCGCGGCCTCGATGCTGCTGGGCACGCTGTTTTCCGACGTGATGGGGCGCGACTGCATGCCGCAGTGCTACGCCTTCAGTCAGGACGCCGCCGTGGGCCATTACTTGTCGTTGTTCCTCCGCGCCATCGGCGTGGAGGCGGGAGTTCTTCGTGCTGTCCGCTGATCGCCGCTCGTGCATCATCGTCGCGGCCCTGTGGCCGTGCATGGCCCTGGGCCCCGCCGCAGATATCCTGCGCGCCCAGACCCCCGCGGCCCCGGTCGCCACAACCCGCACGCTCACGCTCGACGAGGCGCTGTCGATCGCCGAAAGGACCAGCGAGCGCGTCGCGATCGCCCACGCCGGCGTGTCGCGTGCCGACGGCGGCCAGCAACTCGCGCGCAGCGAGCGGCTGCCGCACCTGTTTGGATCGGCGTCCTACGACCGCACGCTGAAGTCGGAATTCGAAGGCCTGTTCGACACCGGCACGACCGACCCGGGGACCGATCCGGGCAGCGAGGTCGATTTCTCGAACCTGCCGTTTGGTCAGGCCAACGTCTATCGACTGGGGCTGTCATTCACGCAGGTGCTGTACTCCGGCGGTCGCATCAAGGCACAGGAAGCGCAGGCGACCATCCGCCGCGACAGCGCCGGGCTGAATCTCAACTCCGCGCAGGCGCAGAACACGCTGGACGTCGCCGAGGCCTACTACGACGCGGCGCTCACCGACTGGCTGGTGTCGATTACGGAGGCGACCTATGCCCAGGCCGACCGATCCCTGCAGGTGACCAGCGAGCAGCGTCTCGCGGGCCGGCTCTCGGAGTTCGAGCTGCTGCGGGCCCGCGTCGCGCGCGACTCGCTGCAGCCCAGCGTCGTCCGCGCCCGCAACAACCGCGAGGTCGCCTACTTGCGTTTGAAGCAGCTGCTCGACCTGCCACTCGACCAGCCGCTGGCGCTCACCGCGGACCTGGACGGTCCAGCCCTGTCGCCGCCGCCACGGTTTGCCGCATCGCTGGCCGACGCCGAGTCGCAGACCACCTCGCCGATCCGCCTGGCCGTTGCGCAGGTCGGCAACGAGGCCAAGGTCGCCGACCAGGCCATCGCCATCGCGCGCGCCGATCGCAAGCCGGCCATCTCGTTCCGCTCTGACTACGGGCTGGTGGACTACCCCGATTCGGTGCCGACCTTCATCGACTGGCGGCAGAACTGGACGCTCGGCGTCGCTGTGTCGCTGCCCATTGTCGACGGCGGCCGCGTCAAGGCCAACGAGGCCATCGCG
Source organism: Vicinamibacteria bacterium (assembly GCA_016650245.1). Taxonomy (GTDB): domain Bacteria; phylum Acidobacteriota; class Vicinamibacteria; order Vicinamibacterales; family JAENWD01; genus JAENWD01. The sequence goes on from JAENWD010000156.1 coordinate 3,642, forward strand.
CGGGCGGGCGCCGAGGAGGCACGTGCCAACTTGCGGCTGGCACAGGAGCTCGACGCGCTGGATCGCGCCAGCACACGCTCGGATCTGACGGCCGCACGCGCCGAATGGGACGCGAGCGGGAGCACGATCCAGCAGGCCCAGCGCGCCTACGAGATCGCCGAGCTGCGCTTCAGCGAGGGCCTCTCGACGCAGCTCGAGCTGTCGGATGCGCGCCTCCAGCTGGCCCAGACACAGGTGACGCGCGCCGAGGCCGCGCGCAACCTGCAGGTGCGCCGCATCCGCTTTGCCCTGCTGCCCGCCCTGCCGCTGGTAGCCGCCAGCGCCAGCGCCGTGCAGAACGCCAGCAGCACGGTCTCACAGACGCAGACTCGCACGCAAACCGCACCAGCCGCGACTGGTGCTGCCGGCGCCGCCGGCGCTTCAGGAGGACGGTAAAGTCATGGCTCGGTCGCTGATTGTCCCTTCACGTCTTGCCCTGCTTGCCGCCCTGGGGGCGGCGCTGGGAGGCGCGGCCTGCCGCAGCGCCGAAAGCCCGGCGGCCGCCAACGCGGGGCCGGCCGTTATCGACATCGGCCGCGAGAACGTCGTCACGGTGCAGACCGCAGAGATCACCGTTGGTCCGCTGATCTCGGGTGACCTGCGCGCGCAGCGCGAAGCCACAGTACGCGCGGAACTGGGCGGCTCGGTGCTGCAGGTCGTGCCCGACGAAGGCCAGGCGGTCAGGCAGGGCGCGCTGCTGGCGCGCATCGAGGCCCGCACGCAGGAAGACGCGCTGCGCTCCGCGCAATCCATGGTGCGCTCGGCGGAGGAGTCCTTGTCGGTGGCCGACCGCGAACTGGCACGCACCGAACGGCTGGTCAAGGGCGGCGCGCTGGCGGAACGCGAGATCGAGTCCGCCCGCAACTCTGCCGTGCTCGCGCGCGCGCAGCTTGACGACGCGCAGTCACGACTGGCGTCGGCCCGCAAGGCACTCGACGACGGGACCGTCCGCGCGCCGATCTCGGGCCTGGTCGCGCGTCGTCACGTCAGCCGCGGCGACGTCGTCAGTTCCGGCACCGAGCTCTACACGATCATCGACCCGTCGAGCATGCGTCTTGAAGCCTCGGTGCCGTCGGAGCAACTGAGTGCGATCGCCATTGGCGCAACCGTGAACTTCCAAGTGCGCGGCTATCCCGGGCAGACTTTTGCCGGACGCATCGAGCGCATCAGCCCCATGGCCGAGCCGGTCACGCGGCAAGTGCCGATCTTCGTGACGATCCCCAACGCACAGGGGCGCCTGGTGGCGGGACTGTTCGCCGAAGGGCGGGTCGTCAAGCAGGTCAAGCGTGCGCTGGTCGTGCCGCTGACGGCCATCAACGAGCGCACCGGCGCGCCCTGGGTGTTGCGGGTGCGGGACGGCAAGACCGAGAAGGTCGAGGTCACGCTTGGCCTGCGCGACGCCCAGACCGAGCGTGTGGAGATTGCCGCGGGCGTGTCGGAGGGCGACGTGCTCCTGGTTGGCGCCTCCCAGGGCATGACGCCGGGCACTCCCGTGAGGGTTCGTACGGCTGCGCCAGCCGACGCAGGGGACTGACGTGTTCATCTCAGATTTTTCGATCCGGCGCCCGATCATCACCGTCGTCAGCATGCTGGCGCTGGTGGTGTTTGGCATCTTCGCGCTCGTCCAGTTGAAGACCGACGAGTTCCCCGACGTCTCGCCGCCCATCGTGTCGGTGTCGATCCCCTATCCGGGCGCGTCACCCGATACGGTCGAGCGCGAGGTCATCGACCCGATCGAGGAGCAGATCTCGGCGATCAGCGGCGTCAAGAAGATCCAGAGCAGCGCGCTCGACAGCTTCGGCGTGGTCACGGTCGAGTTCAACTTCGCCAAGGACCTGCAGGAGGCCACGCAGGACATCAGGGACGGCATCTCGCAGATCCGCAACGACCTGCCGCCCGAGATGGAGGAGCCGATCCTCACGAAGTTCGACCCGAACGACCTGCCCATCGTGCAGCTCACGCTGGCGTCCAGGACGCTGACCGGCGGCGACCTGACACGCATCGCCGACCCGGGCCTCACGCGGCAGCTGCGCGGGGTCACCGGTGTCGCCGAAGTTCGGGTGGTGGGCGGCATCGAGCGCGAGATGACGATCGCGCTCAAGCCGCAGGCCCTGCAGGCCGCTGGCATCGGCGTGGGCGACGTGGTGCAGGCGCTGCAGACGCAGAACCTGGCGGCGCCGGTGGGCCGGCTCAACGGCACGCTCGACGAGCGCACGATCCGGCTGCTGGGCCGCCTGGACACGCCCGCCGATTTCGCACGCATCGTCATCGCCCAACGCAACGGCAGGCTGATTCGCCTTGGCGATGTGGCCGATGCGATCGACGGGACGGAAGAGCCGCGCACGGCGGCATTGTTCAACGACCGCGACGCCGTCGGCATCGACATCATCAAGGCCGACGGCTACAGCGCCACCGAGGTCAGTGAGCGTGTTGGCACGCGCGTGGACGAGATCCGCAAGTCGCTGCCGGCCGGTGTCGAGCTCATCACGGCGCGCGACGCCGGACCGCGTGTTGCCAGCTCGGTGTCCGACGTGCAGTACGCGCTGATGGAAGGCGCTGCGCTCACGGTGCTCGTCGTGTTCCTGTTTTTGAATTCGTGGCGGTCCACCGTCATTACGGGCCTGGCGCTGCCGGTGTCGGTGATGGCATCGTTTGTCGCGGTGTGGGCGTTCGGCTTCACGCTCGACACCATGTCGCTGCTCGGCCTGTCGCTGGCCATCGGCATTCTCATCGACGATGCGATCGTCGTGCGCGAGAACATCGTGCGGCACGTCGAAATGGGGAAGGACCACTACACGGCCGCGCAGGAAGGCACCGACGAGATCGGGCTGGCCGTCGCGGCCACGACGCTGTCGATCGTGGTGGTCTTTGTGCCCGTGGCGTTCATGGGCGACCTGGCCGGACAGTGGTTCAAGCCGTTTGCGCTGACCATCGCCTGCTCGGTGATGGTGTCGCTGTTTGTGTCGTTCTCGCTCGACCCGATGCTCTCGGCCTACTGGCCCGATCCGCACCTCACACTCGAACAGCGATCGTGGCTGGGGCGGCTGCTGGTGCGTTTCAACAACTGGTTCGATCGACAGGCCGAGCGATACAAGATCGTCATCGGGTGGGCGCTCGACCATCGATTCGCGATGACGGGCCTGGCGCTGGCTTCGTTCATCGGCGCCCTGGCGCTGCCGGCCGTGGGGATCGTCGGCGGCGCGTTTCTGCCGGAGTCTGACCAGTCCGAGTTCCTGATCAACGTCGAGACGCCGCCGGGTTCCAACATCGACTACACGAAGGTGAAGGCCGAGGAGGCCGCACGGCTGGCGCGCGCGGTGCCGGAGGTGACCTACACGTACACCACCATTGGCGGACGTACCGAGGCGGTCGACGAGGGCATTGTCTACGTGCGGCTGATGCCCAAGCGCGAGCGTCAGCGGCACCAGAAGGCCATCGAGGCGGGGCTCCGCGCGCAGCTGGTGACGCTGGGCGGCGTCACGGCGGCCATCGGCAGCGGCAACTTCGAGAACAAGAAGCAGATCCAGTTGCAGCTGCAGGGCCCGGACAGCCGCGAGCTCAACCGGCTGGCCGCCATCGTCAAGGCCGAGGTGGCGCAGGTGCCTGGCGCGGTGGACGTGGGCTTGTCGACCCGAGGACAGAAACCCGAGCTGGAGGTCGCGCTCGACCGCGGGCTGGCGGGCGCGGTAGGTGTGAGCGTCGGCCAGGTGGCGCAGACGTTGCGCGTGGCGTTTGCCGGCCTCGACGCCGGCGACTGGATCGACCCGTCGGGCGAGACACGTGACGTGTACGTGCGGCTCTCGCCAGAGGCGCGGCGACGCGTGAGCGACCTGGCAGCCCTGCCGCTGTTCGTCAACGGTCCAGACGGCCGCGGCGTCGCGGTGCCGCTGGGTCAAGTGGCCAGCGTCACCAGCGGTGTCGGGCCGGCGCGCATCGACCACCTCGATCGCGAGCGGACCATTGCGGTAGAGGCCAACACGCAGGGCCGCGCGCTCACCGAAGTGTTGAAAGACATCAACGCGCGGGTGGCCGCGAAGGTGGACTTTCCGGCCGGCTACACGTTGCGTCAGGGTGGGGAGAGCGAGGATCAGGCGCAGGTGTTCGGGCAGATATTCGCCGCGCTGGGACTGGCGGTGCTGCTGATGTACTTCGTGCTGGTCGTGCAGTTCGGTTCGTTCCTCGAACCGCTGGCGATCATGCTGTCGCTGCCGTTGTCGCTCATTGGCGTCATGCTGGCGATGGTGGCGACCAACACGACGCTCAACCTGATGAGCCTGATCGGCGTGATCCTGCTGATGGGCATCGTGGCGAAGAACGCGATCCTGCTGGTGGACTTCGCGAAGTGGTCCGAGGAGGCCGGCATGCGCCGGCGTGAGGCGATCATCGAGGCCGGGCGCGTGCGCTTGCGGCCGATCCTGATGACGACCTTCGCGCTGATCGCCGGCATGATGCCGATTGCCATCGGCGCCGGCGAGGGCGCGGACTTCCGCGCGCCGCTGGGCCGCGCGGTGATCGGCGGCGTCATCACCTCCACGGTCCTGACGCTGCTGGTGATCCCGACCTTCTACGAGATCCTGACGGATTGGCGCGATTGGCTGAGTGCCAAGCTCACCGGCAAAGCGCCAGTGGCGCACGGACACATCCCCGCGCCGGCGCCGGCGACACGGCAATTGACGATTGCAGATTGACGATTGACGGTTTAGGGGGTTTGGATGCACCCCAGCGCTGGGGTACATCCGGACCTCTTAATCTGCAATCGTCAATCGGCAATCGGTATATCCCTGGTCACCAATGTCGAATCTACGCAAGGCCAGCACAGCCATGCACCCGTAAGCCGTTGCGCGTCAGTGCGACGTGTCTGGCACGTGGCTTGATGATGTCGGTAGACGTGCCTTTACTTTGGGAGGTAAGCACGCCATGAGACGACCGACCGGACTAGTGACATTCGTGTTTGCAGGCCTCGCCCTGATGGCGACGGCTGCGTGCGACAACACGGCTGCGGGCGCGAAGAAGGACGCCGAGATCGCGGCTGAAGACGCCAGACGGGCCAGCGAGAAGACCGCCGAGACCACCGCCGACGCGGCACGGGATGCCTCTGACGCGACCAAGCGTGCCGGAGAGGCCGTCG
>JAENWD010000157.1 GCA_016650245.1 Vicinamibacteria bacterium
CATATCCTTGTTGTTGTTTCTGGTCTTGTACTTGTCTGTTTCCGTGTTGTCCTTGTACTTGTTGTTCTTGTACTTGTACTTGTTGAACCACATAATGTACTGGTTCTTGTTCTTGTTCTTGTTCTTGTTCTTGTTCTTGTTCTTGTCATGCCCGTTCGCCTGCGCATGCGGCGGTGGCTGCCCGCCGTTCGCTCGTGCCAGCACGGGCGCCGCCATCGAGAACGTCACGGCACACAGCGCCGACTGGATCCAGATGAATTGCCGTCGCATTGCTATCCTCCCGGTCGAGCTGGGGGCAACTCGCCTATCACCTCCGTATGCGAGTCGTGTGCCGCTCATGGCGTGATGCAACGAAAGGACTTAGCGGCCTGCGCTCGATCGGCTCGATGTCCGCGATCAGGACACCTACGGCCCGGTGCATCGCTACAATGCCGTGATGACGCTCGCAGACTTCGAGGGCGCGGTGGCCGCGGCCCGCCCGTTGCCGGCCGGTACCTCTCCGCTGGTCACTGCCCTGTGGCACGACGCCACCGGCGACTGGGAGGGCGCGCACACGCTGGCGCAGGATGTGGAGTCAACCGACGGCGCATGGGTCCACGCCTACCTCCACCGCAAGGAAGGCGACATCAGCAACGCGCACTACTGGTATCGGCGCGCAGGAAAGCCGCCGGCCAGCGGCGCGCTTGACGACGAGCGCCGCGCGATTGTCGCGGCGCTGCTGGGCGAGTAGTCGTTCACGCTGCGCGCTGAAGTCTTGGAAAGGAACCGCCAGGTGGGCGAATCATCCTCGTGAATAACGTGAATCTGCGGATAGGTTCCGGCGTCAGGGTCTGCAAAATCTCTCACCGAAAGCGGAACCAGTTGACGTTGCCGATGCTGGTGGTCCCGTCGAAGACCAGGTACACGTCGTGCACGCCACTCACACCCGACATCGAGCTGCTGACGGTCCGCCACGACTGCCACCCGCCGGTGATGGGCACGGTCACCGACGCGATGAGCGGCCCCTCGGGCGCGCCGATCCTGATGTCGATCCGGCCGCCCGATCCGGCACTGGCCACGCGGACGTCGACGGCGCCAAGCGTTCCGGGAAAGTTCACTTGCTTGAACACCAGTTGATCGCCGTCGTCGGCATACCCGACGTTGAGGCCGCCGTTGGAGTCGGTGCAGGTCTCGGTCTGCAGGCCGCTGGACGTTGTGAAGCTCGACGCCTGCATCTGCGTGCTGGCTGCGACGGCGTAGTCGCCGGTCTGCGCTCCCGTCCACGTGAACGTCGCCCCGGCGTACCCGGCCAGCGTGTAGGCGAACGAGCGTGTGCCCCATCGCACCTGGAAGGTCTTGCTGGTGCGCGTGTCGTTGAACGCGACCAGGGCATTGCTGCCGTCGGGATTGAGGAACGCCACCGAGAGCACGCCGTTGCCGTTGCTCGAGTAGATGCGGCGCGCGCCAGGGAGCACGAACTTGCTGAAGTGCCCCAGGGTGTAGAAATCGATGGGGTAGGACACAGCACCGGACGCGCTGCTCACCGTCACCAGGGGCGTGCAGGTGCCGCAGCCGCCGGCGTGCGGTCCGCGGTTTTGATCGAGCGCCAGGCCCCACTTCACGAATGCGCGTCCCCAACTGCGCATCACGTGGATGATCTCCGGGAAGTCGGCGCGGACCTGATCGCTCACCCACGTGCCGCCAGAGTGCTCGGCCTGATACTGCCCCTTCTGCGGATACTTGTCGTGCAGCGCCAGCATCGCGCCGGGCGTGCCGCCATAGCCGTGCCACGCGATGCCTGCCACCTGCGGCGAATCGGCCAGCACCTGATCGGCGAGCACCGTGTCGGGATAGTCGGGGCGGTCCCAGTTGTGGTCGTAGACCAGCGCCCTGGTGCTGAGCCCCGCCGATGTCAGCGCCGGCAACAGATGCTGCTTCAGCACGGCCAGTTGCGTCACTGCGTCCATCGACATGCCCGGGTAGTCGCCGGGCACGAAGAGCGGCTCGTTCTGCAGTGAGATGTAGTCGATGGGGATGCCGACCGCCTGGTACGCCTGGATGTACTTCACGAAGTAGTTCGCAAACGGTGCGTACGCGCTGGCCAGCAGCGACCCGCCGATGAGCGAGCCCGACGACTTCATCCACCCGGGCGGGCTCCACGGCGTCGCCATGATGGTGAGCTGCGGGTTCAGCGCGCGCGCCTGCTGCACCAGCGGGACGATGTCGACCATGTCGTGGGCAATCGAGAAGTTGGCCAGCGTCGGGTCGGTTTGACCGGCCGGCAGATCGTCGTACGAGTAGTGGGAGCGCGCCAGGTCCGATGCGCCCATCGGGTTGCGCATGACGCTGAGGCCGATGCCCGTGCCGGCGCGGGTGAACAGGTTGGCCATCGCCGCATCGCGCCCAGCGGGCGTGGCAATCTGATTCAGCAGATAGGCCGATGAGTCCGTCATCGACGCGCCGAAGCCTTCGATCTCCTGGTAGGTGCGCGTCTGGTCGACGACGATCGGGTTGGTGGATGTCGCGCTGGCGCCGAAAGTCACCGCCGGTTGCGGCTGCAGCTTGGCCGTCTGGGTGTTCGTCGTCAGCCACACGCTGACGGTTTGCGCGTGGACGGGCGATGCCAGCCATCCCGTCAACGCCGCCCCTGCCGCCACCCCGGCGATGCGCCGCCGTCTGTTCACGACCGTGCTCCTTCCGGCGCCCCGGCGCGCGGGCCAGAAACGCGGCGCCAGTCTAGCACCTGTGGTGGGCACTCCATTTGCACCGTCGAGCTGCATGAAGACGCTTCTCTTGCTGGCGGTAAGCGCCGGTGTAGCGTTCCAAGGCCAGCGTGAACAACGGTGGACCGAGCCGGCTCGTATCGACGCTCTGCGCCGCGCGGTGATCTGGCAACCCCCGGCAGTGCCGATCGAGGCGGCCGATCTCTCGCGCACACCCGGCGCGTTGCCAGATGAGGTGCGATGCCGGTTCAAAGTGGACGATGTCAGCGGCCTCACGCCGAAATTCGAGTGCGAGTTGTCGGACGGCGAGGTGGTCAAGGTGAAATATTCGGGCCCTGAACCGTATGGCGAGGTGGCCGCGTCGCGTCTCTTGAGAACGTTGGGATTTGGCGCTGACCGCGTATTCTTCGTCAAACGCGTTCGGTGCTACGGTTGTCCCCGCTATCCGTTTCCCTTACTCAAACTCGTGACGCTGGTGGGCGCGGAGAAGATCTTCGCCAAGGGCGTGGACTACGACTCCGCAGTGGACTTCGAGTGGCCATCGATCGAGCGCAAGTCCGCAGGCGAAAAGATCGAAACGTCTCAGGGGCGTGGCTGGGCGTTTCACGAGCTGGCAAAGGCGCCCACCGCCTCCCGCGTCCACGCCGACGCCCTGACGTTGATGGCCGTCTTTCTGGCGCACTGGGACAACAAACCTGAGAACCAGCGACTGGTCTGCCTCAGCGGCACCCCGGCGCGCGATGGCCGCTGTGCCAGGCCGATGGCGATGCTACAGGACGTCGGCGGCACTTTCGGTCCGAGAAAGACCGATCTCGACGGTTGGCGGGGGGCGCCGATCTGGAAGGACCGCCCGTCGTGCACCGTCAGCATGCAGACGATGCCCCATGGCGGGGCGACGTTCGTGGACACGAAGATCTCCGAGAAGGGCCGGCGCTTTCTCGCCGATCGGCTGACGCGTTTGAGCGACGCGCAGATCGACGCGCTGTTCCGCGGCGCGCGCTTCGATCAGCACGACGGCACGATCCCGGAATGGACCGCGCTCTTCAAGGCTCGCGTGCAGGCAATCGCGTCGGGCCCCGCCTGCCCGTCGTAGGGCCGCCATAGCAGCGCCGCTGTGGGCGGCGGCGTAAGCATCCGCAGATTCACGGAATTCACGGGGATTCTCTTGGCGCCGGTCCTCGAGCCTGTCGAGGGGTGGCAGCAAAACCCGCGGATCCTTCAAGGACTCCGGCCCGCCGTCGCCTTGGCAAAAGGCGGGCGCAGCGTGACTGCCGACACCGGTCAGTCCTGTCGTACGACTCCAGCGTCAACGGTCACGCCGGTTCGTGTGATCGCCTGGAAGTACAGCGCGTCGCCGGCGATCTCGACCAGCATGAAGTGGAAGTCGCGATCGTAGCTGCGGGCAATGGCCGCCGTCACGGCCCCCTCGCCGCGCCGCAACGATCCGGCCCCGCCCGTGATGAAGTACTGAATCCCGTGCTGCAGGCGGCTGCGTTGGTAGATGTGCTCGTGACCAGAGAAGACGACGTCGGCGCCGTTGCCGACCAGGAGCGATTCGAGTTGCCAACGAAACAGCCGCGCCTGCAAGCCGTAGCGGCCGGAGGTATACAGCGGGTGATGGAGCAGCACAATCTTCCAGCGCGCGTTGGAGGTCGACAGCTGTTCGGTCAGCCATGCCTGCTGCGCCCCGTCCATGTTGGTGCTGTCGAGGGCGAAGATCCGCACGTCGGTCATTAATCCCGCCAGCAGTTTGGCTGGTGGAGTGAACGTGTAGTACCGGTGCCCGTGCATGTTGAAGGGGGCGTAGTTGCGCTGATTGGGATCGTCGTGATTGCCGAGCACAGCGTAGAACGCAACGCCGTCGGCCAGGAGCGCCGCATACGGCTGCTCGAACTTGACGCGGTAATCCTCTGCCGTTGCCGGCCCCTCGTAGATGTTGTCGCCCGCCATCAGCACGAAGTCGAAGGGAAACTGCTGCCGGTAGGCCACCATCTGCCCCGCCACCTCGTGCTGCGGCGCCCAGCCGCGGCCGCTGTCGCCGATCACCGCAAACTTCACCGAGTCCGGGCGTGACGGCAAGGCGAGCCAGCCGGGTTGCAGGCCCTTGGTGTCGATCTCGATAACCGTACGGTGTGAGGTGGTCTCGTCGGGATGGCCGCAACCGGCGACGCAGGCGAGCGCGAGGATCAAAGCAGCAATGAGTGCGCGCCGCCTCATCGGGCAGATCCTGACAGGTGTCTGATGGCCAGACACCGGTCAGCTGGGCGGTTGCGCCTTCGCGTCGTGCAGCAGTCGCAGCACCCCATGTTCGGCGTCAAGACAACCGGGCACAAAAGGCACCAGTCCCAGCTTCATGCCCCACTCGCCGAAGCGGGTGACGACGTAGTAGCGCAGGGTGCGATGGTCGGGATCCACCATGAAACCGTCCAGACGACCCAGTTCGAAGCCGTCGGCCGACCGAACGGTGACGTCGGCATCGACCGAGACGTTGTCGACGTCCTGCGTCGCCACATATCGAAGAGATTCGTCAATTCTCATGATGCGCACTCCCGCTCCCAATAGCAGCAAACGACGTGCCAAACCAAGACCAAGCGACCGCCTGGGTGGCACAGCTCTTGGAAGCTGTTCCGTGAGGAGTCGAAGTGTGATGGATTCAGAGGGTGTGCAGAACATGCCGTTGAGCCAGGCGCAGATGCGCGCGCTCGTCGTCGAGTTGGTGTTTGGCGGCGACCAGACGCGGTTTGAGGCGTTCTGCTCGGCTGTGGGCCAGGTGTTGCCCCCGGCAACCAGTGCGGTGTTGCGGGGCAGCGCAGTCACCGGTTCACGATGGAAGGACGGCGCGCCGTTTGACGGCGATGGTCCGGGCACCAGCGACCTCGACCTCACGTTGGTGGGACCGGACCTGCTTGGGCTTTACTCGCTCGACGGTTTCTTCGTGCCAGGGGTGCACAGCAAACCACTCAGTGACGACGACCCCGACATCGCGCCGGCGCTGGTGCCGCTGCGGGCGCGGTTGATGGAGATGGTAGGCCGCCCGGTGAACATCCAGGTCACGCGCGACATCGTGATGTTCCTCCGCGGCGACTTGCTCGGTCAGCCCTATCTCACGCTGATCGGGAAAGCTGACGCCTGATGGCTTTCTCAGTGCTGACGTACAACATCCGCCGCGGAGGCCTCGGCCGGGAAGACGCGCTGGCGTCGGTGATCCGCGATTCAGGCGCAGACCTGGTCGTGCTGCAGGAAGCCACCTCGCCCGCCGTTGTTGCCCGGCTCGCCGACGGAGCGGGCATGGCGCAGTGGATGGCACGGCGCGGATCCTCGCTCGCCTTCCTGAGCCGGCAACCCGTCGTGTCGTATCGGTGGCGGCGGACCGCGTGGGCGCAACACGCCATTCTCGAGCTGGTGCCACAGCCCGGGCTGGTCGTCTTCGGTGTGCACTTGAGCGCGGTGCACTCGAACTGGACCGAGTGGCGGCGCGTGAAAGAGGTGCGCGGCCTGCTGGCGATGGCCAAAGCGGAAGGCGAGGATGTGCACGTCCTCACCGGCGATTTCAACACGCTTGCCCCGGGCGAAGCACTCGACCTGACCCGCCTGCCCCCAAGGCTGCGCGCCCTGACCTGGCTCACGGGCAAGCGCATCCGCTGGAAGACCGTCGCGTTGATGCTCGAAGCGGGCTACTTGGACGCGTTCCGCCTGGTCGAGCCGGACGGGCGGGGCTACACGTTTCCGACGTGGGACCCACACCTGCGGCTGGACTACGCGTTCATGCCCGCCCGCGACGCGGTACGACTCCGCGGCTGCCGTGTGTTGCGGTCGGAGGCTGCAGGCATCGCCTCCGACCACCTGCCTCTCGAGATGTCGATCGAGATGGGAGAGTTGGCGTCCGCCTTGCACTCGTAGGCCGCGGAGGAACGGTTTAATGAAATTCCGCAGTGCATTTGTCGCGACGACGTGTGCGGCCCTCGTGCAGATTCTGCCCGGTGTCGCGATGGCAGACACCCCAGGGCGGCTGGCCGCGGCGGTCGAGACGCTCAACAGCCTGTCGAAAGCGGCAGACAGCGAGATTCCGGCCGATCTGCTCAAAAAGTCCCAATGCGTTGTCGTCATCCCCTCTCTCAAGTCGGGGGCCTTCATTGTTGGCGCCGACTACGGGCGCGGCTTCGCGTCGTGCCGCACCGCCAGCGGCTGGTCCGCACCGGCGGCGGTGAAGGTCGAGGCCGGCAGCGTCGGCTTCCAGATCGGCGGCAGCGAGAGTGAAGTCGTGATGCTGGTGATGAACAAGAAGGGCATGGACCGCCTGCTGTCCACCAAGTTCACGCTGGGCGGCGATGCGACGGTGGCGGCAGGTCCGGTGGGCCGCAACGTGCAGGCGAAGACCGACGCGTCGATGAGGGCCGAGATCCTGTCGTACTCGCGCAGCCGGGGCGTGTTTGCCGGCATCGCGCTCGAGGGCGGGACGCTTCGTGAAGACGACAGCGCCAACATGGACATTTACGGAAAAACCACGACGAACCGCACCATCCTCACGGGCGGAGTGCCGGCGCCTGCCAGCGCCTCGTCGTTCATCGCTGCCATCAAGACCTTCTAGACCTCGTCCCACCCCCTTGCAGCAGGCCCGGGTCATCGGGCCTGCTGTCCCTCCTGTGGCCACAGCCGAAGCACACGAATCTGACCGCTGGCGCGGAAAGGGGGCCGGCTCTACAATGAGCTACCGGCCCGCCGTCTCCTGGCGCGCCTGCGTGGGAGGGACGTTCATGCATTCGAGTCTGCGCGTCGTGGCGGTGGCGGTGGCGGTGAGCCTGTCAAGCGGCGTGGCGGCCGCACAAAAGCTGGTCGCGCCGGTCCGCGGCAACGCCAAGATCGAGATGACCAAGCCCAACACCAAGGTCACGGCGAAAGAGATCATCACGACCTTCCTGGTCAAGAACCTGGAAGCCGCTCCCATCGCCGGCCTCAAGATCGAAGAGAACTGGTACGACAAATCCGGCAATCCGGTGATGGGCGACACGTTCCGCCAGATGAAGCCGTTGCAGCCGGGCGAGGTGGTGACGATCACCTTCAAGACCCCGCGTTTGCCGGCGATGCAGCGCAACCAGTACCTTTTCTCCCACGCCAACGGCGCCATCAAGCAGCAGGTGGTGCCGAAGATCGCCGTGCCAAAGCCGTAAGAACCCCGCGCGCTTGCTCCCGGTGCTTCCCTTGCCATAACGTAGGCACGCTCGCACTGGCAATTCCATTTTCTTGGCGGCTCGGTCGGAGTGTCGGCGATGACGACGGTTCCAGTGAGGGTAGTGCCGCGCGGTTTCGGTCAGACGACGCGGCGGGATGCGTGGTGGGCAGTTCCGGCGGTCGTGTTCACGATTCTGTCGGCCTTTGTCGTATATGCGACGTGGGCGGCGTTTGAGGGACAGCACTACACCTACGGTCCGTATCTGTCGCCGTTCTATTCCCCCGAAGTGTTCGGCGACTCGCCGCACGCCTGGTTCGGTTCCAAGCCGTCGTTTGTGCCAGCGTGGCTGCCGTTTTCGCCGGCACTGCTGATTCTGCCGTTTCCGGGCCTGTTCCGCGTCACCTGCTACTACTACCGTGGCGCCTACTACAAGGCGTTCTGGGCCGATCCGCCGTCGTGCGCCGTCGGCGAGCCGCGGAAGGGCTATCGGGGCGAGCACAGCTTCCCGCTCGTCCTCCAGAACATCCACCGGTACTTTCTGTTCATTGCCCTGGGCTTCCTGCTCGTGCTCGCGCACGACGTCTGGAAGGCGATGTGGTTCATCAATCCGGTGACGGGCCAGACGAGCTTCGGCATCGGCGTCGGCACGATCGTGCTGGCCATCAACGTCGTGCTGCTGGGCCTGTACGCGCTTGGCTGCCACACGCTGCGGCACGTGATCGGCGGGAAGTGTGACGAGCTGAAGTCAGACACGCGGGCCACGGCGTATCACTGCGTGTCCTGTCTCAATGCCCGGCACATGGTGTGGGCCTGGTGCAGTCTCGTCTCCGTCGCGTTTGCAGACATCTACGTGCGGCTGTGCGCCACGGGCGTCTGGACCGACTGGAGGCTGCTGTAGTGGCGGGCTACACCAGACACGACTACGACGTCCTCGTGATTGGCGCCGGCGGCGCCGGCTTGCGCGCAGCGATTGAAGCCGCGTCGGCCGGCGTCTCGGTTGGCCTGATCTGCAAGTCGCTGCTCGGCAAGGCGCACACGGTGATGGCCGAAGGCGGCATCGCCGCGGCACTCGCCAACGTCGACGACCGCGACAGCTGGAAGGTGCACTTCGCCGACACAATGCGCGGCGGCCAGTACGTCAACAACTGGCGCATGGCCGAGATCCACGCCAGGGAAGCGCCCGACCGCGTGCGCGAGCTGGAAGCGTGGGGCGCGGTGTTCGATCGGACCACCGACGGACGCATCCTCCAGCGCAACTTCGGCGGCCACCGCTATCCGCGGCTGGCGCACGTCGGCGACCGCACCGGCCTCGAGCTGATCCGCACACTCCAGGACCACACGGTCCACGCCGGCGTCACCGTCCACATGGAGTGCACCATCGTCGATCTGACGACTGAGGACGGGCGCGTCACCGGCGCGTTCGGGTACGAACGCGAACGCGGGCGCTTCATGCTGTTTGGCGCCAGGGCCGTGATCCTGGCCACCGGCGGGATCGGCCGCGCCTATCGCATCACCAGCAACAGCTGGGAAGGCACCGGCGACGGTCACGCGCTGGCGTATCGCGCCGGCGCGTCGCTGATCGACATGGAGTTCGTGCAGTTCCATCCGACCGGGATGGTCTGGCCGCCCAGCGTGCAGGGGATCCTCGTCACCGAGGGCGTGCGCGGCGAAGGCGGCGTGCTGCGCAACAGCACGGGCGAGCGGTTCATGTTCGGAGACATCCCGGACAACTACAAGAAGCAGACCGCCGACAACGAGGAAGAGGGCTGGCGCTACACGCAGGGCGACAAGAACGCGCGGCGTCCACCGGAGCTGCTGACGCGCGATCACGTCGCGCGCTGCATCAACCGGGAGCTGAAGGCCGGGCGCGGCAGCCCGCACGGCGGCGTGTTCCTCGACATCTCGTGGATCAAGGAGCGGCTGCCCAACGCCGAGGACCACATCAAGCGCAAGCTGCCGAGCATGTACCACCAGTTCAAGCAGCTGGCCGACATCGACATCACGAGGGAAGCGATGGAGGTGGGTCCGACAACCCACTACATCATGGGCGGCGTGCAGGTGGACGCCGACTCGCAGATGTCCACCATCGAGGGGTTGTTTGCGGCCGGCGAATGCGCCTCGGGCATCAACGGCGCCAATCGCCTGGGTGGCAACTCCCTGTCCGACATTGTCGTCTTCGGCAAGCGCGCGGGCGAGCACGCGGCGCAGTACGCCAGGGGACACGCCGCCGGCCAGGTCAGCGAGCCTCAGATCGAGGCGATCACCAGGACGGCGCTGGCGCCGTTTGACCGCGGCGCGGACGCCGAGATCCCCTACAAGGTGCAGCAGGAGTTGCAGGCCACTATGCAGGACCTGGTCGGCATCGTCCGCACCGACGGCGAGATGCGCGAGGCGCTGGGCCGGCTTGCCGACTACAACGCGCGCGCCGAGCGCGTCGGCGTCACGGGTCACCGCGAGTACCACTCGGGCTGGCACACGGCGCTCGATCTGCGAAACCTGTTGACGGTGTCGGAGGCGATCACGCGCTCGGCGATCGAACGCGCGGAAAGCCGCGGCGGTCATTTCCGCGACGACTTCCCCGCCCAGCAATCCGAGTGGGGCAAGCACAACGTCAAGGTCGAACGCGCCGACGACGGCACCATGAAGGTGACGCGGATCCCGATTCCCCCGATGCCGGACGAACTCAAACAGGTGATTGAAGAGATGAAGTAGGTTCGGGCGGGTTTGGTCAGGTTGGGCCGGGTTGGGGCAGGTTGCGCGAGGAGCACATGGCAAGAGCGACGTTCCGAATTTGGCGAACCAGCGGCACCGAGGGGCGCTTCCAGGATTACTCTACCGAGGTGTCGGAGGGGATGGTCGTGCTCGACGCGGTGCATCGCATCCAGGCCGAGCAGGCGCCCGACCTGGCGTGTCGCTGGAACTGCAAGGCCGGCAAGTGCGGCTCGTGCTCGGCGGAGATCAACGGCACGCCGCGATTGATGTGCATGACGCGGCTCAACGAGCTGCCGATGGCCGAGCCGGTGACGGTGGAGCCGATGCGCGCGTTTCCGCCGATTCGAGACCTGGTGAGCGACGTCTCGTGGAACTTCCGCGTGAAGCCCCGGATCGCGAAATTCGCGCCGCGCACGCCCGATGCGCCCGACGGCACGTGGCGCATGGCGCAGCGCGACATCGACCGCGTGCAGGAGTTCCGCAAGTGCATCGAGTGCTTCCTCTGCCAGGACGTGTGTCATGTCCTGCGAGACCACAACCTGCACGAGGAATTCATCGGCCCGCGCTACCTGACCTACGCCGCCGCGCTCGAGATGCACCCGCTCGACACTGCCGATCGGGAGGGCGCGCTCAAGAAGGACTTCGGCATCGGCTATTGCAACATCACGAAGTGCTGCACGAAGGTGTGCCCCGAGCGCATCCACATCACCGACAACGCGATCATCCCGCTCAAGGAACGCGTCGTGGATCGCTTCTACGACCCGGTGAGCCGTTTGTTGCGCATGTTCAAGTAGCGCGGGGTGTGCAGGGCTGAAGCCCTGCCGCCACGAGTCATGGGGGGCTTCAGCCCTGCCGCCACGACAGACAGAAGACAGGAGGGTCGTCATGTTCGAGTTGCGACCGTTGTCGGCAGCCGCCATTCCGGCCGCGCTGGCACGAGCCGAGCGCTACCGTCTGCTCAACGAAAGCGGACAGGCCGAAAGCATCTGCCAGGACGTGCTGGCCATCGATCCTGACAACCAGGATGCGCTGGCGATGATGATCCTGGCGATCACCGATCAGTTCCGTGACGAAGGCACCGCCGCACACGTCAGTCGCGCCGAGCGGTTGGTGCCGCAGCTGCGCGACCCCTACACGCAGGCCTACTACGGCGCCATCATCAACGAGCGCCGCGCACGCGCCGCGCGCGACGCCGGCCGCGCCACGATGGCCTACGAGTGGCTGCTGGCGGCCCTCCACGGCTTCGATCGCGCCATCGGCCTGCGCGCACCGGGCAACGACGACGCGGTGCTGCGATGGAATGCCTGCGTGCGCGCGCTCCAGCACCTGCCGGCGCCTGCGCAGGCGGATCGCGCCGAGAGCGCGATCATGTCGGAGTGAACCCTGCTTCACGCCGGCAGCGTCGAGACATCACGTTCCCGTTGCATCACACGACGAAGGGCCGCAATCTCGCCGACCGTCACGACGCGACGCCAGAACAGCAGACCCGCGTAGCCCACGACCGCGACAGCCAGCAGCGCCAGATTGACCTGCCATGAGCGGCGCAGAAGGGCCAGCGGCACAAACGGCAGCGCCAGACCTGCGGCAGCCAGTGCGGCCCGCGGCGAGTACGCCAGCTCGCCGGGGGCGCGCCACGAGATGACGGTCGCGTAGCCGACTGTGCCGGCCAGCGCGGCCAGCGCCATGCCGAAGGCACCAAGACGTGCTGCCAGCAGTGCGCCAAGGCCCCAGAACATCGCAATCTCAACGGCGGCCGCCGTCGCAGAGAGCCCTGAGCGATCCATCGTGAGCGCGCTGAGTCGGCCGATGCTGCTCACCGCAAGCGCGAACAGGGCCAGCGACAACGGCCAAAGGCAGTCGACCACGGGCCGATACGCGGCGCCAAGCACCAGCGGCACCAGGTCAGCCCCCACCAGCAGCGTCGCCAGCGAGGCGAGCGAGGCGATGACGAACATCCACTTGAGCAGGCGTTCCAGCCACGTCTTCACCTGGCCGATCTCGCCGTTGGTGAGCAGCGTCATCAGCAGCGGCCCGAATGCGATGGCGCCTTGCCACATCGCGTGCGCGCCGGTGAGGTAGATGCTGTAGGCCGCCCCGTAGTAGCCGATCTGCATGTAGTCGCCCGTCGCGAGTCGCACGACGGTCTCGCCGCTGCGCTGCGCGAGAGCGAGCAGCAGGTTGCCGGCGGCAAACGACGTCCCGGTGCGCAGGTACGGCACCAGGTACGATCGGCGCAGGTCGAGCGACGACCACAGCAGATAGCGCCACGCACCCGAGAGCCCGATGGCGAGCACAATGACATTGGCGACGGCAAAGCCTGCGCATGCGCCGCGGAGGCCGGCCAGGGGAAACCCGATCAGCACACCGCCCAGCGTCAGCACGTGCCGCATCAGGTCGCCCAGACCCCACCGCGCAGCCTGGTTCAAGCCGAGGAACAGCGAGAAACACAGGTTTGCGACTGTGCGGGAGAAGACGCTGGCGGCAACCCACAGCGCGGGCAACCAGTCGGGCTCGCCCAGCGCAAGGGTGATGAGCAGGAAGTAGCTGGTGGCCGTCGTGATGCCGGTCGCCGTGCGCAACACGAGCAGGTTGGTGACGAGCTTGCGCACGCCGAGGGTATCGCCCGCGGCGGCAAATTGCGGCACGGTGCGCGTCATCAACGACACCGCGCCCAGCCCGCTCAGCAGCGCAAACCACATCGACACCGACGTCAGCAGCGAGTAGCGGCCGAACAGGTCTGGGCCCATCAGCCGCGGCACCAGGAGCGCAAACAGCGTCGCCGTCAACAGGTGCACGCCGCGCTGCACGGCGAGCCAGCCGGCATTGCGCACCGTCTGTCGGGCCTCGCTCATGATCGCCACCGACCCAGCAGCGATCCGAGCAGGCCGTCATGCATCTGAATGCCGAGCGCGTAGTCCAGGACGCCGAACAGCACCACCCAGACGCAAAGTGCCATGCCGATCGCCACGGTCCACGGCTCGCGCGAGCGCGTCCGCAGATACGCGCCGAGAAACAGCGGCAGCCCAGCCAGCATGCCCAGCAGCCATACGCCGGCCACCAGGCCGCCCAGCCAGGCAAACGTCACAGTTTCCACGCGACGTGCCGCCGGGTCGTCAGCCTCGACACGTGCCTCCCGCAGGTGTCGAGTCAGCTCCAACACGAGCAGCGCCAGCGTCGGCAGGGCGACCACCAGTGGCATGCGTCGCGCGGCCGGCCCCAGGGTCGTCGCTGACGCCGCCGCCAATGCCACGAGCACCGTCAGCCCCGCCGTGAGCGCGATGCGCTGCCGAGCCAGGGTCACGCCCTGACCTCGCGTGCGCGGCGCGCGCGCACGTGCGGGACGACCAGGTTCAGCGCGATCAGCGCCACGAGTCCGAAGACAATCGGCCGCGCGGTCAGGTCGATGCGGCCCAGCTCGTACAGGCGCGAGGTGATGTGCAGGTTGCGTTCGAGGCCGGCGCCGAGGAGCAACGCCACGACCAGCGGAATGCGCGGCCAGCCGTGCTTCTTCATGTAGTAACCCGCCGCGCCGAAGCCAAAGGCGAGCACGACGTCGCCGATCCGCTGCTGGTCGGCGAACGCGCCGACCGCTGCCAACGTGAACACCAGCGGCGCCACCACCCTCACGCGCAGCGTCGTCAACCTCGCCAGCGGCCCCACCAGCATCACGCCGACCAGCGAGGTGACCCAGTTCGACAGGAACAGGGACCAGATGAGGACGAAGACCAGCGGCAGCTTGTCGGTCATCAGCTCGCGGCCCGGCGCCAACCCGTGCAGCAGCAGGGCCGCCATCAGGACCGCCGTGGCGTCGCTGCCGGGAATGCCAAATGCCAGCACGGGCACCAGCGCGCCGCCGTCTTTGGCGTCGTGCGCCGCCTCGGGCGCCAGCACGCCTCGGATGTCGCCGCGACCGAAACGCTCGGGGTCCTTCGCCGTTTGCACCGCGTGCCCGTACGCGAGGAAGCTCGCCACGGTGCCGCCCACACCAGGGACGATGCCCACGATGGTGCCGATGAGCGCGCTGCGGACGAAGAGGCCGAAGTTGGCGAAGACGGCGCGCGCGCCGTCAACGACGCTGCCTGTCAGCGCACCGGCGCCGCGCATCTTCGAGATCGTCGCGCGGCCCGAGACGCTGAGATCGACCATCTCGGCGACCGAGAACAACCCCAACATCATCGGCACCAACCCGATCCCATCCCACAGAAACAGCGAGCCGAACGTGAAGCGAAGCTCTCCGGTCAGCGGGTCGTGGCCGACCAGTGCCAGCAGCAGACCAAGGCCGGTGGCAATCGAGGCGCGCACCACCTCGCCGCGAGTGATGACGACGATCGTCGACAGGCCCCAGACGAGCAACAGGAGGAGCTCGGGCGGACCGAAGGCGAGAATCGCGCGGGTCATCAACGGCACCAGCGCGATGAGCACGAGAATGCCGAAGGTCGAGCCCAGCGCCGACGAGAACGCCGCGCAGCCGATGGCGGTCCGGGCGTGCCCCTGCTCGGCCAGCGGGTAGCCGTCGAGCAGCGTCGCAGCGCTGGGTCCGGTGCCGGGCACGTTGAACAGGATGGCCGTGATCGACCCCATGAAGGTCGCTCCACCCACCAGCCCGCCAAACGTCAACACGACCGGCAGTGGCTCCCACGTGAGCGTGAACGGAATCGCCAGCGCCATCAGCGTCACGCCGCTCACGCCGGGAAGAAACGCGACGGTCATCGCCAGCAGCGTGCCCGCGAGCGGATAGAGGATGTTGGGCCACGAAAACACGAGGCCCAGGCCCTCCCATGCCGCCTGCAGGGTGAACTCCAGCATGGTTATGCGCGCATCCTCGCCAGCGCCGCGCGGAGGGCCGGCAACAGTCGCGGCGCCATCCGAGCGGCCAACAACACATCGGCCCGGGCCGCTTCGGCCGGCGCCGTGTCGAGCACGCGAGTGGTGGAAGCCCTGAGCTCTGCGCTGGCCAGCACGTCGCCGACTGCGTCGGCCAGGCACCGGCCGATCGCAGCAGGCAGCCCCGCAGGAGCGACCAGGATGCGTCCGCCGCCCATCACCTGCGCCAACCCGTCGGCGGCCTCACCCGTGGCGCCGGCGTCCCGGCCACGCGACCGGGCGTGCCTGGCGGCATAGCCATCAGCTCCACCGAGCACGGGCACATCGTCGAGCACGCGGTCCTTGGCGATGCGTTCCACGCTCACCTGCAGCAACGGACGCAGGTCGCCAGCCTTGAACAGGTCGCCGATGGTCTCGAAGTTGAAACACACCAGGTCCACATCGCCCCGCATCGCCGCCAGGCACGCGCTGCGGGTGCCCGCAAAGCCGCCGACGAACTCGACGTCGATGCCAAGCAGCGCCGCGGTGGCGGTGACGCTGACGAAGTTGGCGCTGCCCGCTTCGTTGATCGCGCAGATGAGGGGCCGACGCGCCGAGGCCGCAACGACGGCGTCGATGGTTGACAGGGGCGACGAGGCGCCGGTGCCCCACACGTGCCAGCTTCGCGCGATGCGCCCGAGCACCGTGAAGGCCGTGACGGGATCGGGCGCGTGGGTCTCGCCCATCAGCGAGGCGACCAGCAGGCCCGGCACGCCCAGGATTCCCAGGGTGGCGCCATCAGGCCGCGCGCCGGCGATCGCACGCGCCCCCACCAGCCCGCCTGCACCCGCCTGGTTGTCGATGACGATGTCTGCGCCAAGGCGCCGTGCAAGCAGCGGCTGCAGGAGCCGTGACTCGGTGTCGTAGCCGCCGCCGGCGGCGTTGGGCACGATCCACCGAAGACGACGGCCCGCCAGCGACGGACACGCACCTACCACTGGCCTGCGCGAAAGTCGGCACGCTGGTGCCATCGCAAGAGCGCCGGCGCCAGCGGCAAGTCGAACCAGCGCCTGGCGTCGCGAGAACATGTCAGCGGCCAAGCTGCCGCCACGATCCGGCCAGCCACGTCGAGAACTGCAGCCACCACAAGGCCGAGGTCAGCGGGTCCTGGAAGAAGTAGCGCGAGTACGGGTCCCAGATGCGACGCCGGCGCATGGTGTAGGTCTGGATGAACTCACGGGCCTGCTGGCCAAGCGGAGGGGGCGCCGTGGAGGTGTCGAGCGGTGGGCTGCCACCGAGCCTGGTGCGGCATGTGTAGACGAGGCGGTCCAGCAGCTGCAACGCCATCAGCCCCGCGTCTTCGACGGGGCTCACAAACAGCACGCCCAGCGGGTACGCCGGCACGGGCACCACCTGCTCGCCGCGCGCGACCTGCAGACACATCAGCGGCTCGTTGATGCCCATCTCGGTGCGGTTCCACAGCTGACGTGGAAACCGCGGGTTGATCTCCATCAGCTTGTCCAGCCCATCGCGCGGGTCCTGGATGGTCTCGACGCCCATCGCGCCCCACCAGCCGACCTTGGCGACCAGCGCAGAGGTGGCACGCAGCCGCTGGTCGGGCGACGCGGACTCCGAGACGGTGCCGAAACGCGCCGTCGGTCTGAACGTCCGCTGGCGTTTCTTGTGGAAGACGAACAGCACCTCGCCGTCGCGTCCGACCACCAACTGCACCGAGTCGCGGCGTCCGCCGGGAATGTACTCCTGCAACATCGGCGCGCCATGGCTCTCGACGATCGCCGGCAGCGCCTGGGAGAGCTCCGCGCGATTGCTGACAATCGCCATGCCCTTGCCGCCCGAGGTGAACCGCGGCTTGATGACGACTGGATAGCGCAGCCTCTCGGCGACGTCGACGGCTTGTTCGAGCGACTCGTAGAGGTACGTCGCCGGGCACGGCATCCCCACGGCCTCTCCGGCGCGCACGGTGCGGTACTTGTCCAGGGCGGTGATGACCGTATCGATGTCGGGCACCGGCACGGTGACGCCGAGCGCAACGAAGCGCTCGCGGTGCTTCGACAGCACGTAGACGTACGGATCCCACGACGGGAAGATCGTGTCGATGCGTTCGCGCTCGCAGATACCGACGACGGCGTCCACAAACGCCTGCTCACGCGCGGTGACGTCTGGCCCGATGCGGCCGGCCGACCACTCCTCCACCGGCGACGGCACGACATAGCGCGCATCGACGAGGCGCGAGTGTGCCGCATGCGCCAGGCGGGCGCGCCATCCCTCGCCTTCGAGCGTGGCCACCACGCGGCTGGCATGCGGACGCAGGGCGCGCACGATCGCATAGGCCTGCGGTGTCTGCGTGTTGGTGACGAGAAGGCGCATGGAGTGCGCCGACAGTCTAGCAGCCCGTGGTGCACCACGGGCTGCTATCGCCGCAGCGCCCGCAGCCCTCGACGGGCAGTCAGGTACGGTGTCAGCGCGGCAGAGCCGAGCAGGTTGAGCCGCGAGGCGACATGTAAGTCGTGCGCGTCGATGCGTTCGAGCGCGTAGGGATCGCTGTTTCGATCGACGGACCGGCACATAGCGGTCGGCGGCAGCGACGACCTCGTCCTCGAGCGCGTCGTCGTCGAGCAACGGCAGGCGCGGATGCGTCCACGAGTGCGACCCGATGGTCACGCCCGACGCGGCCAGGTCGCGCAGCATGTGGTTATAGACCAACCGCTGACTGGACACAACGGCGGCTGGCAATGCACACTGCCGCTTCTTGATGTCTGCACGTCGGCTTTGGTTCGTGGCGGCCCTGCTCCTGCAGGTCACGCCTGTTGTCGCACAGTCCCCTACCGGGCATATCGCCGGCGTCGTCACCGACCCCTCGAGGGCGCCCGTGCCGGGCGTGACCGTGGCGGTGTCGAGCGACCAGACGGGTCTGTCTCGCGTAGCGACCAGCGATCCGCGCGGGCGCTACGACGTGTTCGACCTACCGCCCGGTCGCTACCACGTCGTCGCCGAGTTGTCAGGGTTCGCCCCCGCCAACCGGCGCGACGTCGTCGTCACCATGGGGACCAGCGCGTCGGTCAACCTGACGCTGGCGGTGGCGGGCGTGGTCGAAGCCGTCGCGGTGACCGAGCACGCTTCGGCGCTCGACCAGCGAGGCACCGGCCTGGGCGGGGTGGTCACACGCAACCAGATCGAGGAGCTGCCGCTCAACGGTCGAAATTTCCTGCAGTTGGCCGCCCTGCAGCCCGGGGTGATCGTCAGCCGCGCGTCTGGCCGCGAGTTCTCCGGGGGCTTTGGCTCGACGCAGTTGTCCATCGGCGGCGCCCGCCCGGAGCACACCGGGTACCTCCTTGACGGCACCAACATCGCCGACATCTCCGACAAGGCGCCCTCGAGCCTGGCCGGCGCGCTGCTTGGCGTGGACGCGGTGCAGGAGTTCAGCGTGCAGACGCACGGCTACAGCGCCGAGTTCGGCAGGGCGGCCGGCGGCATCGTGAGCGTGGTGACCAAGTCGGGCACGAACCGGTTTGCCGGGTCGGCCTTCGAGTTTCACCGCGACAGCGCGCTCGACGCACGCGGCTACTTCGACCCGGTGGATCCACCGGACTTCCTTCGCAATCAGTTCGGCGCGTCACTGGGCGGGCCGGTGAAGCGCAATCGCTTGTTCTTCTTCGGCAGCTACGAGGGTCTGCGGGACCGAAATGTCGTGACCCGGTCGGCGCGCCTGCCCGACCAGGCCGCACACCAGGGGTTGCTGCCCGACGGCAGTGGCGGCCTGCGTCGCGTGGCGATTCACCCGACGGCGCAGCCGTACTTGTCGTTGCTGTTTCCGATTCCCGATGGCGCCAGCTTCGGCGATGGCACGGCCGAGTTGCGGCACAGCCATCGCGATCCCACCGACGAAGACTTCTGGGTCGGCAAGGTGGACTGGCAGGCCAACGCCAACGACCGGTTCACGCTGCGCATGTCTAAGGACGCGTCGGAGGCGACGATCAGCCAGGAGCACCCGATCTTCCTCAACCACACCTCCACCGGCACGCAGTATGTGACCCTGCAGCACCAGCGGCTGTTCGGCAGCAGCAGGATGCACTCGTTGCGCGTGGCGCTCAACCGCACGACGCGCGACGACGAGGTCGCGCCAGGCATCGACATCCCGGCGTCGCTCTACTTCACCGAAGATCCGCACTTCGGCGCCATCAACATCATCGGCCTCACGCAAGCGGGCTCCACGGCGACGATTCCCGCCAGCTACGACCAGCGGCTCTTCCAGGTGACCGACACCTTCACGTGGCAGCACGGCGCGCACCTGATCAAGGCCGGCGTCGACTGGCAGCGGTATGGCTTTCAAGGATTTTCATACTCGCGGTATGGCGGCGAGTTTCGTTTCCGCACGCTCGAAGAGTTCCTGACCCTGCGCCGCAGCAGCAGGGCGCAGGCCGACCGGTTCACCGGCAACCTGCCGGGCACAGACACCCGCCGGCACATGAGCCAGCACTACATCGCGGTGTTCGCGCAGGACGAATGGCGCGTGCGCTCGTCGCTGACCATCAGCGCTGGCCTGCGGTACGACGTCGTGACGACGCCTGTCGAGCGTGATGGCCTGGTGGCCGGGCTGCTCAGCCTCGACGACCTCGAGTCCGGTCC
>JAENWD010000158.1 GCA_016650245.1 Vicinamibacteria bacterium
ATCGGGGCGTTGACGTTCACGGCGCGCAGCTGGTTGCGGCCGCGCATCATCGTGTAGCTCGCCATCAGGCGCAGGGTCTCGACGAGGGTCCGCTCGACGCCGATCGATGCCTGGCGCAGGTACGGCATCCACAGGCCCAGGGCCGCCTGATACTTGCTCGACGGCAACTGGTTGGCCAGCGCGCCGCCAGTCGGGTCGGGGTACAGCGGGTTCTGCACGACGAGGTCCTGCTGCGTCACACCGTTGACCCGCAGCGTCTGCTCGTAGACGTTTGACTCGTACCAGTCGTTGAAGATGCCGTAGCCGCCCCGCACGGTGTACTTGCCCGGCGTCCAGGTGAAGCCCACGCGCGGCGCGAAGTTCCACTGGTCGTCGAGGTGCGACTGCATCTCGTGCCGCAAGCCGAAGCTCAGCGCCAGCTTCTTGGACGGCGTGAAATCGTCCTGGACGTACCATCCCGCCTGATACTGGCGGTAGTCCACCAGCGTCGTGCCGACACGTTGCGTGAAGGTGGCCGCCAGGCCCAGTTCGTACTGGTCGAGGCCCCCGAACGTCCACGTGCCGTTGCCGTTTCGCAGCTCGTCGCTGCGGTACCACATGCCCTCCAGAAGCACGCCCGCCCGCATGCGGTGCTTCTTGCCGATCTGGAAGTCGATGTTGTCCTCGATCTCGATCAGCCGGCCCCGCCGATCGCTCTGTTGGCCGGCGCCGCCTGACGAGAAGTTGTCGATCACGACGATCGCCGGATCGGTTGACAACGAACTCTGTTTGGTGACCTCGCGCGAGTACTGGACCTTCAGTTCGTTGGCGACCTTGGGCAGCAGCAGCCCGTTGAGCGAGAAGCGCAGCGCGTTCTCGGTGGTGGTCCGGTCGTACGCCCGATCCTGCAGGTCGAAGTCGCCGACGCCCAGGTTCTGCCGCTCGTTCATGTCGTGGCGGAACTCGACGCGCATCAACTGGGTGGGCGTCATCTGATGGTCCACACGTGCCGAGGCGAACATGCGGTCGTTGGGCCGCCGGACGACGTCGTTGTACGTGCCGTCCGGGGTAATGGCCACAATCGTCTGGCTGTCGTAGTTCGCGTTGCCGTCGACGTTGATCGCCAACGACGTCTTCCCCTTCACGAGCGGGCCGTCGATGTTGAAGCCGAATCGGCGGTACTGCTCGTCTCCAAGCGTCGGCGCAAACGCGTTGCGCGCGTTGAGCGCCTCGTCGCGGAAGCCGAAGTTGGTCATCCCGCGCCAGCCATCCATGCCCGGCTTGGTGACGATGTCGATGCCGAAGCCCCCGCCAGCCTCGTGGTTGTCTGCGGCGTAGGAGTTCATGCGGAACCGGATCGACTGGATTTGCGACTTCGGCGGCAGCCGCCCCCCGCGAAACCCGTTGACCCGCATGGTCGCACCGGGTCCTGCCATCTGCATCAGGACCTGCTCGAGCTCGTCGGGATCGTCGGGCAGCTCCGCGATCTCCTGGTCGCTCAGCGACGACGTGAAGGCGTTGCCGGCCACGTCGGACGCGTCGGTCCGCACGACGACCTCCTCGGACAGCCCGGCCAGTGGCAGGTTCACGGTCACCGCGTTGGCGCCCTTCTTCAACGTCAGCGGCCCTTCAAACGTCTGAAAAGCCGCGGCCTCGACCTTGACCGTGTACGTGCCGACCGCCAGGCCCTGCACGCTCGCCTGCCCCCGTTGGTCCACGGACACGACCCTGGGCGTGCCCATCTGATCGACGAGGGTGATCGAGGCCGTGATGAGAGCCGCACCGGTTTGATCGACCACGGTGATCGTCAGATCGGCCTGTCCAGCCGCCTCATCGTCCGCGCGAGCGGGCGCGGCGGCGAGCAGCAGCACCGAGAACAACAGCAGGAGTCGTCGAGCCATTACAGGAAGACCTACGAGCCTTTCTTCACGAAGGACTCCGGCTTGAGCGCCGGATTCAACTTGAACTTCTCGATCGTCCACTCCTCGGTGACGTTGCCGTTGGCGCCGGTCGTGATGAGGTGAGGCAGCAGGACGCCGTCGACCTTCTTGTATTCGCTGTAGCGCACCTCGAAGACGGCCGTCTGCGGCGGCTCGCGGCGCATCGTCTCGATCTCTTCAGGCGTCGGACGCTGGCCGCCGCGCGCGCCGACCATGCGCGGCAACACGCCCACGTAGCTGATCATCAGCGGCAGGTGGGTCGCCTGGTCGATGAACAGCTTCATCGCCGTTCCGCCCAGGGGCGTGACCTCGATCACGTCGGCCTTGCCGTCTTCGGCCTCCGCCTCTCCGGCGTAGACCGACGGCGCGTCGGTGCGCAGGAGGAACGCGAGCGAGTGGCGTGCCATCTCGTTTCTCATGCGCTGCGCCTGCGCCTCGCGCATCCGCTGGCGTTGCTCCTCGGTCGGCTCGCGGCCGGATGCGCCGGGTGCGCCTGGCCCGCCAGGGCCGCCCATTCGCATCATGAAGCCGCCGCCTCCCCGATTGGTCGAGTCGTCCCACACCTCGGTGCCGTTGAGCACTGACACCCGCTCCATCGTCGGGCCACCGGGAATGCCGAACGAGTCGGTGCGCTTCATCTTGTCTGGCAGCACGAAATCGAGGGTGACGTCGCCGGCGATCTCGCGCTCGCCCATGATGCGGCGCGTGGCGCCAGTGACCGACAGGGTCTGGACCTTCGACAGGGCAGCCTCGCCGCCCAGGGCCTGACGGGCCGCGGCCAGGATCTCGCCGACCTTGGCATCCACCTGTGGGCTGCTGGCGGTGAGGTGTGCGGCGACGGTGAGCGGCGCCACCAGGGCAAGCGCAACATTTCGTGACATTCGCATGGGCACGTCCTTTGACCACTCCATTAGACGGCGATCGATGGACCGGGATCGTTAAGGTAGCGCAAAGAGAATGTTAAGTTTGTAAAATAC
This sequence comes from Vicinamibacteria bacterium, assembly GCA_016650245.1. Classification (GTDB taxonomy): domain Bacteria; phylum Acidobacteriota; class Vicinamibacteria; order Vicinamibacterales; family JAENWD01; genus JAENWD01. The sequence goes on from JAENWD010000158.1 coordinate 2,897, forward strand.
TGATTTGACTGGACTTCCAGCCCGCATTCGCCATGCTACACTCCGCGTCGATGAGACAGAGACGTCGCCGTCCCCTGACGCTGTACCTGGTCGCCGGCGGCGCGTTGCTGTTGCTGCCGGTGATGGCGGTGCTTCAGTACCGGTGGATCGGTCAGGTCAGCGATGCCGAGCGCGAACGCCGCGAGCGGACGTTGCGGCAGGCGACCGCGCAGGTCGCGCAGGAGCTCGACCTCGAGCTGATCCGCGCGTTCGGTGGTCTGCAGGTCGACGGCGAAAGCCTCAAGACCGACGACTGGGCCGCATACGCGGAGAGGACCAACGCGTGGCGGGCGGCCACCACCACGCCCGCGCTGGTGCGCGAGGTCCTGCTGGTCGACAGGCTGGGCCCGCAGTTGCGGCTCCGGCGGTGGGACCAGACGGCTCGTCAGTTCGTCGTCGCCGACTGGCCCTCCGGCAAGGGCGAGTTGCACGCGCGGTTCACCAGGGAGCTGGCCGGCTGGGATCGGAACCCGCCGGACGAGCCCATTCGCCTGCACGATCTGCTCAGCGACGCCGAGGACGCCGTCATCGCGCCGGTGGCGCCCGTGCCGCAGCACGTGCGCGAGCACGTCACGATCTTCACGCCGGTGTTCGGCTACACCATCATCGGTCTCGACACGGCGTTTGTGCGCGACGACTTCCTGCCCGCGCTGGTCGAGCGCCACTTCAAGCAAGGCACAGGCGACGAGTACCGGGTGGCTGTCGTCAGCCGCCGCGATCCAGCCCGCGTCATTTATGCGGACAATGTCGAGGACGTGAAGGATCTGGTTGCGCGGCACGACGCCGAAGCCGACATGTTCGGATTGCGGCCCGACCAGTTCCAGTTGATTCGCCAGGCCGAGCGGTCCCTGCGTGGCACCGGCGCGCCACCGGCGGGCGATCGACGCCGCAACCTGTTCTTCAGCATGACCGCGCGACGAGGTGCTCCGCCCGACGGCGCGGCTGGCACCGCCGCTCGCGCCGGCGCCGTCAACAAGGCCTTTGACGGCCTGCTGCGCTGGAAGCTCGTGGCGCGGCATCGCGCGGGATCGCTTGAAGCGGCCGTTGGCGGGGCGCGGACGCGCAACACCGCGCTGAGCTTCGGCGTGCTGCTGCTGATGGCCGTCACGGTCGGCGTGCTGGCACGCACGGCGCGGCGCGCGGAGCGGCTGGCGCGGCAGCAGATTGAGTTTGTCGCCGCGGTCTCACACGAGCTGCGGACGCCGGTGTCGGTGATCGGCGCGGCCGCCGAGAACCTGGCCGACGGATTGGTCGTGGACCCGGCGAGAGTCAAGCAGTACGGCACGCGCATCCAGACCGAGTCGCGCCGGCTTGGGGACACGGTCGAACGTGTCCTGCTCTACGCCGGCATCGAGTCCGGTCATGTCGTGGCGCACCGCACGCCGTTGCCGGTGGGCACGCTCATCAGCGAGGCCGTCGCGGCCTCGCAGGACACCATCTCCGACGCGGGGGTCACCGTCGAGGTGAAGGTGCCCGAGGGGCTGCCGCCTGTGCTGGTTGATGCGCCCGCGCTGCGCGCGTGCCTGGCCAACCTGATCGCCAACGCGGTCAAGTACGGCGGCACGAACCGCTGGATCGGCGTGACCGCATCGACGGCGCCAGGCCGCAAAGGGCCGGAGGTACGCGTCGCCGTCACCGACAAGGGCCTGGGGATCTCGTCGGCCGACCTGCCGCACATCTTCGAGCCGTTCTTTCGCGGCGCCGAGGCCCGGTCACGTCAGATTCACGGCAACGGCCTCGGCCTCAGCATCGTCAAAGGCATCGTCGACGCCCACGGCGGCCACGTCACCGTGAAGAGCGCCCATGGCGCGGGAAGCACATTCGTGCTGCACTTGCCGGCCTATGACGGCGAAGTGTCGCCGATTGCAGAGGGCACACGGCACCCCGCGCCACTCGTAACTCGTAGCTCGTAACTCGTAACCACCCAGTGCCCCGCGTCCTGCTCGTCGAAGACGAACCCGGCCTCGTGATGACGCTCACCGACCGCCTTGCGGCCGAGGGCTACGACGTCGTGTCGGCGACCGACGGCGACACGGGCCTGCAGCGAGCGTGCAGCGAGGTCTTCGATGTGGTGCTGCTCGATGGCATGCTGCCCGGACGGGATGGATTCGACGTCTGCCGCACGCTGCGCCAGCGCAACGTCGTCACGCCGATCCTGATGTTGACGGCGCGCGGTCAGGTGGTCGATCGGGTCGTGGGGTTGAAGCTTGGCGCTGACGACTATCTGGTCAAGCCCTTCGAGATGACCGAGCTGCTCGCCCGCGTCGAGGCTCTGCTCCGGCGCGTGCCACCGGTTCCAGCCCAGGCCGAGGCGTACCAGTTCGGCGACGTGCACATCGATTTTCGGAAGGCCGAAGTCCGACGGCTCGGTCAACTGATCGATGTGTCGGCCCGCGAGTTCAAGCTGCTCAAGTACTTCATCGAGCATCGCGGCGCGACGCTGTCGCGAGACGAACTGCTGAACCAGGTCTGGGGCTACCACGCCATGCCGTCGACGCGTACCGTCGACGTCCACATCGCCTGGCTGCGCCAGAAGCTCGAACTCAATCCCCGGCGGCCCGAGCATATCCACACCATCCACGGGCTGGGCTACAAGTTTTCGGGATAGACCTTCGGGTCCGGGGTCCGGGGGCGTACACACGACGGGCGCGCCCACGAGAGCCAGGAATCGCAGGGCCATCTTCTGGCACCCTCTTCCCCCGGTTTGCCGAAAGCCGTACCCCACGGCCCCCGACCCTCGTGCGCGCGCCCGTCGGCGGCCCTAGTGTGCACAAACGGGGCCGGATCAGATTCGCGTCTTGCTGAGGAGATACGGGACACGGCCGCGCGTGGATTTTCCGGGCGCGAAAAGGGTTTCGGCGGACGTAAGGACCCCGGACCCCGGAGGTTTACGACACTCCGTGCTTCAGCACGTCGTGGATGGCCGCGACGAAGCTGTCGATCTCGCCAAGCGTCGTGTAGAGATTGGGCGTGATACGGAGCCCCTGAAACTCGGCATGCTTGATCGGCGTGACGATGATGCGCTGCCTGGCCCACAGGTGCGCAGTCACCTTCTCCGGGTCGTGCCCTGCCAGCGATAGCAGCCCGATCGCGCAACCCTGAGCCGGATCGAAACTCGTCAACACTTTCGCACCCGGCGTCTCGTGCAGGCGCGTGGCCCACCGGTTCCGCAGGTAGCGTAACCGCGCCGCCTTTCGCTCGCCGCCGATGGAGTGGTGGAACTCCAGCGCCTCGGCGATGGCGTTGTGCATCGCGGCCGGGTGCGTGCCGATCTCCTCGAACTTCCGGATGTCGGCGTCCCTCGACTCGTTGGCCGGGGTCAGCGCCCAGTGGCCCTTGACGAGCGGCCGCCGCACGTACAGAAAGCCGGTGCCCACCGGCGCCAGCAGCCACTTGTGCAAGCTCGTGCCGTAGTAGTCACATTCGAGATCGGCGAGCGTGAACGGAAAATGCGCGAAGGCGTGCGCGCCGTCGACGATCGTCCTGATGCCGCGCGCCCGGGCCATCCGGCAGATGTCGCGAACCGGGAAGATCTGTCCGGTGAGGTTGGTGATGTGGCAGACGTGGATCACCTTCGTGCGCGGCGTCACCGCCTGCTCGAACCTGCGAAACAAGTCGGCCTGATCGGGCGGCGGCACGGGAAACGAGATCTGCGTGAGGACGATGCCGTCGCGGCGTACGCGCTGCTGCCAGGTGTCGAGCATGCGCCCGTAGTCCTGGTTGGTCGTCAGGACCTCGTCGCCCGCCTTCAGATCGATCCCGAGCTGTGCGATCTGCAACGCCTCGCTGGCATTGCGAGTGACCGCCAGCTCTTCGGTGTCGCAGCCGAACTCGGCGGCCAGGCGGCGTCGTACAGTCTCGAGGTTGGGCTCGAGCACCTGCCACATGTGATAGACCGGGGCCTGGTTCGAGATGTCGAGGTATCGCTTCATCGCCTCGTGGACGACCCGCGGGCTCGGGCAGACGCCGCCGTTGTTGAGATTGGTGATGGTGCGATCGAGCGTGAACGCCTCGCGGATCTCGCGCCAGAAATCCTCGTCCTGCGCAATATCGTCGGCCGACCGACCGGTGGTGGCGCGCGTGGCCTGGTCGACGCGGGCCAGCAGATCGGGCCGGCCAAACGCCGCCACCGTGGTGGTCGCACCCAGCGACTGGAGGAACGAGCGGCGGGAGGCGGTGGTCATTGGCGCATTGTAGCGCCCTACCCGGCCTTCAGCCTTCGGGCTTCCGCGTGGCAGACTGGGGCATGACCTTCAATCTGCAAGACGCGAAAGGCCAGTTGAGCCGTGCGCCGCTGGTGCTGCAGGCGCTGGTCGAGCCGTTGCCCGAGTCGTGGCTGCACGCCACTGAAGGTCCCGGCACCTGGCCGCCCATTCAGGTCCTGCGTCACTTGGTGTGGGGCGAAGTGGACGATTGGATTCCCAGGGCGCGGTTGATCCTCGCCCATCAGGACCGCGTGGCGTTCACGCCCTTCGATCGCGAGGCTGGGGAAGGCCGATACGCCGGCTGGCCGGCCGGCGTGCTGGTTGACGAGTTCGGGCGTCTCCGGGCGGCGAACCTCGAGACCCTCGAAGGGATGAACCTCGGCGGGGAACACCTGGCCCTGCAAGGGCTTCACCCCAGCCTTGGACGGGTGACCATGAGCCAGCTCCTGGCAACCTGGGTCGCGCACGACCTGGTGCACCTGACCCAGATCACGCGCACGCTCGCGCGTCAGTACACTGACGCGGTCGGCCCGTGGCGCGAGTTCATGAGCGTCCTGAAGGCTGAAGTCTGAAGCCCGAAGGCCTTATAATGTGTCCTCTCGCTTCCATCTACCACCTCGACTGAGGTTCCAATGGCTCTGCACGACGACGCCCTCAACGTCAGCCGCCGCGCTTTCCTGAAGACAGTCAGTGCGTCCTCCGTCGCCGCCGGCGTCATCGGCGTCGGGGAGTCCGAGGCGCAAACCGGGCCAGCGCCCATCGGTCCGGGTGAGGTCAGCGTCCAGCTCTCCATCGACGGCCAGGCGCGCACGCTCAAGGTCGAGCCGCGCGTGACGCTGCTCGACGCGATGCGCGAGCGGCTCAACCTCACCGCCCAGAAGCGTGTGTGCGACCGCGGCAGTTGCGGCGCGTGCACCGTGCTGGTCGACGGCAAGAGCGCGTATGCCTGCTCGATTCTCGCCATCCAGATGCAGGGCAAGTCGATACGCACCGTCGCCAGCCTGGCGCAAGGCACCGTGCTCCATCCGGTGCAGCAGGCCTTCTGCGACCACGACGGCCTGATGTGCGGTTTTTGCACACCGGGTTTCGTGATGTCGGCTGTTGCGTTACTGGAGAGCAACCCGTCGCCGACGCCCGCGCAGGCCAGGGCCGCACTCGACGGCAACATCTGTCGGTGCGGCACGTATCCGCGCGTGCTCGAAGCCGTCCTGAACACCAAGGGGGTGCGTCGTGGCTGACACTCCGCAGGTTCCAGAGGTCAACGCGCCGTCGCGGCCACAGCCGCACGAGAAGTACCCCTGGCCGGCCGAGCCAACGCTGGTTGGCAAGCGTATTCAACGCGTGGACGGCCCGATCAAGGTCACCGGCCAGGCGAAATACTCCTACGACATCAACCGTCCTGGCGGCCTGCACGGGCGCATCCTTCGCTCGCCGCACCCGCACGCCCGCATCGTGGCCATCGACCTGAGCGCGGCCAGCAAGGCGCCGGGGGTCAAGGCCGTGATGGCGGTGCTGCAGCCCGGCGCGAAGGTGATGTTCCAGGGCGAGGAGGTCGCCGCGCTGGCTGCCGCCACAGAGGAACAGGCCGACGACGCGCTGCGGCTGATCAAGGTGCAGTACGAAGTGCTGCCGCACATCGCCACCGAGGCGCTGGCACTGCGCGAGGGCGCGCCGCAGGTGTTCAAGGACGGCAACATCAAGGCTGGCGACACCGAAGAGGCAGGCGACCTGGAGGCGGGTTTCAAAGCCGCCGCGCACACCGTCCTTGCCGGCTACGCCACGCAAGTGCAGACGCACGTGTCGCTCGAGACGCACGGCTGCGTGTGCGAGTGGGACGGCGACAAGCTGACGTCGTGGGTGTCCACGCAGGCCGTGCACGGCACGCGCGAGCAGTTTGCCAAGGCGCTCGACATCCCGCAGGCCAACGTCCGCGTGATCACCGAGTACATGGGCGGCGGCTTCGGCAGCAAGTTCGGGCCCGATGCGCAGGGCATCATCTGCGCGAAGCTCGCCAAACAGGCGGGCGCCGCCGTCAAGCTGCTGCTCGATCGGAAAGACGAGCACCTGGCGTCCGGCAACCGGCCCTCGTCGGCCTCGAAGATCAAGGCCGGGGTCAGCGCGGACGGGATGCTGACGGCGTTTGACGCCGAGACCTGGGGCACGGGAGGCGCCGGCGCCGGGTCTGGATTCCCGCTGCCGTACATCTACGTCTTCCCGAATCGGCGGCGGAAGCATCGCGACATCTTCACCAACGCGGGCCCGCAGCGCGCGATGCGCGCGCCCGGCCATCCGCAGGGTTGTTTCCACACCGAGATGCTGATGGACGAACTTGCGGACAAGCTGCGGATGGACCCGCTGGCGTTCCGTATCAAGAACCTGCCGCCGGAAGCACCCAACGCGATGTGGCGGAAGTACTTCCCCATCGCCGCCGAGCGATTCGGATGGAGCAAGCGTCACGTCACCGGCGATCCGACGCCGGGACCGATCAAGCGAGGCATGGGTTGCGCGGCCAACCGGTGGGGCGGCGGCGGCCAGGGCACCAAGGCCCACTGCGAGATCAACCCCGACGGCAGCGTGGTCATGCGTTGTGGCACGCAGGACCTCGGCGTTGGCACCAAGACCATCGTCGCGATCATCACGGCCGAAACGCTCGGCATCCCGATGGAACTGGTGAGGGCCGAGATCGGCGACAGCAACTACCCATTCAGCGGCGGTTCCGGCGGCAGCACTACGGCGCCGGGCGTCTCGCCGGCGATCCGTGTGACCTCCGGCATGGCGCTGGACGCGCTCAAGGCGAAAGTCGCCCCAGGGCTTGGCGTGGACGCGGCGACGCTGGTCGCCAGCAACGGACGCATCCACGTGAAGGGCGACCCTTCCAAGGGCCTGGCGTGGAGAGACGCGTGCAAGCAGCTCGGCATGGAGCCGCTGGCGGTGGACGGGCAATGGGAGCGCGGGCTGTCGGCCAGCGGCACCAGCGGCGTGCAGTTTGCCGAGGTGGAAGTGGACATCGAAACGGGCGTCAGCAAGGTCACCCGCGTGACCTGCGTTCAGGACTGCGGGCTGATCGTCGACCAGCTCACGGCCGAGAGCCAGTGCATCGGCGGCATCATCGGCGGGGTGAACTACGCGCTGTTCGAGGATCGGATCCTCGACCGCGTGACGGGCCACATGGTGAACCCGAACATGGAGTGGTACCGCATCGCCGGGCCAAGCGACATCCCGACGATCGACATCACGCTGATGAACCAGCCCGAGCGCGGCGTCATCGGCATCGGCGAGCCGCCGACGATCTCGACCGCGGCGGCGGTGGCCAACGCGGTGGCCAACGCCATTGGCGCCCGCATCCGCAGCATTCCAATCACGCCCGAGAAGGTGATCACGGCGCTCGCCGAGCGCGAGAAGACGGGAGGCACGCTGTGAAGGCCTTCGCATACGTCAACGCAGCCAATCAGCAGGAAGCGCTGGCCGCGCTCAGCACCGCCACGCGCGGCAGGAGGTTGCCACTTGCCGGCGGCACGGACCTCCTCGGGTTGATGAAGGACTACGTCGCCGAGCCCGACGTGCTGGTGAATGTGAAGAACCTGCCGGCCGGCATCGCGGTCCCCGCGCAGGGACTGGCCGTCATCGGCGCGGCGGCGACGTTGACCGACGTCGCGGACCACGCTGCGCTCGCCAAAACCTACCCTGCGCTGACCGACGCGGCGCGTGGCGTCGGCACGCCGCAGATCCGGAACGTCGGCACCGTCGGCGGCAACCTGATGCAGCGGCCGCGTTGTTGGTACTTCCGCAACGAGGAGTTCCACTGCCTCAAGAAGGGCGGCGCGCGCTGCTTCGCGGTGGAGGGCGAGAACCAATACCATGCCATCTTTGGCGACGGCCCCTGCCACATCGTGCATCCGTCGAGCCTTGCGCCGCCGCTCATCGCCTACAACGCGCGCATCAAGGTGGCAGGTCCGCAGGGCGAGCGTGAGATCGAGGCCGGCACGTTCTTCCTGATGCCCGACAGGAACATGTTCGGCGAGACGGTCCTGGAACCCACGGAGCTGGTCACCGAGGTCGTGATCCCGACGCCGCGCAACGTGTCGGCGGCGACCTACGAGGTGAAGTTCAAGCAGTCGCACGACTGGTCCATCGTGACGGCGTCGGTGGCGCTGCGCATGAGTGGAGGTGGCGGCGGCGTGGTCGAGAGCGCACGCGTCGTGCTGGGCGCGGTGGCGCCGGTACCGTGGCGGTCGCTGCCGGCCGAGCAGATGCTGAAGGGCAAGCGGGTCGACGAGGCCGTTGCCTGGCAGGCCGCGGAGGCCGCGCTGGCCGATGCCAGGCCGATGAGCGGCAACGGCTACAAGGTGCAGGTCGCCAAGACCGCGCTGCGCCGCGCGATCATGAAGGCGACGGGGGCAAAGGTCGTATAGGGGTCGTTATGGATCATCCCAAACCCGCTTCACCACTCGTGAGCCATGCCACCTGCGAGCATCTCCGGCACAAGGGGATGTACGTGATGAGCGTCGTGGACCCGGCGGAGTTTCAGTTCTACGACAAGTACGACGCCACAGCCTACTGGTGCACGAAGACCCAGAAACCGCTGGGCCCGGACGGCAAGGCCGCGCACGCCTCGGCCTGCCATGACGGGCGGGAGTGTTGCTCGCACTAAGACGCGATGACTGGCCGGGTCACAATCACGAGGGCGCGAAGGCGCGAAGGCGCGAAGTTAGAATGGTTGAGACAATTGCTTTCAGGGCCCTTTAGCCCTTCGCGCCTTCGCGCCATCGCGATTGTGATAGCCGAGTCGCTCCGAAGAGGATTACCACCATGAAACGTCTCTTCTTCCTCACCGCTCTCGTTCTCGCGGCCGCGCCCGCGTTTGCGGGCCCCGTCGTCGGCCACTACGTCGAAGCCCGCACGGCCGAGGTGTTTGCCGGCGGGTGCATCATGAGCAGCGAGGCCGAGACGATCGGCCGGCAGGCCGTGATGGCGTGGCGCATCGACAGCGGCGTCTACCACGGCCAGACG
>JAENWD010000159.1 GCA_016650245.1 Vicinamibacteria bacterium
CGTGCACGGCATGAGCATGCTGATCTTCTTCATCATCTTCTTCGAGATGGCGGTGCTGCTGTTTGCCAGCACCGTGCTGCTCAGCGCCCGCAACAGCGCGCCGAAGACCTCCTGGGTCGGCTTCGGGTTGATGCTGCTCGGCGCGCTGATGGTCGAGTGGATGATGTGGGCGGGCCGGGCCGACGTGCTCTTCACGTCGTACGTCCCGCTGCGCGCCGATCCTCTCTTCTATCTTGGCGTCATCTTCTTCGCGGTCGGCGCTCTTGTGACGGTCGGGGTCTTCTTCGCGAATCTCGTGGTCGCGAAGCGGGAAAAGACCTATGAAGGGTCGCTGCCGCTGGTGGTCTTTGGGGCCGTGACGGCCGCGATCATCGCCGTGATCACGCTCCTGCATGGCGCGGCCATCTACATCCCGACCTTCCTCTGGTCGCTCGGACTGATGGAGGTGGACCCGCAGGTCTACCGGATGATCTGGTGGGGGCTGGGCCATTCGTCGCAGCAGATCAACGTCGCCGCCATGGTGGCGATCTGGTACATGCTCGGCGCGCTCACCATTGGCTCGGTCGTGGTCAACGAGAAGATCAGCCGGTCGGCCTTCGTGCTCTACATCCTCTTCATCTCGATGGCGTCGGCACATCACCTGCTGGTCGACCCGGGAATGGGGCCCGCCTGGAAGATCGTGAACACGAGCTATTTCATGTACATGGCCGTGCTCGCCTCTATGATCCACGGCTTCACCGTGCCGGCCGGCATGGAGCTCGGGATGCGCCTGCGCGGATTCACCAACGGCATGTTCGACTGGCTGCGCCGCGCGCCGTGGAGCGACCCTGGGTTCAGCTCGCTGGTGTTCTCGCTGGTCGTCTTCGGCTTCGTCGGCGGCATCACGGGCGTGACGATCGGCACCGAGCAGATCAACATCATCGTGCACAACACGCTGCGCGTTCCCGGGCACTTCCACGCGACGGTTGTGAGCGGCACCGCCATGGCGTTCATGGGCGCGACGTACTATCTCATCCCCCTGATCTTCGAGCGCAAGGTGGCGTTCTGGGCTCTCGCGAAGATCCAGCCCTATCTGTTTGCCGGCGGCATGCTGATCTTCACGCTGTCGATGACCTTTGCCGGCAGTTTCGGAGTGCCGCGGCGCCACTGGGACATCACGTTCAGCCAAGCCCCGTTTGACGTGCAGTTCAACCCGATCGTCGATCTGGTGCTGGCCGTCGTGGCGCTTGGCGGCCTGCTGGCCGCCACCGGCGCGTTTCTGTTCATCGCAATCGCGGTCAAGTCGGTGTTTTTCGGCGAGCCGCTGGGAGAGATCGTCAAGGGCGTGGCGATGGTGGGCGTGCCGGCCGGGCTCACGCACCCGCCCGTGCATGCGCCGGACGTCGACGCCCGGAACGCCGCGCTGCACCGTGACTCGCCCGGCATCATGGGGCCGGCGCCGGGCACGATCGTGCTGGCGTTTGTGTTCCTCGCGGCCTTCGTCGTCTACTTCTTCGTGAACTGGAAGATCCTGTCGTTCCTCTGGAGAATCGGATGAGCGCGTTGGGGCGCGCGCGGGCAGCGGTCGTCGCGCTGGCGGCGATCGTGGCCGTCACCGCGTCGTGGTGGGCGCTCGCCCTGTGGCCTGTCGACCCGTCGGCACCGGAATGGCTGCTGCGGACGCGCGAGGTATGCTTCGGCTCTACCTCCGACGCACTGCCCAACGCCGGAGGATGGATACTGCTGGTAGGGCAGCCGCTCGGCATGGTCGCCTTGCTGGCGACCGTGTGGGCAACGGACCTGCGAGCGGGATTGGCGCTGGCCACCGCGCGGGTGGGCGGCCAGCTGACGGTCGGCGTCGTGCTGGCGCTGCTGGTCGCCGGCCTCTGCAGCGTCGCGGTCCGCGTCCGAACGGCGGACCTGGACGCCTTCTCCACCGGTGCCGGAGACATCGCGGCGCAGTTGACGCGCGTGAACGACGTCGCGCCTCCCCTCGCGCTCACCGATCAGACCGGACAAAGCGTCACGCTGGGATCGTTCCGGGGCCGGCCGGTGCTCGTGGCGTTCGCCTACGCACACTGCCAGACTGTCTGCCCGCTCATCGTGTCGGACGTGTTGTCGGCCCGGCGGCGGATCGACGACGACCCGCCCGGCGTGCTCATCGTCACCCTCGATCCCTGGCGCGAC
>JAENWD010000160.1 GCA_016650245.1 Vicinamibacteria bacterium
ATGTGGCTTCCAGTGCTCGCGGCCGCAGCGCTCGTCATCCCGCTCGGACTCGACTTGTACATGCCGGTGCCGGACGAGAACCCGGTGACCGCGGACAAGGTCGCGCTCGGCCGCGTGCTGTTCTTCGACCGACGCCTGTCGGTTGACCAATCGATCTCCTGCGCCACCTGCCACCGGCCGGACCGGGCGTTCTCGGACGGGCGCCCGGTCGCCATCGGCGTCATGGGCCGGGCCGGCCGTCGCAATGCGCCCGCGCTCGTCAACCGCGGCTACGGCCGCGCGTTCTTCTGGGACGGCCGCGTCGCGACGCTCGAAGAGCAGGTCCTCGCGCCCATCGCCGACCTCAACGAAATGGGCTTCTCGGTAGCCGAAGCCGCGGCGCGCGTCAACCTGTCAGGTAACGAGATCTCCTTCGCGCTCGCCAGCTACGTCCGATCGATTCTCTCCGGCAACTCGCGCTTCGACCGCTTCGTCAACGGCGAACGAAACGCGCTCACGGATCTCGAACGCCAAGGTCTGCAGGTCTTCCGCGGCAAGGGGAACTGCACGGCGTGTCACGTCGGCCCCAACTTCACCGACGAACGCACCCACAACACCGGTGTGGCCTGGCGCACAGGGACGCTCGCGGACGAGGGGAGCGGCAAGGGCGCGTTCAAGACCCCTACGCTCCGCGAGGTCGCCCGCACCGCACCCTACATGCACGACGGCAGCCTCGCCACGCTTTCCAACGTCGTTGATTTCTATGAGAAGGGTGGCAATCGCAACCCGAACGTCGACGAGGAGATCCGCCAGCTCCGCCTCACGCCGGATGAAAAGCGTGCGCTCGTTGCCTTCCTGGAAGCGCTCGCCGGCGAGGTGCAGGAGGGCCCCCGCCCCCGGCCTGGACTCATGAAGATCATGGCTGGTGCAACCGCGCTCATCGCGACCGCAGAGTGCTGGTTGCGCTCGAGCTCAAAGGGATGTCGAGAAGCCGGCTGACGATCTCAAACGATCTCAGGCGTGCGGCGTGATCGTAGATGTGACCGGTCACCATGATCTCATCCGCCTTGGTTGTCTCGATGAACGAGTGGAGACCGCGTGCGACCGTGTCGGGGGCGCCGACGACCGAGTAGCGCAGGGTGTGCGCGATCATCAGCCGCTCGTCCCGAGACCAGGGCGCGTGATCGGGGTCGATCGGTGGCGGAAGCTTGCCGGGGGTTCCGCGGCGCAACCGGATGAGCTGCTGTTGCATCGAGGTGAACAACCAGGCAGCCTCGGCGTCGCTGTCGGCCGCCACGACATTGAGCGCCGCTATCGCGTACGGCCGTTCGAGTGCCTCGGAAGGTCGGAACTCGCGTCGGTAGACGTCGAGCGCTGCAAGCAGGGAGTCCGGCGCGAAGTGCGACGCGAACGCAAAAGGCAGCCCGAGCATCGCCGCCAGGCGCGCGCTGAAGAGGCTGGACCCGAGCAGCCACACCGGCACTGCCAGTCCCTCGCCGGGCACGGCATGGACGCGTTGGCCTGCTGCCGAAGGTCGGAAGTACGCCAGCAGCTGCTGCACATCCTCCGGGAAGCTATCGGCTGCGGCCGCCGAGTCTCGCCTCAGGGCGAGTGTGGTCTCCGGGTCGGTGCCCGGTGCTCGGCCCAATCCCAGATCGATCCGTCCTGGATACAGCGACTCGAGCGTGCCGAACTGCTCCGCGATCACCAGCGGTGAGTGATTGGGCAGCATCACGCCACCGGCGCCGACGCGAATCGTCGAGGTGCCTTCCGCGACGTAGCCGATCAGCACCGAGGTGGCCGAGCTGCCGATGCCCGGCATGTTGTGGTGCTCGGCAAGCCAGAAACGTTTGTATCCCCAACGCTCGGCGTGCCGAGCAAGATCGCGGGTATTGCGGAACGAATCGGCAGCCGAACTCCCCTCCACGACGGGCGACAGGTCCAGCACGGAAAGCGGCGGAGCAGGCATGATCGTTTGGATGCCGGTCGGTCGTTACCAGAACCACGCGGCCAGCAGCGCCGCGGTGACCGCGACGCCGGCCGCGCGGCGGTCCGGCGCCACGAAGACCACGGCCGCGTTGCACACGATGATGAGGTAGAAGGCCCGCACAGCCCAGCGCATCCACGGCGGTTGCCTCGTATAGCGCTGAGGGTCCATGCGCCACCAGGCGAGCTCGGCCACCCAGAGGCCGACGAACAGGTAGTTGACGTAGACGCCGCCGCTCCAGGCAAGGCCGTAGACCTCCGCCGTCTGCCTGGCCGTTTCCAGGACCGCGGCCTGGTGGCTCCAGCCGTGTCGGTGCGCCATCGCGATCAGAATGTGGACGACGCAGGCGACCAGACCCGCGCACCAGGCGGCCCACGCCCAGCGCGGCTCGATGCCCGTTCGCCGATGCCGGCTCTTGCCGGCCTCGCCAACGACAAAGCCTGCCAGCGCCAGCCAGATCGTCGCCAGCATCGCCGCTCGCATCCTACGCGGCCATCCTCTGGCGAGCCGAAGACGGCATCGGCACGATGAAGGCCGCCAGGGCGACCAGGCTGATGAGCCCCGCCAACACGCGGAACATCGTCGCGTAGCTGCCGGTCCACTCGACGCACCAGGCCAACAGCAGCGGGCCTGTCGCCGAGGCGACGACGGTGAGCGCTTGTGCGGTGCCTTGAATGCGTCCCAGGTGGCGCCGGCCGAAGACGCGCGGCCACACGGTGAAGAACAGCACCATCACCAGGCCGCCGCCGAGTCCCATCGCGGTCGCCCACGTCAGCACGTGCGCCAGTGTCGCGACGTGCGGCAGTGCGATGAGGCCGCCGGCAAGCACCAGCAGCGAGACCCCCATCAGTCGTGCCAGAGAGACCGACCTCGCCAGCCATCCGCCCGCGAAGTTACCCGCCAGTGCCGTCAGCGCCGTGACGACCAGCGTCTGGTAGTAGACGTTGGCGCCGAAGCCCCGCTCGGCGAGGATGGACTCGTTGAACAGGCCGATCCCCGATGCGACCAACCCGTAGAGCGCGGTGCCGGTCGCGAAGATCCAGAAGGCGGGCTCCACCAGCGCCGTCGCCCAGGTGAACTCCTCGCGCGCCATGCTGGCGCCCGATGGCGTGGCAGGAGGCGCTGACCCTCCGTCTGGGTGAAGCGACATCACGTCGGGGCTCCGGCGCACGACGCCCCAGGAGAGCGGCGCCAGCCCGAGGACCAGCGCGACGCCAATGGCCAGCCACGCTGCACGCCAGCCGCGCTGCTGGAGCAGCGGGCCCACGACGGGAAACGCCAACATGAAGCCGACGCTCAAGGTCACGCTGTAGAGGGCCATGGCCGTGTCGACTTTGCGTACGAACCACGGCGCGATCATGGCCAGGCTCACCACCGACAGCGCGCTTTGCCCTAACGCGCGGGTCAACGTGATCCACACGGCGAGCCCGGCCAGGGAGCTGGTCTGGCTCATGGCCGCGACGACCACGCCCAGGGCCAGGGCCACCAGCGTGAGCACGACCCGGCTGCCGAAATGGTCCAGGAGGTGCCCGATCCCGATCGCCCCCATCGAGCCGATCAGCGTGGCCCAGAGGTTCACTTCGGCATAGGCGACCCGGCCGATGCCCAGCTCGGCCAGCAGCGGCTCGGTGATGAGGCCCAGACCTTGCGTGCGCCCGGGCAGCGTGCCCACCATGGCAGCCGCGGCGACCAGCAGCACGTACCAACCGTAGTACACGCGCCCGATTATGCAGTAGTGTGTCGTGTTCAAGGAGCCGCCGATGGACGAGGCCTCAATCAGCCGCCGTGATCTGTTTGCGCGAAGTCGCGACATGGGAGGGCTCGCAGCCCTGGCGTCTCTGGTCGCTTGCCGCGCCGAAGCCAAAGGCAAAGGCGGGGCCGACCCGAGGGCCAGCGCACAGGCGCCCGGCGCGCCACCCCGGGGAGCGCGCGACGTGTACACGTCAATCGGCGTCCGGCCGTTCATCAACGCGCGAGGCACCTACACGGTCCTCAGCGGCTCGACGATGCTGCCCGAAGTCCGCGCGGCGATGGACCAGGCCTCGCGACAGTACGTGCACCTGGACGAGCTTACCGACGCCATCGGCGAGCGCCTGGCGGCGCTGACCAGCGCCGAATGGGGGCTGGTGACTTCGGGATGCGCGGCGGCGCTGACGCACGCGACCACTGCCTGCGTCGCTGGCGGCAATCCCGATCTGCACGTGCGCATCCCGGACCTGCGAGGCTTTGCCAAAGACGAGGTGGTGATCCCGAAGCACTCGCGCAACGTCTACGACGCCGCCCTCCGCGCCGTCGGCGTGCGCGTCGTCGAGGCCTCGACGCTCGCGGAGTTTCTGGCGGCGCTTGGGCCGCGCACCGCCATGGTGTACGTGCTGGCGGGCCCCGAGGCCGACCGAAGCGAGCTCACGGTGGCGGCGATGGCGCCGCTCACGCGTCCACGCGGCGTGCCCATCCTGGTCGATGCGGCCGCCGAGATCCTCACGATCCCCAACGTCCATCTCCAGAACGGCGCGACGCTGGTTGGGTACAGCGGCGGCAAGTGCCTGCGCGGACCGCAGACGGCGGGCCTTCTACTGGGCCGCAAGGACCTCGTGAAAGCCGCGTGGGTCCACAGCGCGCCGCACCACGGCTTTGCGCGCGCGATGAAGGTGGGGAAGGAAGAAGCCATCGGCATGCTCGCGGCCGTCGAGCAGTGGGTACGCCGCGACCACGACGCCGAGTGGCGGCAGTGGACCGGGTGGCTCGACCAGATCGCCCAGCGAGTGAAGACGGTGGGCGGCATCGGCCTGACCACCGAGGTCACGCAGCCCGCCGGGCTGTCAAACCGCACGCCCTCCCTGAGGATTGTCTGGGACCGCAAGGCCTCGAGCCTGTCGGGCGAGGCCGTGGCGCAGGCGCTCTTTCAGTCCGAGCCACGCATCTCGCTCTTCCCGGCGCGCGGCGACCGCGAGGATCGTACTGGCGTGTCGATCACGCCATACATGCTGGCGCCCGGAGACGCCGATGTCATCGCGGCCCGATTGCATGCCCTGCTCTCGAGCCAAACCTCGACCGGGCCGCAGCAGCCGACGACGCCCGCCTCGCCGGTGGCCGATGTCACGGGCACGTGGAGGGCGCGCGTCGCCTTCGCCGCGTCGCAGTCCACCCACACGCTGCATCTGCGTCAGCGGGGCAATACGATTGACGGCAGTCACGAGGGCGACTTCATCACCCGCGAGTTGAGCGGCACCATCGACGGCCCACGGGTGTCTGTGCAGTCGACGTACGGAGAAGAGCACGGCGACGCGTTGAACTACCGATTTTCCGGCACGATTGACGGCGAGACGATGGCCGGCACGCTCGACATGGGCGAGTATCTGCAAGCGACGTGGAGCGCGTCGAGGCGCGAGAGGAGCAGTCGGAGATGACCCAGACGACCCGTAGACGATTCCTTGCGGTCCCCGCCGCGGCAGCGGCTGCCATGGCCGCGCCCGCATTGGCGTCCGCCCAAGCGCAAGCGCCGGCCGCGCCCGCCAAGAAGGTGCACTGGCGCGACGGCAAACGGCCCGAGAAGCCGCCGCTGTTCAGCGGCGTGGTGAGCTACGGGAACCTCGTCTTCATTTCAGGCATCGGCGCGCACTTCGAAGGCGACATCAAGGCACACACGGACCACGTGCTCAAAGAGATCCAGAAACGCCTGGAAGAAGTCGGCTCGTCGATGGAGAAGGTCCTGAAGGTCAACGTGTACCTCAACGACCTGAAGGACTACGCGGCGATGAACGAAGTCTTCCTCGGGCGGTTCGGCGCCGAGCCCGGGGTCCGGACGACGATTGCCGCCGCAGGGGGCATTCCTGGCAACTCGCTGGTCGAGATCGACTGCATC
>JAENWD010000161.1 GCA_016650245.1 Vicinamibacteria bacterium
ATGAGTGCTGCTAGTCTGAGACGCTGGCGTCCCCAGTCGCCCGCTGGAGTTTGGTGCTCATGCAGACACACATGCGACACGTCCTGGCTGGCCTCACTCTCGCCGCGGCGCTGGCGACCGTGGGCGCGTTCGCCCAAAGCGGCGCGGTGACCGTCGGCGTTGACGTCGCGCAATCGCGCCGGGCCATCAACCCCAACGTCTACGGCGTGGCGTACGCGACCCCGGCGCAGCTGGCCGATCTCAATGCGCCGCTGAACCGGTACGGCGGCAACAACACCACGCGCTACAACTGGCAGATCAACGCCGATAACCGCGGGCAGGACTGGTACTTCCAGAGCATCCCGGAGGCCAGCGCCACCGCCGGCAAACGCGGCGACGACTTCATCACCGACGCCAGGAGCGCCGGCGCACAACCGGCGGTGACGATCCCCGCCATCGGCTGGATCGCGCGGCTTGGCGCCAACCGCGCGAAGCTGGCCAGCTATTCCATCGCCAAGTACGGCCCGCAGACGGGCAATGACGCGCAGTGGTTCCCCGATGCGGGCAACGGCATCCGCTCCAGCGACGGCGCCAAGATCACCTGGAACGACCAGGCCGACGCCAACACGCCCAACAACGCGACCATACAGCGGGGATGGATCAACCAACTCGTCACGCGCTGGGGTGTAGCGGCCAACGGCGGGCTGAAGTACTACATCCTCGACAACGAGCCGTCGCTCTGGCACGAGACCCACCGCGACGTGCACGCGACGGGCGCGACGATGGAGGAGGTGCGCGACTACATGCTGGCGTACGCGCGCGAAGTGAAGAACGCCGACCCGGGCGCATCGGTGATCGGCCCGGAAGAGTGGGGGTGGCTCGGCACAAAGCTGTCGGGCTACGACCAGCAGTACGGCAACACCCATGGCTGGCCCGCCTGGTCGTCGTTGCCGGATAGATCCAGTCACGGGCAAATGGACTATCTGCCGTGGGTGCTGCAGCAGATCCAGCAACAGAGCACGCTCGAAGGTCGGCGGCTGCTCAACGTCTTCACGTCCCACTACTACCCCCAGGGCGGCGAGTTCAGCAACGACACCTCCACGACGATGCAGACGCGGCGCAACAAGTCCACGCGGTCGTTGTGGGATCCGGCGTACGTCGACGACAGCTGGATCGCGTCGGTGATCCGCTTCATCCCGCAGTTGCGCGACTGGGTGAACCAGTACTATCCGGGCACCGCGATCGGCATCACCGAGTACAACTGGGGCGCCGAGGGGCACATCAACGGCGCCACGACGCAAGCCGACCTCTACGGCATCTTCGGGCGCGAGGGCCTGGACATGGCCGCGCGCTGGACCACGCCCGACACCGCCTCGCCGACCTACAAGGCGATGAAGATCTACCGCAACTACGACGGCAACAAGTCGACGTTCGGCGATGTCAGCGTGAGGACCACGTCGACGTCGAACTCTGATTCGCTCAGCGTGTTCGGCGCCCAGCGCACCAGCGACAACGCGGTGACCGTGATGGTCGTCAACAAGGTAGCCGTCGGCACGCCCGTCACGGTGAACCTGGCGAACTTCGCGCCCGGCGGTGCCGCGCAGGTGTACCAGCTGACCAGCGCCAATGCCATCAGCCGTCTGTCCGACATCGCCGTGCCGGCCTCGTCGGTGGCACTGACGGTGCCGGGCCAGAGCGTGACGCTGCTGGTGGTGCCGACGTCCGGCGGACCAGTGAATCAGGCGCCCATGGCCGTGGCCTCGGCCACTCCCACCAGCGGCACCGCGCCGCTCAACGTGGCCTTCAGTTCCGCGGGGTCCTCCGACCCCGACGGGTCCATTGCCAGCCATCAGTGGGCGTTTGGCGACGGGACGACCGGGTCGGGTCCGACTCCGAGCAAGGTGTATTCGAGTGCGGGCACCTTCACCGCTATCCTGACAGTCACCGACAACCAGGGCGCGACAGGCACGGCGAGCGTGCCGATCACAGTCGCGCCGGCCCCCGCGCCGCCGGCCGCCCCCACGAACCTGTCCGCGTCAGCCAGCAGCCGGACGGTCACGCTGCGCTGGACCGACGCCGCATCGAACGAAGGCGGTTTCTACGTCGAGCGGGCCGTGAAGGCGAAGGCTCCGGCCTTCACGCGGATAGGTCAGGTTGGCGCCAACGTCGCGACGTTTGTCCAGACGGTCACCGCCAGCACCTGGATTTATCGGGTGCAGGCCTTCAACGCCATCGGGGTGTCGGGGTACTCGAATCAGGCGACGATTCGGGTGAGGTAACTGATTGACGATTGCAGATTGACGATTGACGATTACGGAGTGCCTGGGTCCATCCGGGCGCCTCCGTAATCTGCAATCGTCAGTCACAAATCTGCAATTACAGAAGTAATACACTCCATCCAGCCCATTCTTGCTAGTGTGGTTCTCGGTTGAGGCCGATGAGAAGGCCAAGCACCTTCCGAGGAGAGCCGCCGGTGAGTCTTCAGATTCCGCTGCACGCCAAGCGTGAGCACCGATACAGCACGATCAACTGGATTACGTTCAGCGCCATGGCCGCCTTCCATGTGGGCGCCGTCGTCGCGCTGTTCCACTTCTCGTGGACGGCCGTCCTGCTCACGGCGTTCTCCTACTGGATGTGCATCGGCCTGGGCATCGGCATGGGCTATCACCGGCTGCACACGCACCGGTCGTACAAGGTGCCCAAGCTGCTCGAGTATTTCTTCGCCATCTGCGGCGCGTTGACGCTCGAAGGCGGGCCGATCTTCTGGGTCGCCACGCACCGCCTGCACCACCAGCATTCCGACACCGATAGCGATCCCCACACGCCGCACCACGGCGGCTTCTGGGCGCACATGGGATGGATCCTCTTCGGCGAGGGCCACCACAACGACACCAAGCTGATGTCGAAGTACGCGCCCGACCTGGCCGCGGACCCGTTCTATCGCTGGCTCAACACCTATCACTGGGTGCCGCTGACGGTGTTCGGCCTGATCACGCTGGCACTGGGCGGCTGGGTCATGGTGTGCTGGCTCGTGTTCTTCCGTGTGACGGCGGGTCTGCACGCGACCTGGCTGGTGAACTCGGCGACCCACATGTGGGGCTCGCAGCGCTTCGAGACCAGAGACGACTCCAAGAACAGCTGGTGGGTGGCTGTCCTCACGTTCGGCGAGGGCTGGCACAACAACCACCACGCGCACCCGACCTCGGCCCGCCACGGCCTGGCCTGGTATGAGATCGATCTCACCTGGCTGCAGATCAGGCTGCTCGAGACCTTCGGCATCGCCCAGCGCGTCCGCGCCGTCGACGTCGAGGGCAGGCAGCGGGGTGGGGAGAAGAAGGCCGCGTAGCTGCTAAGCTGGACCCATGGTCCCTGGGACCGCTCGCAAGAGCCTGGTCTTCATCATCCTCGGCGCGTGCCTGGTCGCCCTGGCCATCGCGCTCAACGTCAGCTGGATCGTCATCAACTGGCGCGCCGGGGTGCTGCTCGTCCTCGGCGTCATCGTCTTCCTGGTCATCATCGGCGGGTTGGTCCTCAACACGATCTTTCTCGTGCGTGAAGTCCGCCGCAACGAGCAGCACGACGCCTTCATCAACGCCGTCACTCACGAGCTGAAGACGCCGATCACCTCGATCCGCCTCTACCTCGAAACGCTGCAACGCCGTGAGCTCCCGGAAGACAAGCGCAAGGAGTTCTACGGCATCATGCTCGCCGACAGCGACCGCCTGCTCGACCTGATCGAGCAGGTCCTGCGCGCCGGCCGGTCGCGCCAGCGCCTGCTGCACCAGTCGCGGCTCGACCTGCGTACTCTGGTCCGCGAAAGCGTGGACCTGGCCCGCGTGCGACACCACCTTCCTGCCGAAGCGCTCACCTACGTCGAGCACGTTGACGCCGAAGTGACGGCCGCCGTGATGGGCGACGCCGACGAACTGAAGGCCGCGATGTCCAACCTGATCGACAACGCCATCAAGTACTCGGGCGCGACAGTGCTCGTGGAAGTCGAGCTGCTGGCGCTCGATCCGCGCCGCGTGGCCGTTCGAGTGAGGGATCGCGGCATCGGCATCTCCAAGACCGAGCTCAAGCGCATCTTCAGGCGCTTCTACCGGATTCCTGAGGCCGTCGCGATGCGCGTGAAAGGCAGCGGCCTGGGCCTGTTCATCGTCAGCTCGGTGGCGCGCAAGCACGGCGGGCGCGTGTCGGCCGAAAGCGACGGCCCCGGCCAGGGCAGCACCTTCACCATGCAGTTGCCGATCGCCCCCACGACATGACGCGTATTCTGATCGTCGAAGACGAACAGCACCTGGCCGACGGGCTGCGCTTCAACCTGGAAGCCGAGTGCTACGACACCGAGGTCGTGGAGACGGGCGAGGCGGCGCTGGACCGGCTGCAGGTGCCCGATCCGTCGGTGGATCTGATGGTGCTCGACGTGATGCTGCCTGGGCTCAGCGGCTTCCAGGTCGCCGCGAAGCTGCGCGAGCAGGGCGACTACGTGCCGATCCTGATGCTCACCGCCCGGGGACGAGCCGACGACGTCGTCAAGGGATTCGAGGCCGGCGCCGACGATTACCTGCCCAAGCCTTTCGAGCTGGCCGTCCTCATCGCCCGTATTGGCGCACTGCTGCGCCGACACGCGTGGGGCCGCCGCCAGCAGAGCACGCCCACCCCCGCGCCCCCGGTCGACCGCTACGAATTCGCCGGGCGCGAGATCGACTTTGCCGCGCTCGAACTGCGGCGGGACGGGCGCACGCTGCCCCTGACCTTGATGGAGGCCAACCTGCTGAGGTATCTGGTGCAGCGCGAGGGACAAGTGGTCTCGCGCAAAGATATCCTCGAGCAGGTCTGGGGCGTGCACGAAGACACGGACACCCGCGCGATCGACAACTTCGTCGTGCGCCTCCGCCGGCACATCGAAGACGACGCGGCGTCACCCAAGCACCTGCTGACCGTGCGCAGTGTCGGCTACCGCTTCGTGGCGGAAGGGAACGTGGGAAGGTAGGAACGTGGGAACGTAGGAACGATCCCCTATACTCCCCGCATGCTGCACGTCGACCGCTACTTCAGCCCGATCCCCGCCGTGCGCGACATCGCGCGCGAACTGTACCAATTGGCCGCGGCCTATCCGCTGGTGTGCCCGCACGGGCACGTCGATCCCAAACTGCTCGCGCTCGACGAGCGGTTCCCGGATCCGGCGACGCTCATCGTCATTCCCGATCACTATGTCGTCCGCATGCTCTACTCGCAGGGCGTGCCGATGGAGGCGCTGGGGATCCCCCGCGTGGACGCGGGGCCGACCCAATCCGATCCGAGGCGGATCTGGCAACTCTTCGGAGACCACTTCCACCTGTTTCGCGGCACGCCAAGCGGCGCCTGGCTGTCTCAGGAGTTCGAAGGGGTGTTCGGTATCAGTGAGCCGTTGACCGCGGCGTCGGCGATGCGGATCTACGAGCAGATTGAGGCGTGTCTTGCCCGGCCGGAGTTTCGCCCGCGCGCCCTGTTCGAGCGCTTCCGCATCGAGGCCCTGTGCACGACCGATGCGGCGACCGACTCCCTCGAGTGGCACCGACACATCCGCCAGTCGGGTTGGACAGGAGCCGTGCGACCCACGTTCCGGCCCGACCTTGCGATCAACCTGCGGCATCCGAACTGGGGCGCGGAGATCGCACGTCTGGGAGCACAGACAGGCCAGGACATCGCGTCGTACGCCCGCTACATCCAGGCGCTCGAGCAACGACGGCACTTCTTCAAGCAGATGGGCGCCACCGCCACCGACCACGCGGCCGAAACGCCCTTCACCGCCGAGTTGTCATCCGCCGAGGCAGAGACGGTGTTCCAGCGGGCCCTGGCGGGCCGCGCCACGCCAGACGACGTGCGCCTGTTTACCGGGCACATGCTGATGGAGATGGCCAGGATGAGCGTGGACGACGGCCTGGTGATGCAGTTGCACCCAGGCTCGGATCGCAATCACAACCAGCAGGTCTTCGAGCGCTTCGGGCCCGATCGCGGGTGCGACATCCCGCTGGCCACCGAGTACACGCGAAATCTCAAGCCGCTGCTCAACAAGTACGGCAACGACCCGCAGCTCACGCTGGTGATCTTCACGCTGGACGAGACCACGTACTCACGAGAGCTGGCGCCACTGGCCGGCCACTACCCCGCCCTGCGCCTGGGGCCGCCCTGGTGGTTCCACGACAGCATCGAGGGCATGGCGCGCTTCCGCTGCCAGGTCACCGAAACCGCCGGCATCTACAACACTGCTGGCTTCAACGACGACACGCGCGCGTTCGCGTCGATCCCAGCTCGGCACGACGTCGCGCGTCGAGTGGATGCGAACTTCCTCGCCGACCAGGTGTCGCGCCATATCATCTCGCTCGACGAGGCACGCGAGATGATTCGAGCGCTCACGTACGAGCTCGTCAAGAAAACCTACAGACTCGCTTGAAGTGCAAAATGCGAAATGCAAAGTGCAAAGTGGAGACACAGAGACCTCTGGCTAACCCCACGGCCTCCGTGTCGCCATTTAGCATTTTGCATTTAGCACTTCGCATTTCACCGCTTCTGCCTGCGCTCTAAAGCACCGCAGGCACAGCGTGTGATAGCGGTCCCATTTGACGACGCCGTGGTAGCGCAACAGCGCGCGCTGCCGCTCGCAGCCGGCGCAGACCTTTCGCACCGCGCGGCGCGGCGTGCGCCCTTTTCCCAGAAATCGCGCGGCGCACTGGTGCCCCGCGCCCATCTGAGCCAGAAACGACGCCACACCCGCAAACGCCAGCGACAACGCCATGGCCGCCTCCAATCCTCACTTGTATGATTGCCCGCACGTGTGACAGGTAAGGTCACTCGATTGCGGAATGCGGATTGCCGAGGCTAGCAGCGTCAGTTCCAGAGGCTAGCAGCGTAAGCTCCAGAGGCCAGCAGCGTCAGTTCCCATAAGGAATTTCCCCTTGAAACGAGCCCGTGGGCAGGAAGTGATCCGGCAGTGGAAGTTGCTGAAGGAAACCGAGGCGGCGCGGTATGGGCTCACCGTCGAGCAGTTGGCCGAACGGCTCGGCGTGACCTCGCGCACTATTCGTCGCGATCTGGCGCAGTTGCAGGAGGCCGGCTTTCCGCTCGAACAGCGTCAGCGCGACGCCAGGCGCGCCTGGAGCCTCAATCGCGAGGCGTTCAAGGGCCTCATGGACTCGGGCCTGACGCTGTCCGAGCTCTGTGCGTTGTATTTCAGCCGCGCGTTGATGGAGTTTCTTGCCGGCACGCCATTCCGGCAGGACCTGGCCAGCGCGTTCGAGAAGTTCGAGCAGTGCCTGACGCCGGCGCAGCTGAAGTACCTCGAAGACTTCCCGAAAGTGCTGGCCGCCAAGGCAGAACCGCGCAAAAGAGCCGGCGACCACGCGCCCTCACACGTCGGTCGACTGACCACCGCCGCCCTCGAGCACCGTCGTGTGTCGATGAGCTATCACTCGTTCCACAGCCGGAAGGTCAAAAACTACGTGATCGAGCCGTATCAGGTCTACTACGCGCAGGGCGGCTTATACGTCTTCGCCGTCGTGCCTGCCTACGGCGAGGCGCGCCAGTTCGCGATCGAACGCATCAAGACCCTTCACATGACCGACGAGCGGTTCGTCCCCGACGCGACGGTGGAGGTCGCGCGCCACGCCGACTCGCTCGGCGTCAATCTGGGCGGCACACCCGAGAGCGTGACCATCGAGTTTCAACCTGAGGCCGCGCCTTACGTGGCCGAGCGGGAGTATCACCCCAGCCAGAGCCTCGAGACGCGCGACGACGGGTGCCTGGTGCTGAAGATGCGGGTGGCGGTGGACTATGCGCTCAGCGCCTGGGTGCTCAGCTTCGGGCCCCGTGCGCGCGTGCTGGCTCCGCGCCGGCTGGCGCACGCCATCCTCGAGCAGGTCGAGGACATGCGTGCCAACTACGCGCAGAGGCTGCCGGGGCTGGCTACCTCACACGCGGCCCGGCCGCAGAAAGGGCTGCCCTTCACGACCAAAGCGCGCTGATCTCGGCCTGCTGCGACTCCACGGACTTGCTCTCCCACCCGCGTGCCATTTGTCACCGACCTTCGATCTGGTCGTTGATGAGCGCGTTGGCCTCGTCGTCGATGGCGTCGGCGTCCGGTGGCGGCGTCTGCGTGCGGGCGTACAGGAGCGACACCGTGAAGATCGCGACGATGAGTCCAAGCGACAGCCACTTGGGCACCAGGAAATGGATCCAGCCCAGGCCGTGCGCGTACTCGATCAACAGCTTGATGCCGACCCAGGCGATGATCACGAACGCGCCGTCCACCAGGGCCGGATAGCGCCGGACGATCGCCAGCAGCTGGCCGATCACCATGCGCATCGCGACGATGCCCAGCAGGCCTCCGGTGACGATCACCCAGAGCTTGGGAGACATCGCGACGGCCACCAGAATCGAGTCGATCGCAAAGACGATGTCGGTGAGCTCGACCTTCACCACCGTGGCCCAGAACGCCGACATCCCCAGCCAGGCCTTGGCCTTCGGAGGCTCGCGCCGCTCCTGCGCGACGCCGCCGCGAAAGAAATGATGGTATGGCAGCCACAGCAGGTACAGGCCGCCAATTAGCTGCACCAGGCGCAACTGGATCATCTGCGCCGCAAACACCGTCGCCGCGATGCGGAACACGAACGCGCCGAGGATGCCGTAGCGCAGCGCCCGGCGTTGCTGCTCTTTGGGCAGGCCCAGGACGAGCACCGCCAGGACCATGGCGTTGTCGGCGCTCAACAGGCCTTCGAGCACGACGAGCAGCGAGATGGTGATGAGATCGGCCGGGACGAAGTCGAGAGTCAACGTGGCGGGCGGGGTCTGCGGGAACGGCGATGCCGGCTGGATTGCCCTCGCCAGAATGCGCTTTCAGAGTAGCACGGCACAGTTGACACGGCGCGTGTCAATGCCTATACTTGATTCGACGCAAGTTGCAGGATGGCGCTGGCGCAAGACCTCTATCTCATCAGCGTGGCCGCCCGGATGCTCGGCATGCATCCGCAGACGCTGCGCAAGTACGAACGACTCGGGCTGGTGCAGCCCCCGCGTACGCTCGGCAGCATGCGTGTGTACACGCGGCGGGAGATCGACCGGCTCCGCCTGATCAAGCATCTGGTGGACGAGGTCGGCGTCAACCTGGCCGGCGTACAGCGGCTGCTGTCGGTGGCCGAGGTCGTCGAGCGCATGCGCCCCCTGCTCTATGACGAGCACGTGGGCCGCACCGACGCGCGCCAGCATCTTGCGCGGGAAGTCGAGGCGCTCAGTCGGATCCTGGGGCTCTAACGCGATGGACTTCAAGGACTACTACCAGACGCTCGGGCTCTCCAAGACGGCCACCGGCAAGGAGATCAAGAGCACGTACCGGAAGCTGGCGCGAAAGCACCATCCCGACGTCAATCCGGGCGACAAGGCCGCGGAGTCGAAGTTCAAGGAGATCAACGAGGCCTACGAGGTGCTCGGCGATCCCGAGAAGCGGAAGAAGTACGACGAGTTGGGCGCCAACTGGCGGATGTACGAGCAGGGCGGCACACCCGGCGGCGCCGGATTCGACCACGGCGGCTGGTCGGCGAACATGGGCGGCGGCCCCGGCGGCTTCCGCACGATGAGCGAAGACGAGATGCGCGAGATGTTCGGAACGGAGAACCCGTTTTCGGACTTCTTCAACACGTTCTTCGGCGGCGCCGACCCCGGCGAGTCGCGGCGGCCACGGGGCGGACGCGGCCGCACTCGCAAGGGCCGGGACCTCGAGCACGAAATCACGCTGTCGCTCGAGGACGCCGACCAGGGCGTCACCCGTCGCCTGGCCCTCAAGCACGACGGCCACGCGCGGACCGTGGACGTCCGGATTCCGGCCGGTGTCGGCGATGGTTCCCGGGTGCGCGTCGCCGGCGAAGGCGAAGCCGGCGCCGGCGGGGGTGCAGCCGGCGACCTGTACCTGCGGATTCAACTCGCGCCGCACGGGACCTTCGAGCGTAAGGGCCGCGACCTCTACACGCGCGTCCACGTGCCGCTCACAGTGGCCGTACTCGGTGGAGAGGTCGACGTGCCGGCGCTTGGCGGCCGCACGCTGCGCCTGAAGGTCCCGCCCGGCACGCAAAACGGCCAGGTGTTCCGGCTGCGCGGCCAGGGGATGGCACTGGCAGGCAAGGTCGGCGAGCGCAGCGACCTCTATGCCACGGTCGAGGTGCAGTTGCCGAGGCAGTTGACGCCGGAGCAACGGGCTCAGTTCGAAGCGCTGGCGAAGACAGGGGTCTAAAATCAGGTTGGGGCAGGTTCGGCCAGGTTGTGTCAGGTTGGGGAAGGGCAATGAATCTCAATAAGTTCACGGAAAAGGCTCAGGGGGCGGTGCTCGGCGCGCAGCAACTCGCCGAGTCGCTTGGTCACCCGCAAATCGAGCCCGAACACTTGCTCGTCACGCTGGTCGAACAAGACGACGGCGTCGTGCCGGCCCTGCTGCGGAAGCTGCAACTCGACCCGGTGGCCATTGGCCGCGACGCGCGCGCTGCTGTCAGCAAGCAGCCGCAGGTCCACGGCGGATCGCAGGCGTCGATCTCGTCCCGTCTCAAGCTGGTGACCGACCTGGCGCAGGCCGAGGCCGGCCGGTTGAAGGACGAGTACGTCAGCACGGAGCATCTGTTTCTCGCAATCGCGGGCGAGACGGGGCGATCCCCGGCCGCCCGTCTGCTCCAGCAGCACGGCCTGACGCCCGATCGCATCCTGTCGGCACTCACAGAAGTCCGAGGCAGTCAGCGCGTGACGGATCAGAACCCGGAAAGCAAGTACCAGGCGCTCGAACGCTACGGCCGGGACCTGACGGCCCTGGCCCAGAAAGGCAAGCTCGACCCGGTCATCGGCCGTGACGAGGAAATCCGTCGCGTGATCCAGGTGCTGTCGCGCCGCACGAAGAACAACCCGGTGCTGATCGGCGAGCCCGGCGTCGGCAAGACCGCGGTGGTGGAGGGCCTGGCCCAGCGCATCGTTCGGGGCGATGTCCCGGAGGGTCTCAAGGACAGGAAGATCATCGCGCTGGACATGGGCGCGCTGGTCGCCGGGGCGAAGTATCGCGGCGATTTCGAGGAGCGCATGAAAGCGGTCCTGAAAGAGATCGTCGATTCCGAAGGGCAGATCGTCCTGTTCATCGACGAGCTCCACACGGTGGTCGGCGCGGGTGCGGCCGAGGGCTCGCTTGACGCCTCAAACATGCTCAAGCCACTGCTGGCGCGCGGCGAGCTCCACACGATCGGCGCCACGACGATCGACGAGTATCGCAAGCACATCGAAAAGGACGCGGCGCTTGAACGCCGCTTCCAGCCGGTCATGGTCGGCGAGCCCAGCGTCGAAGACACCATCAGCATCCTGCGTGGCCTGCGCGAGCGCTATGAGATCCATCACGGCGTGAAGCTCAAGGACGCGGCGCTGGTGGCCGCCGCGGTGTTGTCGAATCGCTACATCGCCGACCGCTTCCTGCCCGATAAGGCCATCGACCTGGTAGACGAGGCGGGGGCGCGGCTGCGCATGGAGATCGACTCGATGCCGGTGGAGCTCGACGAGATCGAGCGCCGTGTCATGCAGCTCGAGATCGAGCGCGAGGCCCTGCGCAAGGAGAAAGACAAGGCCTCCAGAGAGCGCCTCGACAAGCTCGACAGAGAGCTTGCCGATCTCAAGGAGAGCCGCAGCCGGTTGAAGGCGCAGTGGGAACAGGAAAAAGACGCGATCCAGCAGACACGCAAGCTCAAGGAGGAGCTCGAGGCCGTGCGTCTCGACATCGACCGTGCGCAGAGGGCCGGCGACTACGCCAAGGCGTCGGAGCTGCAGTACGGCCGGCTGCCGCAGCTTGAGAAAGAGATCCAGGTGCGCGAGGCGCATCTCACCTCGGGCACCCGAATGCTCAAGGAGGAAGTGGACGAGGAAGACATCGCGGCCGTGGTCAGCCGGTGGACGCACATCCCGGTCAACCGGCTGATGGAAGGCGAGATCCAGAAGCTCCTGCGCATGGAGCAACGGCTGCATCTGCGCATCGTCGGGCAGGACGAGTCCGTGACGGCCGTGGCCAACGCGATCAGGCGCGCACGTGCGGGTTTACAGGACCCGAACCGGCCGCTCGGCAGCTTCCTGTTCCTGGGACCGACCGGCGTGGGCAAGACCGAGATGGCGCGCGCGCTCGCCGAGTTTCTGTTCGACGACGAGCACGCCCTGACCCGGATCGACATGTCGGAGTACCAGGAGAAGCACACCGTCTCCAGACTGATCGGTGCACCACCGGGGTACGTGGGTTACGATGAGGCAGGTCAGCTCACCGAAGCGGTGCGGCGGCGGCCGTATGCGGTGGTCCTGTTCGACGAGATCGAGAAGGCCCATCCCGAGGTCCTCAACGTCATGCTGCAGTTGCTTGACGATGGCCGGCTGACCGACGCGAAGGGCCGGACGGTGGACTTCAAGAACACCGTCGTCATCATGACGTCGAATCTTGGCAGCCACCTCCTGACCGAGCGCACCTCGGACGACACGATCTCCGACGGCGTGCGGCGCCAGGTGATGGACGTGGTGCGGACGCACTTCCGTCCGGAGTTCCTGAACCGGATCGACGAAGTGATCCTGTTCCATCCGCTCAGCCGCACGCATCTGGCGTCGATCATCGACATCCAGGCGCGGCACCTGCTGAAGCGGCTCGAGGATCGGAAGATCCACGTCGAGCTGTCCGATCGGGCGCGCGAGTTGCTGGTCCGCGAGGGCTACGACCCGGCGTACGGGGCGCGGCCGCTGAAGCGCACGATCCAGAAGCTCGTGCTCGACCCGCTGGCCCGTCGCGTGCTCGAAGGCGAGTTCGGCGAAGGCGACACCGTGACGATCGACGCCGAGGTCGGCGCGCTCGTCTTCCGAAAGGCGGCCGTGGCCGCCCCGGCCTGACAGGAGCGTTCTTGGCCAAACCTTCCCTGCTGCCACCACGCGGCGAGCGCAAGCCCGGCGAACGCCGGTCGCTGACCCCTCAGCGGCCGGCGTTCTCCATCTGGTACGTCCTCGGATTGTTGCTGCTGCTGGCGGTCGCGCAAGCCGTGTTCCTCGGCACCGGCGGGCGCTCGATTCCCTACAGCGAGTTCAAGGCGCTGGTGCGCGCCAATCAGGTGACCGAAGTCACCGTCGGCGATCAGACCGTTGCGGGCAAGCTCAAGGAACCGCGCGGCGAAGGCCGACAGCGCTCGGACGCCTTCATGACCACGCGCATCGAGGACCCCAAGCTGGTCGAGGACCTCGAGGCGCACCAGGTCAAGTACACCGGCGAGGTCGTCAGCCGGTGGCTGCCCGAGATCCTCGGATGGGTCATCCCGTTGTTGCTGCTCGTCGCGCTGTGGAGCTTCTTCTTCCGGCGCATGGGCGGCGCTGAGGGCGGTGTGATGTCGTTTGGTCGCAGCCGCGCGAAGATCTACGCCGACGACGACGTCAAGGTGAGCTTCGCCGATGTGGCCGGCGTGGACGAGGCCGAAGACGAGCTGCGCGAGATCGTCGAGTTCCTGAAGAACCCGAAGAAGTACACCGTGCTGGGCGGCCACATCCCCAAGGGCGTGCTGCTGGTGGGCCCGCCGGGCACGGGCAAGACCCTGCTGGCGCGCGCGGTGGCGGGCGAGGCAAAGGTGCCGTTTTTCAGCCTGAGCGGATCCGAGTTCGTCGAGATGTTCGTCGGCGTCGGCGCCGCGCGCGTACGCGATCTGTTCCAGCAGGCCGAGGCCAAGTCGCCGTGCATCGTCTTCATCGACGAACTCGACGCGCTTGGCAAGGCGCGCGTGCAGAGCCCGATGGGCAGCCATGAAGAGCGCGAGCAGACGCTCAACCAGCTGCTCGCTGAGATGGATGGCTTCGATTCGAAGAAGGCCGTGATCATCATGGGCGCGACCAACCGGCCAGAGGTTCTCGACGTGGCCTTGCTGCGTCCGGGACGATTCGACCGCCAGGTGCTGGTCGACAAGCCCGACATCAACGGACGCGAAGCCGTGTTGAAGATTCACGTCCGCACGGTCAAGGTTTCGCCGGAGGTCGACCTGCGCACCATTGCCAGCCGCACAGTCGGGTTTGCCGGCGCGGACCTCGCGAACCTGGTCAACGAGGCGGCGCTGCTCGCCGCGCGAAAGGACAAGACCGCGGTTGACATGCGCGACTTCGACGAGGCCATCGACCGGCTCATCGCCGGGCTCGAGAAGAAGCGTGTGATGAACGAGACCGAGCGAAGGACCGTGGCCTATCACGAGTCGGGCCACGCCATCGTGGCCTCGGCCCTCCCCGGGCTCGACCCGGTGCACAAGATCTCCATCGTTCAACGCGGCTTCGGGGCGCTGGGCTACACGATGCACCTGCCGCTCGAGGACCGCTACCTGCGCACGCGCACCGACCTGCAGTACCAGCTCGCCGTGTTGCTCGGCGGCCGCACGGCCGAAGAGATCGCGCTCGGCGAGATCTCGACGGGCGCGCAAAACGACCTGCAGCGCGCCTCCGACCTGGCGCGCGCGATGGTCACCGAGTGGGGCATGAGCGATGCCGTCGGCGCGGTCAGCTACGCCGGCGAGAGCCGTGGCCGGTTCCTCGAGGTCGGCCTGGCGCCCGAACGCGGCCACTACGCAGAGCACACCGCGCAACTCATCGACAGCGAGGTCAAGCGGATCCTCACCGAGGCGCACGACCTGGCCCGGACCACCTTGACCGCGCGCCGCGCCTACCTCGAGGTCGTCACCACCCGGCTGCTCGAGCGGGAAGTCATGGAGGGCGCCGAGCTGCGCGAGATCCTGCGTGCGGAACTTCCTGTCCCGGTGGCGCCGGAGCCCGACGCCCCAACGGCCTGACGCCGGGTTCGCAGGTTCACAGGTTCTTCCTTATTTCAGATCTGAGCGATCGTGTTCCACTTCTGAACGCGGGCGGCGCCGTGCCGTGCCGTCCTCCCAACCCGGAACCGCAACATCCTTCGCAAGTTAGCGCCGTTGAGCAGGGCGGGCACCGCATTTGCCCCTGGGGCTGGCGTCCCCCAGCCCTCCAGGTGATGCATGCGGTCACGAAACACCCTTGCGGGCCTCGCGATGCTGGCTGTGGCCCTCGGGCCGGCCAGTCAGACTCTTTGGGCCGACGACGGCCCGTACACGGTGCAGGACGTGGGTCCGGCACGCGGCGTCGCGCTTGGCGTCAACGCCAGCGCGGCTGTCGTCGGTGCCGCTGGCACGGCGGCGCCGCACACGGCGTTTCTGACGCTGTTTGGCGGCGGCCCACAGCCGTTGCCAGGACTTTTCGTCGGCAGCGACGACGTGGCCTATGGCGTGCACGCTGACGGCTGGGCCGTGGGTCACTCGACCGGAAGCCTCTACCTCTACTCCAAGCCGGTGACGTTCGCAGCTGGCAGCCCGGTCGACCTGGCGCCGTCCGCGTTCATGGGCGCGGCGCGCGCGGTCAACGCGTCGGGTGCGATTGCCGGCTGGATGTATGCGGCCAACGGGTTCGAGGCAGTCATCTGGACCAACGGCGCTCCACCGGTCTCCTTCGGGCCTTTCGCGTTTGCTTACGCGCTCAACGACGGCGGCGTGATTACAGGCGCGCAACTGGTGGGCCTCACGCAGCGCGCGTTCACGTGGTCCGCCGGCGGCCCGGTCACGGAACTGCCGTCGCTTGGGGGTAACACGGCCGAGGGCAACGGCATCAACAACCAAGGCGACGTCGTCGGGGACTCGTTCCGCAACGCGTCGATCAACGAGATCGCCGTGTTGTGGCCTGCCTCGGGCGGCGTCGTGGACCTTGGTACGTTCGGTGGGCTGACCAGCAGCGCGCGCGACATCAACAACCACCGCCAGATCGTTGGGAACGCGCTCAATGCGTCGGGGGCCCCTCGGGCCTTTCTGTCGGACGCGGGGGCGGCCCTGGTGGACCTCAACACGCTGCTGCCGGCCGACAGTGGCTGGGTGCTGCTGAGTGCCAACGCGATCAACGACGCCGGCCAGATCGTCGGCGAGGGCACGCTCAACGGCGAGCCGCGCGCCTTCCTGCTGACCCCGCCCGTGGCGTCGGACACGACACCGCCGGTGATCTCGAGCGTCACGACCACGCCGAACAGCATCTGGCCGCCGAAGCATCAGATGGTGGACGTGACTGTGGGCGTGGTGGCCAGCGACGACTCGGGAGAGACGCCGGTCTGCGCGGTGCTCAGCGTCGTCAGCAGCGAGCCCGACAACGCCGACGGCGACGGCAACACGTCGGCGGACACGCAAGTGGTCGGCCCCGAACGCGTGCGCGTGCGTGCGGAACGGTCGGGACCTGGCGGCGCCCGCACCTACACCGTGACGGTGCAGTGCACCGACGGCAGCGGCAACGCGGCCACGGGAGAGGGCGCGGTCACGATCGGTGAGAGCACGGCGTCGAAAGCGAAGGCGAAGAAGTAGGCGGTACTAGCGAGGTTTGGGGGTCGGCGCAATCGCCGGCTTCGGAGTCGGTGAAGGCGTCGGCGTCGGGGCACTGGCCGCCGTCGGCGTGTCGCGCCACTTGTGCCGGGCACCGCGGTCGGTGCCGCCGTCGGCAATCTGGGAGAGGGCGAAGATCGCCTGCCGTCGCACGTCGGGGCTGGCGTCCTTGAGCGCGGCGGTGAGCGCGACCACGGCGCTCTCATCGCCGATCTGGCTCAGCGCAAAGGCCGCCTGTTGCCGCACGTCCTCGCTCTCGTCTTTCGCGAGTAGCGGGAGGATGGCCGGCACGGCCGCGCTGTCGCCCATTTGCGAGAGTGCAAACAACGCCTGCTCGCGCACGTCCTCGCTGCTGTCCTTCAACGCCAGGATGAAGGCCGGGACCGCCGACCGGTCGCCGATCTGCGACAACGCGAAGATCGCCTGTTGACGGACGTCTTCGTCGGTGTCCTCGAGCGCTGCCTGCAGCGCGGGCACGGCCTGCACCGCCTTCAGCTGCGACAACCCGAACGCGGCCTGCTGGCGCACGTCCGGCTCGACGTCTTTGAGCGCGGCGGTCAACGGACCGATCGCTCGGCTGTCGCGCATCTGCCCTAGTGAGAATGCCGCCTGCTGGCGCATGTCCGCGTCCTCGTCCTTGAGCGCCGCGACCAGCGACTCGTACGCGACCGGCGCGCCCAGACGCGCGAGCGCCTGCATGGCCTGCTTGCGCACGTCGGCGTCCGAGTCCTTCATCGCCTCGGTAAGCCCCTGAATGACGGCGGGCGACGCGGTACGAGTCTGTCGACTCTCCGTGGGGTTCTTCGCGATCTGCCGCAGTCCTTCCGAGAGACCCTCGGCCGCGCCATTGGCCACGGCGGTCACGACGCTGGATGCGATCTCGCCCGTGTGAACGACGACGGAACCGACCAAGCGGCTCGCCACGGCGCTAATCTGCGCCGACTCGGTTGCGGTCAGGATGCGGACTGACGTCGTCGTCGACGCTGACATCGTGGCCGACGAAGCGATGCTCGACGGCGGCGCGACGACGTGCACCGGTGTCGGCGTGGGAGCCGGAGTCGGCGCCGCTTGCTCAACACGCGATGAGACGTCGTCGATCACGAGACGTGCCTCTCGCGCCACGGGCTGCACGCTGGCAACCGGCACGACCACCGCGACAAGCGCCGCCGCCATGCGCCACGACAAGCGGCCGCCGACGACGCGGCGGGCACGATGTCCATCGAGAATCGCCAGCAGCCGACCCTCGAGCTCGGAGGGACGCGCCATGGCCAGCGCCGCGGCCGACAGCGACCGGCGCGACGTCGCCGTGCGCGCGATATCGAGCAAGTGCTGCGCGTAGTCGGCACCGCGCATCCCGGCTTCGAGCACCAGGTCGTCGCAGGCTCGCTCGCGTTCGGCGCGCAGGCGTCGCGCCGCAATCCACGTGAGCGGGTTGAACCAGTAGGCGGCGCAGGCGACCTGCGACATCGCCTGCACGAGGCAATCGCGGCGGCGCACGTGCGCCAGTTCGTGGAGTAGCACGACGCGAATCCGCTCGTCACTCCACGTCGCCAGCGCGCTCGCGGGGACGACCACCACCGGCCGCAGCACGCCGCTGGTGAAGGGCACCGTGACGTGACCGGATGCCAGCAAGGCCGGCGACTCGGTTAGTCCCAGCTCCGCCGACGCGACGTCGCTGGCATCGCGCCAGCGAGGATCGGACACCGGCTCTGCGTTGCGCGTGAGCCACCGGACCGAGGCGACGCTGGCGAAGTAGCGGCCGATGATCGCGGCGGCGATGCTCGCCCACAGCAGGCCCAGCCAATCCGCGGTGGAGCGCGAGGGCGTCAACTCGCCAACCGGCAACGCGTGGTTTGCGACGCCGGAGGTCGGCGTCGGACGCGGCATCGGCCGTGAGGGCGGCACGTTCGGTGACGAGGGCACGACGGCCAACACCAGGGGCGCCGGCAAGACGGCCACGCGCCATGACGGCAGGACGCCGGCCAGCATCGGCACGGCCAGCGCGGCCAGCAAGCCCGTCGCCCACACGGCGTGGCGAAGCGCGGCCGGACGACGTCCAAGCAGCCGCGTGGCGCCCCAGGCGACGGCGAGGACGAGCGTGACGCGCCAGGCTGCATCGAGCATGACGGCGAGAGTGCCGGGCGTGAGAGCCATTTACACGTCCTCCTTGCGAGCCTGCTCGATGAGCGCGGCGAGTCGTTCCAGTTCCACCGGCGCCATGCGGGGGGCTTCCGAGCCAAGCAGCGCCGCCATGGCCTGTTCGGCCGAGCCGTCAAAAAAAGTCTGCACGACGTGCTTGAGCGCCGACTGCCGCGCCCGTTCGCGGTCGGCCCTGGGGAGGTAGACGTAACGAGGGCCATCCTGTTCGTGGCGGACGTGCCCCTTTTCTTCGAGGATGCGCAGCAGGGCGCGAACCGCCGAGTAGCTCGGGGCCTCCGGCAGCCCTTCCTGCACTTCGGCCGCGGTAGCGCGGCCCCCCTGGAACAGCAGATCCATGATCTGGCGTTCGCGACGACTCAGATTCCCGAACATTGCTTTGGCCACGCCGACTCGCTCTCTGGGTGGGCCGTCGAAGCCCACGCCTGCTAAGAAACTAGCATTATTGACGTGCGTCCGTCTACCGAAGTTCCTAAATCGTCAATCTGCAATCTGCAATCGTCATCTGCCCAACGCTTCCGCCAACGCCCAGGCCTCCATCTCTCTGACCTGCGCGTGTGTGTCTTTCATCGAGGCCGCGAGCGGATCGGACGCGCGGCTGTCGCCGATCTCGCCCAGCGCCCAGGCCGCCTTGGCCCGGACCTCCCACGACGGGTCCTTCAGCGCGCCGACCAGGGCGTCGACGGCCCGCGGGCTTTCGATTTCGCCGAGGGCCCACGCGGCCATCTCGCGCACGCGGACGTGTTCATCCCGCAGCGCGCTGGCGAGTCCATCGACCGCATCGGCGCTGCTGATCTCGCCAAGCGCCCAGGCGGCTTTCGCCCGCGGGCGCCAGTCGGCATCGGTAAGCGCGGTCACCAGACCCGGGACGGCTCGCGCGTGTTCGAGCTCGCCCAGGGCCCAGGCCACCATCGCGCGCACCTCCGGGTCTTCGTCCTTGAGCGCGCCAATCAGCGCGTCGACGGCACGCACGTCGTCGATCTCGCCCAGCGCGTGTGCGGCCGTGGCGCGCACGCCCGGATGCGCGTCGGCGAGCGTCCTGGACACCGGCGCCACCACGGTCCGGTCGCCGCTTTCGCCGAGAGCCCAGACAGCGTTGCGCCGGACCCGCCAGTCGACGTCGGCAAGCGTCGCCACCAATCGGGGCACGGCGGGAGCGGCAGCGACGTGGTCGTCGAGCAAGCCGAGCGCCACGGCCGCATGGCGCCGTACCGGCGAGGCTGGATCGGCCAGCGCCGCCAGCAGTGGCGTCACCGCCGCTGGGCCGAGTCGCGCCAGCGCTCGTGCGGCTTCCTGGGCCGGCGAGCTGAGGCATACCACCGGCTCGGCGCCGAACGTGTTGCCCCACCCGCGATGGCCGCAGTCCGGTGTCTCGACGCGGGTGTCGTCGGCCAGCAACCGCACCAACTGCGAGACCTGCGTGGCGCTGGCCGGGCCGCCGTGTCCGATCTCACACGCGGCCTGTGCGCGCGCCAACGCGTCGGACGCTGTCAGGGCTGTCCCGACCGCGGCCTGATGACTGTCGCCGGCCGCCGGGCGCGTGTTGGGCGTGGATCGCGGCGCCATCGCCGGCACCATCGCCGCCAGGCTGACGGCCAGAAGCACGGACTGCTTGGACCAGATCACGTTTGTCCCCCTTGAAGACGGGCCGCCTACCGGCTCCAGCCTCGTCACTGCTAAGAAACTAGCACCGACGACCCGGCGTGTCCAGCGAAATGTTAATTTCTTAGCATCTCGCACCTCCCAGCACCTCCCAGCACCTTCAGCATCCGCACCTTGCAGCACCCTCCAGCACCCTCCAGCACCTACAAGTCACCTTGCTATGTTCACAATGCAGACATACAATGCCTGCATTGCAGTCATGAAGAAGACACCTGCCTATCTCGGTGAGTTCGAATACGCCGTCCTGCTGGCCGTCCTGCAGTTGCGCGAGGCTGCGTACGCCGTCCCCGTGCGCGAGCTGATCGAAAGCCGCACCAGTCGCTCCGTCGCACGCGGCGCGCTCTACACCTCCCTGGAACGGCTCGAGGTCAAAGGCTGCGTGAAGTCAGCGCTGCGCGACGCCAGCCCGGAGCGTGCCGGACGGCCGCGACGCTACTTCACGGTGACGCCCACGGGCCTGGCCGCACTGCGCACCACACACGCGGCGTTGCGGAACCTGGCCACGGGCCTCGAGTCCGTCTTGGAGCAGCAATGACCGCCTCCCCTCCCCTGCTGGCCGAGCGCGCCCTCGCGCTCGCGGTCGGCGACCCGGACTGGCGCGACGCCATCCTTGGCGATCTGCGTGAGGAGTTCCTGCTGATGGCTCGACGTCACGGTCTTCCGTACGCACGGCGCTGGTACTGGGCGCAGGCCATGGGCGTCGCCGCGCACCGCGCCCTGGCCCGCGTCACGGGCACCCAACGCGCCACACGCCTTCCGATGCCCGAGCCGCCCGAGCCACGTGCCGGCCGGATCGCGCTGGTCTGGCACGACCTGCACTCGGCCTGGCGCTCGCTGCGCCATCAACCGGCGCTGTCGTTGACCATCGTCGCCGTGCTGGCACTCGGCCTGGCGGCCAACGCCACGATCTTCGCGCAGGCCGACGCCATCGTGCTGCGGCCGTTCCGGTATCCCGGCGTCGAACGCGCCGCCGTCGTCGCCTCCGATTCGCATCAACGCTTCTTCGCGCGCGAGTCGGTGGCGCCAGGCGACTTCCTCGACTGGCGCGAGCAGTCGCGCGACGTCTTCGATCGCCTGGCCGCGATCGACTGGTGGGACCCGCAGTACCTCCTGGGTGGCCCGCCGCAGCAGCTCACCGGCTTCCGCGTGTCGCCTGAGCTGTTCGAGATCATCGCCGAGCCGCCTTTGCTTGGCCGCACACTGGTCGCCGACGACGCCAGCCGCCAAACACCGGCCGTGGTGTTGGGCTATGAGTTCTGGCGGCGTCAGTTCGGAGGGCGCACCGACGTGCTCGGCCAGCAACTGCGGCTGGCAGGCGTGGCCCATCAGGTTGTGGGCGTGATGCCGGCCTCGTTCCGCGTTCCGTATGGCTCGGACGTGTGGGCACCGCTGGCACTGGCACCCGAGGCACAGGCCGAACGCGCCCGGGGATACTTGATGGTGGTAGGCCGGCTCGCGCCTGGCGTCACCGTCGCCGCCGCTGAACAGCGGCTGCAGGCGATCCTCGTCCAACAGCGCCGGGCGTTCCCAGACAGCCATGCCAGGCGCGAAGTGAGCGTGCGGACGTTCACCGACGGCTTCGGCGATCCTGGCGCGGGGCCGTTTGTCGCCGTGTGGCAGGTCGCGGCCTTCGCCCTGCTGCTGGTGGCGTGCGCCAACGTCGCCAATCTCCTGCTGGCGCGGAACACGGAACGCGAGCGCGAGTTCTCGGTGCGCCTCGCGCTTGGCGCCAGCGGCGGCCGCCTGGCTCGGCAGATGCTCGTGGAAGGTGCGCTGCTGGCGGCCACCGCAACTGCGCTGGCCTTCCCACTGGCGTGGACCGCCTTGGGGATGATGCGGTCGGCGTTCCCCGACTCGATCATCCGCTTCGTGCCGGGATGGGCCTACCTTCGGCTCGAGCCTCGCACGTTGCTGGCGACGTCAGCGCTGGCCGCCGGCGCGGTGTTGCTGTTTGCGATCGCCCCCGCGTGGCGTGCCGCGCACCAGAACGTCGCATCCGGGCTGCGGACCGGGAACCGCCAGACCGACGGCGCCGGCCGCCAGCGCGCGCGTGGGGCGCTTGCTGCCGCGCAGATCGCGCTCACGCTCGCGCTGCTGGTCGCCGCAGGCCTGGCGCTGTCGGCCCTGTATCGGGTGACTGAAGGGCCGTTGGGGTTTGACCCCACCAATGTCCTGGTGGGCCGCGTGAGCCTGCCCGAGCAACGCTATCAGGATCCTGAATCACGTCGGCAGCTCGTCGCGCGCATCCTGGCGCGGCTCGACCGGCTGCCGTCGGTGAAGACCGCCGGCGCCACCAGCGTGCTGCCCTATTCGTCCAGCGACTCGTCGGCGACCTTCTGGCGCGAGGATGTCCCCACACGCCAGGCCGATGCCACCGAGGTTTCACGCCGTCGCGCGACCCCGTCGTCGTTTGCCGCCCTTGGGATTCCACTGCTCGCCGGGCGCCTGCTCTCGTCGGGTGATCGGCACGACGGCGTCCGCGTGGCCCTGGTCAGCCAGGCGCTGGCCACGAAGTTCTGGCCTGGCCAGTCCGCCCTCGGGAAACGCTTCCGCATCGCAACCGACGGTCCGCTCATTGCCGTCGTCGGTATCGTCGAAGAGGTCACGCAGGACTGGCTGGTCGATTCGCTGCGCCCCGTGTTCTACTTGCCGCTCGAGCAGGATCCGCCGAGCACGTTCTACGTGGTGCTGCGCACGGTGACCGATCCGATCCAGATGGCGGCCGGGCTCCGCGCGGCGGTGCAGGCCGAAGACCCCGAACTGCCGGTCGTCGGGTTGAAGACGATGGAAGGCGTCATCGAGGATCGCACGGTCGGCTTGCGGTTTGCCGGGCGTTCGCTGGGCGTGATCGCCGCGATCTCGGGGATCCTCGCCGCGGTGGGCATCTACAGCCTGATGGCGTTTCTCATGGGCCGCCGCAGGCGCGAGATGGGCGTGCGCATGGCGCTCGGCGCGACCAGTCGCGACGTCGTGCAGCTGTCGTGCCTGCAGGCGATGCGGTTGACGCTGGCGGGGATTGTCGTCGGGCTGGTGCTGTCGTACTTCGTGGGTCGCGGCCTCGAGGCCGCGATGTTCGGCGTCGTCACCAGCAGCGTCA
Organism: Vicinamibacteria bacterium; assembly: GCA_016650245.1. Classification (GTDB taxonomy): domain Bacteria; phylum Acidobacteriota; class Vicinamibacteria; order Vicinamibacterales; family JAENWD01; genus JAENWD01. The sequence continues at coordinate 23,326 of JAENWD010000161.1, forward strand.
CGCTCGTGGCGGTACTGGCCGTGGTGCTGACCGCAACGGCGCTGACGGCCAGCTACGTGCCGGCACGGCGCGTGTCGCGTGTCGATCCCACCATCGCGCTCCGCTCTGAATGACCGGTCAAGTGCTCTCGGGGGTGGTCCAGAGTGCGGCGGCCGCACCTGAGACCACCTCGCAGCACCCTGTAGCACCTTGCCGCACCTCTTCATCCCATCTTTTGGAGCGCGCTGAGGAAGTCCGCGTTGCTCTTGGTCTTGCCCATCTTGTCGAGCAGCAGTTCCATCGCTTCGACGGGCGACAGCGGGTTGAGCACCTTGCGCAGAACCCAGATGCGATTGAGATCTTCGCGCGCGATGAGCAACTCTTCCTTGCGCGTGCCGCTCTTCTGGATGTCGATGGCGGGAAACACGCGCTTGTCCACCAGCTTGCGATCCAGGTGGATCTCCATGTTGCCGGTGCCCTTGAACTCCTCGAAGATGATGTCGTCCATCCGCGAGCCGGTGTCGACCAGCGCCGTGGCCATGATGGTGAGCGACCCGCCTTCCTCGATGTTGCGCGCCGCGCCGAAGAAGCGCTTCGGCTTCTGCAGCGCGTTGCTGTCGAGGCCGCCTGACAGCAC
>JAENWD010000162.1 GCA_016650245.1 Vicinamibacteria bacterium
ATCGAGTAGATGTCATGATGCGGCGGCGGCGAGATCAGCCCGACGCCCGGCGTGGCGTGCCGCACTTTGGCAATCCACGGGTACACCTTGTGCCCGGGGAGCTGGCCGCCTTCGCCGGGCTTGGCGCCCTGCGCCATCTTGATCTGCAGATCGGTGCAGTTCACCAGGTACTCGCTGGTCACGCCGAAGCGGCCCGAGGCGACCTGCTTGATCGCGCTGCGGCGCCAGTCGCCGTTGGGGTCCTTCGCGTACCGCGCCGAGTCCTCGCCGCCTTCACCCGAGTTGCTGCGCGCGCCCATCCGGTTCATCGCGATGGCGAGCGTCTCGTGCGCTTCGGCGCTGATCGACCCAAACGACATCGCGCCGGTGGAGAAGCGCTTGATGATCGCCTCGACCGGCTCCACTTCGTCGAGCGGCACCGGCGTTGGCGCCTTCTTCAATTCGAACAGGCCGCGCAGCGTGGCCAGCCGCGTGCCCTGGCCGTCCACCATCGACGTGTATTCCTTGAACAGCGAGTACTGCCCGCTGCGCGTCGCGTGCTGCAGCTTGAACACCGTGTCCGGGTTGAAGAGGTGATACTCGCCGTCGCGGCGCCACTGGTACTCGCCGCCCCAGTCGAGGTCCGTCGCGCCAACCTGGCGGCGCGGGAACGCCTTGCCGTGACGGCGCCTGACCTCCTCGGAGACCACGACCAGCCCCACGCCTTCAATGCGCGACGGCGTCCAGGTGAAGAACCTATCGACAAACGCCTTGTTGAGGCCGACGGCCTCGAAGATCTGCGCGCCGCAGTAGCTGGCCAGCGTCGAGATGCCCATCTTGGACATCACTTTCAGGATGCCCTTGTTGAGCGCCTTGATGTAGTTGCGCACTGCTTTCTCGTGCGTCAGTTCCGGCAACTGCCCCTGGCGGATCATGTCGTCGAGGGTCTCGAAGGCCAGGTACGGGTTGACGCAGCCCGCGCCGTAGCCGAGCAGCAGCGCGCAGTGGTGCACCTCGCGCGCGTCCCCGGACTCGATGACCAGCGCGCACTTCGTGCGCGTGCCCTCGCGCACCAGGTGGTGGTGCACGCCGGCCGTCGCCAACAGGCTCGGGATTGGCGCATGCGTCCCGTCCACGCCGCGATCGGACAGGATGAGGATCGTCGCGCCATCGGCGACCGCGCGGCTGGCGCCGCGACACAGCTCGTTCATCGCCTGCTCGAGCCCGGGGCCGTCAAGCTGCGGGTCGTACAGCATCTGCAGCGTGGTCGTCTTGCAGCCGTCACCGTCGAGGTTGCGCAGCTTGGCGACCTCGTCGTTGTTGATCACGGGGTAGGTGACCGTGATCTGACGGCACGACTCCGGACGCGGATCGAGCAGGTTGCCCTCGGGCCCGATCGTCGAGCCCATCGAGGTGACCAGCTCCTCGCGGATGGCGTCGAGCGGCGGGTTGGTGACCTGCGCGAAGAGCTGCTTGAAGTAGTCGTAGAGCAGGCGCGGGCGGTTCGAGAGGACGGCAAGCGCCGTGTCGGTGCCCATCGACCCGATCGCCTCCTCGGCGTTCTGCGCCATCGGCGCGATGAGCAGGCGCAGGTCCTCGTGCGTGTAGCCGAAGGCGAGCTGGCGGCGCAGCACGGTCGTGTGGTCGGGCTCGGGTAGCGCGGGCGCGTCGGCGATCTCGTCGATGTTCTTAAGGTAGGTCTTGACCCACTCGCCATAGGGGTGCGCGGCCGCAAGCTCGCGCTTGAGCTCCTCGTCGTCGACGATCCGGCCTTTCACCGTGTCCACCAGGAACACCTTGCCTGGATGCAGGCGCTCCTTGACGGCCACGTTCTCCGGCGCGAAGTCGAGCACGCCGACCTCGGAGGCCATCACGACGATGTCGTCCTTGGTGATGTAGTACCGCGAGGGGCGCAGCCCGTTGCGGTCCAGCACGGCGCCGATGACCTTGCCGTCGCTGAAGGCGATGGCCGCCGGGCCGTCCCACGGCTCCATGAGCGACGAGTGATATTCGTAGAATGCGCGGCGCTCGGCGCTCATCTCCTCGTGGTTCTGCCACGGCTCGGGAATCATCATGAGCACGGCGTGCGGCAACGACCGGCCGCCCATGTAGAGGAACTCGAGCACGTTGTCGAAGGTCGCCGTGTCCGAGCCCCCTTCGCGGATGACGGGCAGGACGCGCGGAAGCTCCTTGCCGAACAGCTCCGACTGGAGCAGACCTTCGCGCGCGCGCATCCAGTTGATGTTGCCGCGCAGCGTGTTGATCTCGCCGTTGTGCGCGACGTAGCGGTACGGGTGGGCGAGCGGCCAGGAGGGAAACGTGTTGGTGCTGAACCGCTGGTGCACCATCGCGAGCGCGCTCTCGAGCGAGGGGTCGCTCAGGTCCGGGAACATCGGCGCGATCTGCGCGGCTGTGAGCATGCCCTTGTAGATCAGCGTGCTCGACGAGAGGCTGACGATATAGAAGAGAGCGCGCTGGGCCGGGTCGAGCGCATCGACGGCCTTCTCGATGCGCTTCTGGATCACATACAGCGAGCGCTCGAAGGCCGAAGCGCCGTTCCCCGATTCGGGGCCGAGCGCGGCGGCGACCCTGCCGATGAAGATTTGCTCGAAGGCCGGCTCGACCTCGCGCGCACGTGCGCCAAGCGCCGCGTCGTCGGTCGGCACCGTGCGCCATCCGATCAGCGTCTGACCCTGCTCGGCAACGATGCGGGCGATGACGTCCTTGACGGCGGCGCGCTCGGAGGCATCGCGCGGCAGAAAGATCAGGCCGGCACCGTAGTCGCCGGCGGGCGGGAGGGTAAAACCGAGCTCGGACTGTCGGGCACGGAAGAAGCTGTCCGGCATCTGGATGAGGATGCCGGCGCCGTCGCCGGTGTTGGACTCCGAGCCGCTGGCGCCGCGGTGCTCGAGATTGCACAACAGGCGCAGTCCCTTTTGGACGATGTCGTGCGACCTGCGTCCGCGGAGATGGACGACAAAGCCGACACCGCAGGCGTCTCTCTCGTGCTGCGGGTCGTAAAGTCCTTGCGCCTGAGGCAGTTCACCGTAGTGCATACCGAGCCGTCCTTGGCCGACACCGCTAGTCGGATTAGGGCTCCGCCAGCAGGTGTTCTAGGTGCTCTAGTTATGCGCTAATTGAGGGGTAAGACGGAAATACAAAGGTTTCATTCATGCAATACGCAAAACGCATGGGATTGCCTGTCTGCCGCCATTGAGAGAATAGATAGAGGTGATGCGTCTTCGCGATACCCAGCGCGGCTGCTGCCGACCCCTTACTGGATGGCGCGCGCGAGCTCGTCGCGCCAGGCGGGGACCGGATCCGGGGCGCCACCGAAGCGTTCGAGGACGATTTCCGTGGTGCGGTAGGCGCGGCCGTAGAAGCGCTCGTTGGCGTCGCGATCCTGCCGGATGGTCGAGCCCTTGAGGGTGATGCCGGCAAACAGGCCCCGCG
>JAENWD010000163.1 GCA_016650245.1 Vicinamibacteria bacterium
CGCGACCATCGATACGACGGGTCGCGCCGGTCGTCGAGCCAGGCCAGCCGCCCCTCGATCAATCGGAGCAACGCCGCCAGCAGCAGCAGCGCGATCGGGAAGTGCACGAGAAGCGGGTGGAACCGCCCAGCGAACTGCGCGAGATCTGTCACGCCAGCAGGTCGTTGACGACGTGCCCGTGCACGTCGGTGAGCCGGTAGCGGCGCCCCTGATGCTTGAAGAGCAGCCGCTCGTGGTCCACGCCCATCAGGTGCAGCAGCGTGGCCTGGAAGTCGTGCACGTGCACAGGGTCGCGCACGACGTTGTAGCCGAACTCGTCGGTCTCGCCGTAGACGAGCCCCTTCTTCACGCCGCCGCCCGCCATCCAGACAGTGAAGCACCGCGGATGATGGTCGCGTCCGTAGTTGGCCTTCTCCAGCTTGCCTTGCGAGTAGTTGGTGCGGCCGAACTCGCCGCCCCAGATGACGAGCGTGTCGTCGAGCAGGCCGCGCTGCTTGAGGTCCAGCACGAGCGCTGCCGACGCCTGATCCACCGACTTGGTCATCGTCTGGATGTCCGCCGGCAGGTTGCCGTGCTGGTCCCATCCCTGGTGATACAGCTGGATGAAGCGCACGTTGCGCTCGGCCAGACGGCGCGCCAGCAGGCAGTTGGCGGCATAGGTGCCTGGCACGCGGGCGCCGGGCCCATACATGTCGAGGATGGAGGCAGGCTCGTCTTTCAGATCCATCGCATCGGGCACGGCCGTCTGCATGCGATAGGCCATCTCGTACTGCGCGATGCGCGCGTCGATCTCCGGGTCCATCACGCGCGCGTGTTGCTGCTCCTCGAGCCCGCGCAGCGTGTCGAGCATCCGCCGGCGGCTGGCGCGATCGAGGCCGTCTGGATCGCCGAGGTAGAGCACGGGATCGCGACCGCTTCGAAACTGCACGCCCTGATGCTGCGACGGCAGGAACCCGCTGCCCCAGAGCCACGAGTAGAGAGGCTGGTCGCCGCCGCGCGCGCGCGAGAGCAGCACGATGAACGACGGCAGGTTCTCGTTCTCCGACCCGAGTCCATACGACAGCCAGGCGCCCATCGACGGGCGGCCCGCCTGCTGCGACCCGGTCTGGAAGAAGGTGACGGCGGGGTCGTGGTTGATCGCCTCGGTGTGCATCGAGCGGACGATGCAGAGCTCGTCGACGATCCTGGCGGTATGTGGCAGCAGTTCGCTCAACCAGGCGCCCGACCGGCCGTGCTGCGTGAAGTCGAACTGCGATCCGGCCATCGGGAACGACCGCTGGAACGCGGTCATGCCGGTCAGACGCTGGCCCATTCGCACCGAGGCCGGCAGCTCCTGGCCGTTCATCTGGCGAAGCGTCGGCTTGTAGTCGAACAGCTCGAGCTGTGACGGGCCTCCGCTCTGAAACAGGTAGATCACCCGCTTGGCGCGAGGCGCGACGTGCGGCGCCGACAGCAGCGGACCGCCGTGCGCCGCCTGGGACGGCGAGGGCGTCGGGCCGCCGAACACTCGCAGCGGGTCGAGCAGCGCGGCCAGCGCGACGCCGCCGATCCCGAGGCTCGTGCCCGAGAGGAAGTGGCGGCGGGTGCTGTTGAACTTCAAGTCGTCGAGGGACTTCATGCCACACTCCTCACCGCTTCGTCACGGCTTCGTCCATGTTCATCACCGTGCTCGCCACGACCGACGCTGCGGCCACGTCTGCAGCAGGTAACGCGCCGTTGCGAGGCGCCTCGCCCGTTGCCAGCAGCCGCCGCGCCGCGACGGGGTTCTTCACGAACTCCGCGCGTTCATCTGCGTACAGTTTTTCGAGGAGGGCCAGCTCCGACGCCAGGGGCCTGCGACCGGTCAGCAGCCGAAACGCGAGGGTGACGCGATCGGCGCCGGCTTGGCCCCCTTCGAGGATCATCCGCTCCCCGAGCTTACGGGCCGCTTCGACGTACTGCGGGTCGTTCAACAGGACCAACGCCTGCAGCGGCGTGCTGGTCCGCTGGCGGTTCACCGTGCAGAACAGGCGATCGGCCGCATCGAAGCTGGTCGCCGACGGCGGCGGCGACGACCGCTTCCACACGGTGTAGAGGCTGCGTCGGTGGAGATCGGCGCCGTGCCCCTGGGCATAACTCGTCGCGTTGCGCGTCGCCAGCGCTTCCCACAGGCCCGCTGGCTGATACGGGTACACGCTCGGGCCGCCGATGGTGGGCACCAGAAGGCCGCTGGCAGAGAGCGCCGCGTCGCGAATCTGCTCGGCCGCGAGGCGATGCGACGGCCCGCGCGAGAGCCAGACATTGGACGGGTCGGCTTCCCGACGCGCGGCATCGGCGATTGACGACTGACGATAGGTGGCTGACGTCACCACCCGCTTCTGCAACGCCTTCAGGTCCCAACCAGACTGCACGAAATTGGTCGCCAGCCAGTCGAGCAACGCGGGATGAGAGGGCAACTGCCCCTGACTGCCGAAGTCGGCCAGCGTCGGCACCAGACCTCGACCGAAGAAAAGCGCCCAGTACCGATTTGCCGACACCCGAGCCGTGAGCGGATGCGCGGGATCGAGCAGCCACGTGGCCAGGCCGAGGCGATTGGCAGGCAGGCGCCGAGAAAGGGCGCCGAGGGCCGCCGGTGTGCCGGGCTCGACGCGATCGGTGGGCGCGTCGTACGCGCCCCGCGCGAGCACGAAGGTCGCCCGCGGCGACGGCAGGTCCCGCATCGTCATCACTTCGGTGAGCGAGGTGAGCAGGTCGTTCTCCTGGCCACGCAACGCCGTGGCACGCGACAGCGTTCGCGCGTACTCGGCATCAGCGTCGAGCAGGTAGTGCTCGCGCAGTTGAGCGCCAGACGCACGTGTCACCGCGTCGTCTTTGCCGCCCAGACCCGCCATGTCGAGCGACGACAGCTGCCGGCGGTAGACGCGGACCTCGTCAAACGCCACGCCCTCTGTTGTCTCCTCCTGGCGCTTGCCCAGCCTGAGCGGCGGCACGTCGCCCCAACTGCCCTTGTCGCGGGCGTAGACGATGCTGCGATGCAGGTTGTCGACGAGGACGCGCGTCTTGGCGGGCTCGCCGTTGAGGAACAGCCGCAGTCCGGCGGCGCGGCTCGAGCCGTCGTACGTCAGGCCGATGTGATACCAGACGCCAAGACGGGCCTGCTCCGCGGATTCGATCTCGATCGAGTTGTCGGGGAAGACGTGATGCAGGCCGGCACTGAGCGTGCCGTCGGCGCGCAGCAGGATCTCGTAGCCGCGGTTGCCGTTGGCCAGGCCGCCCGACCGCGCGATGAGCGGGCCCGCCGTGCCTTCC
>JAENWD010000164.1 GCA_016650245.1 Vicinamibacteria bacterium
GCCTACGTGAACCTCCACACGACGATCGAGAAGTCGCTGCCGCCGCAGCCCAGAGACGCCACGCAGGCGCAGATCGTCAGGCACCAGCGGATGTTCGAAGACAAGATGCGCAAGGCCAGGGCGACGGCCAAGCCCGGAGACATCTTCGTGCCCGAGGCGCGGCCCGTCATCAAGCGACTGCTCGCCACCGTGTTCGGCGGGAAGGACGGCGCGCAACTGAAGGCGTCGATCATGGACGAGAACCCGGTGGACCCGGTGGCGCTGAAGCTGGCCGTGAACGGCCGCTACCCGGACACCGTGCCGCTCACCACCATCCCGCCGCAGGTGCTGCAGACGCTGCCGGAGCTGACCGAGGATCTCGAGTACCGCTTCATCGGCGACTGGCTGATCCTGCTCGACACGCACGCGCACGTCATCGCGGACTTCATCGACAACGCGCTTCCGAAGTAGCCAGGAGCCATCATGCGTACGCGTCACCTGTCCCTGATCTGGGTCCTTGTCGCCGCCACGCTGCCTGGCATGGGGTGCGGCGCCCAGGCGCAGCAGCCGGCCGACCCCGTGGTCGCCCTGCCGAACACGGAAGGGTCGTTCAAGTTCGGCGTGCTCGGCGATTTCGGCACCGGCAGCCGCGAACAGTACCAAGTGGCCGAGCAGATGGCCAAGCTCCACGCGCGCTTCAAGTACGGCGTGGTGCTGCTGGCCGGCGACAACCTGTATGGGTCCGAGCGCCCGCAGGATTTCCAGGTGAAGTTCGAGATCCCCTACAAGCCGCTGCTCGATGCGGGCGTGACGTTCTACGCGTCGCTGGGCAACCACGACGCGCGCGAGCAGCGCTACTACAAGCTGTTCAACATGGGCGGCAAGCTCTATTACACCTTCAGCCCCGCGCCCGACATCCGCTTCTTCATGCTCGAGACCACCTACCCGGTGCCCGAACAGATCGCGTGGGTGGAGCAGGAGCTGAAGAGCTCGGACAGCAAGTGGAAGATCCCCGTCTTCCACCACCCGCTGTACTCGTCCGGCGATCGGCACGGGTCGGACCTGCAACTGCGCGAGGTGCTGGAGCCGCTGTTTGTGAAGTACGGCGTCAGCGTCGTGCTCACCGGCCACGATCACTTCTACGAACGGGTGAAGCCGCAGAAAGGGATCGTCTACTTCGTGGTGGGGTCTGGCGGGCAGCTGCGCGCCGGCAACATCGACCGCGCCAGCGGCATCACGGCCAGCGGGTTCGACACGGACCAGGCGTTTCTGGCCGCCGAGATCGCCGGCGACCAGATGTACTTCAACGCCATCTCGCGCCAGGGACAGACGGTGGACTCGGGCGTCCTCCCGCGGCGCACGCCCCCGTCGTGACGGCCCAGGGACGTCAGCGTCTCCCGTCCACGGTCCCGCCTTGGCGAACGGAGAGCATCTGCCTGGCGGCGACGTTTTTCTGCACTGTGTGCGTGCCGTCGGGCCAGCGGACATCCACCTCGTCCACCATCGTCACCGCGCCAAGACCGAAGTGCGGGCGGGGATCCTGCGTGCTCATGTAGGACTCGCCTGCGGCGATGTCGCGCCGCTGGATGCGTCCGGCTGACTTCACCGTGACCACGGTGCCAATCGGGCCCCTGGTTCCCGAGCGCCCGACAGGCACCACCGTCAGCCACGACCCGCCGGGGCTGTCGTTGCGCAGCAGCGATGGCGGGGCGTCCAGGTTCGTGATGAGGAGGTCGAGGTCGCCGTCGTTGTCGATGTCGCCGGCGGCGACGCCGCGGCTCGAGAACGCCTGCTCGAAGCCCGGGCCGGCCTGCGCCGTCGCGTCCCTGAAGAGCGGCCGCTGGCCCCGCCCGAGGTTCTCGGCAAGCAGGTTTCTCTGCGCGTAGGTTCCTTCAAACTCCTGGTGCGCATCAATCTGCGGGTAGATGTGGCCCTGCGCGACCACGATGTCGAGGTCGGCGTCGTTGTCGAGATCGGCGAAGACGGTGCCCCACCCCATCGGGCGGAACGTCATGGGCCCGATGCCGGTGGCCCGCGACACGTCCTCGAAGAGTCCGTCACCGGTGCCGGCGTAGAGCGTCGAGAAGTCCATCGAGAAGTTGGTGACCAACAGGTCCGGCGGGCCGTCGCCTGTCACGTCGCCCCACGCAACGCCCATGCTGGCCTGCGATGAGCCCTTCTCGTCGAACGCGCAGCCGGCCCACGCCCCGACTTCCTTGAACACGCCCTTCCCCTCGTTGCGATAGAGGTAGTTGGCGTCGGAGTCGTTGGCGACGTACAGGTCCACGTCGCCGTCGCCGTCCACGTCGGCGGCCCGTACCGCAAAGCCGAAGGCCAGGGCCTTGTCCTCGAGGCCGGCCTCGGCGGTCGCATCGACGAAGTGCCCGCGGTCGTTCCGGAAGTAGTGGTCGGGTGCGCCCTTGAGGCCAAAAGGCCCGAAGGCGACCATCTCGACGCCCTTCCATCCGAGCGTGCGCGTCGCCGCGAGCACGTGGTCCATCGAGACCGCGATGTAGGCGGCGATATACACGTCGAGGTCGTCGTCGCCGTCGGCGTCGAACCAGGCGGCGCCTGTGTTCCAGCCCGGCGACTCGAGGCCGGCTCGTGCCGCGACGTTCTCGAACGTGCCGTCGCCGCGGTTGCGATAGAGAAGGTTACGGCCGAAGTTGGTGACGAGGATGTCGGGCCAGCCGTCGTTGTCGTAGTCGGCCACGAAGGCGCCCGCCCCCCACTGGCCGTCGCCGCCAACACCGGCCCTCTCGGTCACGTCGGCGAACGTGCCGTCGGGAAGCCCCCGGTAGAGCGCGTGTCTCCCGCGCTCGACGATGCGCGACCCGTCGAGCGACCAGCCGTTGACCAGATAGATGTCGAGGCGGCCGTCGCGGTCGTAGTCGAGGAAGGCTGCGCCGGCGCCGGCCGAATCGAGCAGGTGGTCCTTGCCGGGACGGCCAGCGAGCAGTGCGCGGCGCACGCCGGCCTGCGCGCCAATGTCAATGAAGCGAAAGTGCGACGGCGGCGCCTCGGCGGCCACGCCGCCGGGGGGCCGACCGAGCAGGCCCGGCGCCACCGCCAGCGCCAGCAGCAGCAGGACGAACCTGCCTCGAGGACGAGACATCATGGAGTGGGCGAGCCCCGCGCGGCCGGCCTACTTGCCGGGCTTGGTCAGCTCCGCGTACACGCCTTCGACCGTCTTCCACTCGGCCTGCAGGGAAGCGGCGTTTGGCTGCCCCGCCATCTGCGCTATCTTGCGCGACGAGCCGAGCAGCTTCGCCTTGGCGGCGCGCGTCACGATGACGAAGCCCTCCTCGAAGATGCCCTGTGCCTCGCCGGCCGCGTTGTGGTGCTGCCCGGCCTGGATGAGCCGCTTGCGGATGGCGGCGACCGAGTTGTCGCCCTCGGTGCCGATCTGCGCCACGTCGGCGGCAAGCGCCTCGACGGCGGCCTTCGCGCCAGCGGCATCGTTGGCGGTGAGCGCGCGGGTCGCGCGGCCGAGCTGCACTTCGCCGTGCGCTTTGGCTGCGGCCAGAATCGCCTTCACGATGTTCTCTTCCGACACCTTGAGGGCCAGGATGCCGTCGGCGATCGAGTTATAGGTGGCCGTCATCTCGGCGGGCGTCGCCGGCTGCGAGGGGGCCTGCGCCCAAGCCGGGGCCGCAAGGGCGACACACGCGACCACCGCGGCGGCGGACGCCATCATCAGGACAGAAACGCGTGAAGTCATTGAGTACTCCATGAAGCGGGGCCGGACCCAGCCGTCAACGCTATCACAGGCACGTCAGGCCACCGACTCCTGCGGCATCGCGGTGCCTTCGACATTGACGCTCGTCTCGCCAAGGGGGTAGTGTCTTTTGGTCCACTCAGCCAAGGCGGTGCCCATGAGCGTGCGCGCTGGTCTTCTCGTCAGTCTGGTCGGGGCCACCGTGGCCGGCTGCAGCTCCCCCCGCGAGGCGCCCACCCCACCCCCGCGGACCATCGCCCACTACTCGGTCGCGGACTTCTACAAGAACGCCGAGTCCTTCGGCGCGTCGTTCTCGGCCGACGGCACGAAGATCCTGGTCTCGTCGAACCGCTCGGGCATCTGGAACGCCTACGCGATCCCGACCGCGGGCGGCGAGGCCGAGCCGCTCACGAGCTCGACGACCAACGCCATCTTCGCGGCGTCGTACTTCCCGAAGGACGGCCGCCTCCTCTACTCGAGCGACGAGGGCGGCAACGAGCTGAGCCATTTGTTCGTGCGCAACCCGGACGGCACGACAAAGGACCTCACGCCCGGCAAGAAGCTGAGCGCGCGCTTTGCCGGCTGGGCCCAGGACGACACGTCGTTTTTCGTCGCCTCCAACGAGCGCGACCAGCGCTACTTCGACCTGTACGAGCACGCCGCCGACGGCTACGCGCGCACCCTGCTGTACCGGAACACCAAGGGCCTCGAGCTGGGGCCGCTGTCGCGCGACAAGCGCTACCTCGCGCTGGTCAAGCCCCGGACCACCAACGACTCGGACATCTGGCTCGTGGACCGGAAGACGGGCACGACCAGGAACATCACCGCGCACACCGGCGACGTCAGCAACTCTCCCGCCGCCTTTTCCCCCGACGGGACAACGCTGCTGTTTGTCTCCGACGCGGGCCGCGAGTTCAAGTCGCTGCGCAGCCACGATCTCGCCACCGGCACACAGAAGGCCGTGCTCGAGCCCAACTGGGATGTCTGGGGCGCCGATTACTCGAAGAGCGGCAAGTACCTCACCGTGTGGATCAACGAGGACGCCGCCTACACCTCGCGCCTCTACGACGCCGCCACGCTGAAGGAGATCCAGATCCCGGGCATGCCCACGGGCCTGGTGCGCGGGCTGCAGCTGTCGCGCGACGACGCGAAGGTGGCCTTCTACGCCAGCGACGGGTCGGTCCCCGACGACCTGTTCGCGGGCTCGGTGGCCGAACGGCCGGCGCGCCTGACCAATACGCTGAACCCCGCGATCACGCGCGAGGACCTGGTCGTGCCGACGCGGGTGCGCTTCACGTCCTACGACGGCACCGAGATCCCCGGCCTGCTGTACACGCCGCACCAGGCCACCTCCGCCGCCAAGGCCCCCGCCGTGGTCATGGTCCACGGCGGCCCCGGCGGGCAGGCGCAGTTTGGCTACTTCGCGCTGACGCAGGCGCTGGTCAACCACGGCTACGTCGTGTTCGACATCAACAACCGCGGCAGCACCGGCTACGGCAAGACGTTCTACGCGATGGACGACCGCAGGCACGGCGAGGCCGACCTGGGCGACGTCGTGGCCAGCAAGCAGATGCTGGTCGCCACCGGCTACGTCGATCCTGCGCGCATCGGCATCATGGGCGGCAGCTACGGCGGCTACATGACGCTGGCCGCGCTGACGCTGCAGCCGGACGCCTTCAAGGTCGGCGTGGATCTGTTCGGCATCTCGAACTGGGTCCGGACTCTCGAGAACATGCCGCCGTGGTGGGCGTCGTTCAAGGAGGCGCTCTATGCCGAGATGGGCGATCCCAAGACGGACGCCGAACGCCTGCGCCGCATCTCGCCGCTGTTCAACGCGTCCAAGATCAAGGCCCCGCTGATGGTGCTGCAAGGCGCCAACGACCCGCGGGTCCTCCAGGTGGAGTCCGACGAGATCGTCGCCGCCGCGAAGAGCAACGGCGTCCCGACCGAGTACATCGTCTTTCCGGACGAGGGCCACGGCTTCGTCAAGAAGGAAAACGAGATCCGCGGCTACACCGCGATCCTGGCGTTTCTCGACAAGCATCTGAAGGGAACGACGGCCGCGGCGACCAGGTGAGCAGCGGCCCGGCTCGGGAGGCCGCTGGAGCTCAGCCGCCGCCTCCCGTTGTCGGCGCGTGTAATCCGCGAGCAGATTGGTCGAACCGCGCTCCGTGATGCAGCTGGTGCCGCTGGGTCGCGGTAGCGGTGCGCCGACGCGTCTTCGAGTCCACCGGGACAAGGGCTGCTCAGCGACACGTCGGGCCCTCGCCGTCCGCCCTGATCAGGCTGAGGCCTGACGCCATCTGGAGTCCGACGCGCCAATCGTCGAGCGAATCCGCGTAACTGGCCCGCTGCTCCGCCGTCAGCGGCAGGACGGTGTCGCCAGCCCGCAGCAGGTGACTGGCTTCGACGTAGTCCGCCACCGCGTCTTCCTCCCGCCCTTCGAGCTCGGCGATGACGCCGCGCAGCCGATACGCGGCGGCGCTGCGCGGATGGAGATCCAGCATCCGCTCGATCACGGGCGCCGCCTGACTGCACTTGAAGTCGGCCAGCAGGTCGACCGCACGGCGACGCAGCAGCTCCAGCCGCGCGGCGAGCGTGTCGTTGTCGAAGAGCTCGAAGCGATAACAGGCGTCGACGTCGCCTGCGAACCACAGCACGCCGGCCGGCGGCGCCAGGTTCGGACGGAAACAGAGCAGATAGGGACCGACCGGCGACGTCGCGGTCATTCGCGCCAGGTCGATGCGAAAGCCGAGGCCGCGTTGAGCCGTCAGGCGGAAGGTGCCGTCAGGGTCGCGCTGTTGGCCCTCACCCCGCCTCCAGCGCACGGTCATGGGCCAGGCGGCCACGCGGCCCGGCGTGCGCTTCGGAATCAGGCTGACGAACCCTGTGCCCTGCGGTGCGAGGCGCAGGGGCGACGCTCCGGTCCAGTACACGCTGAAATCAATCCACGCCGGCTCGTCCCGGATCAGCGCGCAGCCCTCGCGCGGCGAGGTGAAATACAGCGGCGAGCAGCCGCCCTCAGTCAAGGCGTCATGAAACGGGCCGTACACGTCGCCCGGGTAGTTGTAGACGAGAGAGTAACGCAGCCTCGGCGGACCTGTCAGAGGCTCCTGCGCCGCAGGCACGCCGACGGCCGACAACAGAACCACGAACAGTCCAGCGAGTTGCAGACGCATCGAGCCGCGGTGATGCAAGTCCACCGCCCTTTGCGATTTGGACACCGTGCGCGCTAAGAAGGCCGGCCTGCGACCGATCTTCTCCTGCCGATCACAGTCTCGTCTGTGGATGTCGCCGCCTGTAATCGTGAGCGCGACCTTTAGGGGAACGGCGATCACCCAGAACCGCTGCCACCGCCACCCCCCCTCTGGCATAATGAAGGGCCGGCCTTCCGCCGCCGACCCGAGCCAAGTCTTTGAACCAGCAGAACATCCGGAATGTCTCGATCATCGCGCACATCGACCACGGCAAGTCCACGCTGGCCGACCGCTTCCTGGAATACACCGGGGCGCTGCAGGCCCGCGAGATGGAGGCACAGGTCCTGGACTCCATGGACCTCGAGCGCGAGCGCGGCATCACGATCAAGGCTCACCCCGTCCGCCTGAACTACACGGCGGATGACGGGCAGCAATAC
>JAENWD010000165.1 GCA_016650245.1 Vicinamibacteria bacterium
GGGCCGCCTCGATCCGCGATTCGGCTGCCTCGACGCGCAGCGCCAGAGCCTGACGGTCGGCACGCTGATCCAGGTTGGGTCGGGTTGGGTCAGATTGGGTCGGGTTGGCGTCCGCAAGGGCGGCGTCCACGTCGAACGTCGCGTCCACGGGCTCTCCCATCAGCCGCGCCAGTTCCGCGCGCGTGCCATCGCGCTGGTTCCTGGCCTGGATCAGCAGCGTGCGCTGCGATGCGACCCGGGTCTCCACGGTCAACACGTCGTTGGGCGGCAGGAAGCCGGCGTCGAACCGCGCACGCACGTCGCCAAGCTGCGCGGCAATGCGCGTGACCGACTCCTCGACCACCGACACCGCCTCGGTGGCCGTCACCAGCCCCCAGAACGCCCGCGTCGTTTCCAGGCGCAGGTCGGCCCGTGCCGACTCCAGCTCCTTACCCGTCGCACTCCGCTCGGCCGTCGCTGCCTGCTCCAGGGCCTTCGTGCGGCCACCGGTGTAGATCGGCCACTGCATGTCGAGCCGCGCGCGCCAGTTGTCCGGGACATCCGGATAGAGGATCTGAAGCTGGCCGTTCTGCACGAACCCGAACTCGTCCACGTGGTTCGTGCGCAGGTACCCGGCCTGTGCCGACACGATGGGCAGGTCGGCGGCGCGCCGCTGCTCCAGCACGGCACCGGCGGCCGACTCGCGCGCGCGCAGCTCGCCGAGGCGATGGCTGTTGACGGCGGCGCGCGCCAGCGCCTCGTCCAGCGTCACGCGCGCGGGCAGCGGTGTTTGAGCGGCGGCAGGCGCCGTCGCGACCAGGACCAGCACACAGAGGAAAGACAAGTCACGCATACGTGCGAACTCCACACCTTGGCAGGGCTGAAGCCCTGCGCTACATCTGGTCGCTCATTGCAGGGCTAAAGCCCTGCCGCCACATCCTGCTGAACTCCAGACAATTGCGCGATGAACACATCCTCGAGCGAGGCAGGCACAACGCGCGTGCTGAGGGTGACGAATCCAGCCGTCGTCAGCGCCGCACGCACCACCGCCGCACCGTCCTGGGTGACCGACGGCTCCAACCTCACATGGATCCGCTCGCCGAACACGTGCACGTCGGCTACCGCGGCGTGTGCGGACAACATCGTCACCGCGCGCGGCTGGTCTTCGACGATGGCCTCGACCATCTGGCCGGGGAGGCTGCGGCGCAGCCTGTCCGGCGTGTCGAGCGAGAGCAGGCGTCCTTCGTGCAGCAGCGCGACGCGGTGACAGCGCTCCGCCTCGTCAAGATACGGCGTGCTGACGAGAATCGTGATGCCCTGTTCGAGAAACTCGGCGAGCAGTTTCCAGAACTCGCGTCTGGAGACCGGGTCGACGCCGGTGGTCGGCTCGTCGAGCAGGATGACGCGTGGCTCGTGGATGAGCGTGCAGGAAAGAGCCAGCTTCTGCTTCATCCCGCCCGACAGACGGTCGGCCAGGCGCGATCGAAACGGAAGCAGGCTGGTAAGCTCGAGCAGCCGGCGGCGGCGGTCTTCGAAATTCCAGAGGTCGTGAATCTGGGCGAAAAATGCGATGTTCTCGTCGATGCTCAGGTCGCCATACAGGCTGAAGCGCTGCGACAGATAGCCGACCGAGCGCGTGACCGCGGCATGTGCTGTCACAGGGTCGTGCCCCATGACGCCCACCGCGCCGCCATCGGCGTGCAGCAGCCCGCACAGCAGGCGAATCGTCGTCGTCTTTCCCGCGCCGTCTGGCCCGATCAGCCCGAACATCTCGCCGGGCTGGACGTCAAACGACAGGTCCGACACCGCCGTCAGCGCGCCGTAGCGTTTGGTGACCCGATCGAGCGAGAGCGCGGCGGTCATCGCAGCGGCAGCTCGGCTTCCACAGGCATGCCGGGTTTCAACACGCCCTTGCTGTTGTCTACCGTGACCTTGACGCGATAGACCAGGCGCGATCGCTCTTCGGCTGTCTGCACGTTGCGCGGCGTGAACTCCGCCTTCGGCGAAATGAAGGTCACCTTCCCAGGCAGGCCAACACCTCCGGCGTCGGTGTAGAGCGTCGCCGGCTGGCCGAGGGCGAGCCGCGGCACCAGCGGCTCGTCCACGAACACCTCACCCCACGCGTGGTCAAGGTCGGTCATCACCGCCAGCGGCGCGCGGGGCGCGATGATCTCGCCGACGTTCACGAGCTTGCTGGTGATCATCCCGGCGGCTGGCGCCGTCACCGCAGCATCGCCGATCGCCTTCTCGAAGGTCGCTATCTGCGCGTCGACGACAGCTACGCGTGCGCGAGCCGCTTCGACCTCCTCGCGGCGGGCACCCGCCTTCACGCGGGCGGCGCCCTCAGACATCGCGCGCGCGCGCTGCTGGGCAGCAGCCACCCGGTCGCGGGCCACATCGCGCCGCGCCTGCGCGTCGTCGCGCGACTTGCGCGACCCCGCGTTGGCTTTCAGCAGCGCCTCGTACCGATCGAGGTCCGCCTGGGCATTGATCAGCTCGGACTCGACGGCGCCGATGTCGGCCTCGGCGGCCGTGACCTGCGCGGCGGCCTGGCGAATGTCTTCTTGCCGCGAGCCTGCGAGCAGCAGGCGCAGTTGCGCGTCGGCCTGGGCGCGCTCGGCGCGCAGGCGCGCGATGGCGAGCGCGGCATCCCGCGTGTCGAGTCGTGCGATGACCTGGCCGGCGACGACACGGTCACCTTCGGCGATGGTGAGTTCGAGGATGCGGCCGCCCACCTCGGCGGCCAACTGCACGTCGTCGGCCTCGACGTGTCCGGAGACGCGGACGCTGTTGGTGGGCGCCTCCTGGCGACAGCCGGCGGCGGCGATCGCGAGAAGGGCAAGGAGCGGGAGCCTAGTGAGCAGTCGACGCATCGGTGTGGTCCTTGCGAAGAGTCCGTCGGGCGACGGCCTGCAGCAGTGCGGTCGTCGCGGCCGTGTCGAGTGGAGGCTGCGCCAGGCCCAGTTGTCGGACACGGCGGCGGATCGGGACGTTGCTCGCCATGAGCATGGCCGTGCCCATGAGCACGAAGTGCAGCATCAGGGGGTCAAACGGCCCGAAGGCGCCTTCCTGGCGTCCCTGGCCAACCAGGCGAAACAGCAGGGGCGGCAGTGTGAGCATCTGACGCAGCGTCTCGACGTCGAGATGACGGCCGCCGTCTGCCAGCTCACGCAGCATGATCGGCGGCAGATGCGGGTGTCGGTCGAGGTGCTCGACCAGCGTGTCGATGTAGGCGGCCAGTTTGACGTTGGCGTCGTCGGGACCGTCCACGACCAGGCGCAGCGGCGCGACCATGCCCTGCAGGCTGGCCTGGAGGATCTCGTGATACAGGCCGCGTTTGTTGGCGAAGTAGTAGTAGATGAGCGCCTTGTTGACGCGCGCGCGCCTGGCGATGCGGTCGACGCCGGCGGCGTCGTAGCCACGGCTGGCGAACTCGTCGATGGCGGCCTTGAGAATGCGGCCCCGGGTGTCGCCTCGGGCGTGCTTGCGCGGTCGTGCCACTAATTAACCAACCAGTTAGTTAATTTACGATACCTGCGATCGGGAGGGGTGTCAAGGCTGGGGTTCGACATCACTCGCAGCTCGTGTGCTGGCAGCTCGCGTCGGAGATCTGAACGGAGCCGGGTCGCCACGGCGACCTGAGTCGCATTTCGCACCGCCGCGATCCAGCGGCGTGGCACCCGTCAGCACCCGTCAGCACCGAGAGCACCCGAGAGCACCCAGTTACAATCTCGTATGCGCATCGTCCTGGCAGGCGCCAGCGGGTTTCTGGGGCGGCCACTCGTCCTGGCCTTGGCCGCCGATGGCCACCAGCTTGCGCTGCTCACGCGCAGGCCAAGAGGCGCCATTCCGGGCATCCAACAGGTCGCCTGGCAGCCGGACGGAATGGCGGGATCCTGGGCCGAGGTGCTCGATGGCGCCGACGCCGTGGTCAACATGGCCGGCGAGTCCATCGCCGGCGCGCGGTGGACGGCCGCGCGAAAGGCCGCGCTCATCGAGAGCCGCCTGCTGTCGACACGGAGCCTCGTGGCGGCCATCGACTGCGCGATGGCCCGCCCTGGGCTGCTGGTCAACAGCTCCGCGGTGGGCTACTACGGGCCGCACGGCGACGAGATGGTCACCGAGGCCGACGCCCCCGCGGACGATTTTCTCGGACGGTTGTCTCTTGAATGGGAGCACGCCGCGCAGGCGGCCGAGTCGGGTGGGACTCGCGTCGTGCTGGTGCGCACGGGGCTGGTGCTTGAGCGCGACGGCGGCGCGTTGAAGGCGATGCTGCCGCCATTCCGCTTCGGCGTGGGCGGTCCGCTGGGCGATGGCACTCAGTACTGGCCGTGGATCCATCGCACGGACTGGATCGCGATGACGCGCTTCCTGCTCGCACATCCCACCCTGCGAGGCCCCATCAATGCGACCGCACCTACGCCAGTGACCAACCAGGAGTTCTCGCGGACCCTCGCGCGCGTGTTGAAACGCCCGTGCCTCTTTCGCGCGCCGGCTTTCGCCCTTCGTCTCGCCATGGGCGAGATGGCCGACGCGCTCCTCCTCAAGGGTCAGCGCGTCGTGCCTGCACGCGCGCAGGAGATGGGGTTCCGGTTCGAGTACGAGACGCTGGAGCCGGCGCTGCGGGCGATCTTACGGTAGCAACGCCTTTGCCGCTGGCGCCGCAATCAGGTCGAAATCCGGATGGCCATCAAGTGCGCGCCCGGCGAGCGTACGCGCCGTCGTCGTGTCTCCGCGGGCGGCGGCGATAGCCGCCGCGTGATACAGGATGCGACGGTCGCGCGTCCCAGTGCGGCGCGCACGCACCGACGCCTTCCACGCTTGGTCGAGCGCGCCGGTTCGATACAGCGACCACGCCAGCGCGTCGTTGGTGAAGATGTCGTCCCGGCCCCGGGCCGCCTCGCGGGCCAGGCGCACGGCTTCTTGAGGCTGCAGGTCGCGCTCTGCCAGCAGACGCGCGAGGGCCGCCGGCTGCGGCGACTCGTTGTTCCAGCCGTCCCGCTCCAGACGCTCGGCCTCGGCCCACGCGGCAGACGCGGCATCGACGTCCCCACGTCGATGAAGGAGGTCGCCAACCTGCGCCGCCAGCTCCGGTGTTGGCGCCTGCGCAAGCAGGTGTTGATAGCTGACCAGCGCGCGGTCGAGATCTCCACCAACGGCGGCGATCCCGGCCTGGCCCGCCAGCGCGTAGGGATGCCGCGGAAACGCGAAGAGCGCCCGATCGTAGGCCCTCGACGCCTGGTCGACCTCTCCTTTCTCCAGATGGAGCGCGCCCAATTGCAACCAGGCCCACGCGATGCCTTCCGGGTCCTGGGGACTGGTGGCCTCGATGGCCATCCGCATCGCCGTCATGGCACCGTCCAGATTGCCCTGCAGCTCGCGCGCATACGCGATGCGCGTATACGCCGCTGCGTTGGGCTTGAGGGAGGCCATCCGATCGAGCGCGGCAAACGCCTCGTCGTAGCGCCCCAGTTCGATCGCCGCATCGCCGATCACACCGTAGTTCCACGGGTCGTCCGTGCGCATCGCCTGTGCTCTTCGCCCCGCGTCGAGCGCCTCGAGGAACCGATGCTGTGCCAGATACACGGCCCCCAGCATCCTGCGGCACACGTAGCTGTCTGTGGCGGCAATTGTGTTGGTCAATGCAACCTCGGCACGCCTGGGCAGCGAGTTGTCGCCGACCACGCGCGCCTGGCGCATCAACACGTCGGCCAACTCCACGGCCGCCTGCTCGTCGGCGGCGTTTGCCGCCACGCGAGCGGTCAGCGTCGCCAGCGCCTGCGACAGACCGTCGCGGCTGGTCGTCGGGGACACCGCCGCGCGCTCCGAGGGCGCGATGGCCAACAGCGTGGGCGGCGAATGCAGGGTTCTCAGCCCTGCAATGCCGCCTGCCGCCGCCAGCGCGAGAAGCACCGCCACGACCACATGCCGTCGTCGCATCGGCGAATCCTCCGGCTGTTCGGTCATCGTTGCCCCTATGGCTCGTTGCCGGGATGTGGCAGCCCGACGTACGGGAATCTGTCCAGCAACCTGACGTCATTGCGCTCGACGCCATCGCCGAGCCGCGCGTTGATGCCAGCGTTGAAGTCTGGCGTCAACGGCGTGGCGCCGGCCATGGCCCTCAGCGCGATGTCGACCACGTCGTCGGTCAGCCGACGGCCATTGGGGAACCCCGCCAAATCGCCGTTGAGCACCCCCAGCACGCTCGGACGGCTTGTGGGGGGAATCGCCATGTTCAGCCGAAGCATCTCGGATGGCGTCACGTTCTGAGGTTGATTCAAGCCGGGGATGCCCGTCAGAAAGATCGTCACCAGATCGGTGCGTGGCGCCGGCGGCGAGAGAATGCCGAAGAGCGCTTCGAGCAGCTTCGGCACTTCAGGATCGAGCACGACGGGAAGGGCCGCCGCATCCTGAGTGGGCTCGATCCCGTTGAAGGCGTCCTTCAGCGCGAGCGGAATCACCACTTCGTTGACAAGCGGCTGGCCCAGGCGCGACACCTGCACCCAGTCGCCGCTCGACGTCTGGCTGCCAGTCGCGCGCGTGGTCATCGACGGGCGGCTGGCCGTCGCCCAGACGCCGATGATCGCCGACGGGTCGTTGGGACTCGATGGCTCCACGCCCGAACGCGACAGCCGCTCGATCGGAATCTCGAGCGCGATGCTGTGGACGTTGAATCCCTTCAGGCTGTCGGCACGGCTGCTCGAGTTGCCGTCCAGCCCGCGGATGCCGAGCAGATCGAATGTGCCCCCCAGGTCGACGAAGAACGGATCGTCGCGCTGGCCGGCAAACACCCGCGTGCCGTCGCTGTCGATCGTGTGCACGCCGCCCAGCTCGGCGTAGTTGGGCGTCGAACGCGTCCCGACGTTCACGGGCGGTGACCTCAGATCCTCGGCAAGGATCGTCGCCGTGCCGGTCCGGCGCGGACCACGCACTTCGGTCACCGAGTAGGACTGCCGGACGTTGAGGTCCGGATCGTCGAGCGAGGTGACGGGCCCCGTGTTGTAGAGGAACGTGTTGGGGTTCATCGTCACGGTCTTGAAGCGGAACTGGTAGGTCAGGTCCTCCACCGCGTCGCCGTTGTTGTCGACGTGAATCTCGTACAGAACGTTGTCGTCGAACTTGAAGAAGTTCGGCCCGCCGTAGGGCGCCTGAAACGGGATGTAGTTGGCGATCAGCACCACTTTGTCAGGGCTGGCCGGGCTGACAAACGCATACGTGTCCGTGTTGTCGGCCAGGGGATCCTGGCTGATCAGTGGCGCCTCGCGATGGCTCGATGCGCGCGGCGTGGTGGTCGCCCCAACCGCCACGAGCATCCCGAGGCTCAGAAAGACAAACAATCTCCGCACCCGACACCTCCTGCCGCGTCCAATGCCGCGGCTGTATTTCGAAGAGGACTACGGGAGGGTGGGAATATCAGATTGCAGATTGCAGATTGACGATTATTGACGATTACGAATTACGCAGATTTGGTCCGAGGCCTTCGGCCTGGAGTCCGAAGTCCGGAGTCCGAAGTCCGAAGTACCTACACCAGCCCGACCAGATACTTCGCGCCGGTGGGCGCGGGGACACCGCCGGCTGGCTCGAGCGTCACGGCGACGGCTTTCGGCTGCGGGATGTCGGGGGGCGTGGCAAACACGACGTCCACGAGGCCCTGGGAATCGGGCTCGATCAGGCCGGCGCTGATGGGCACCGGGTCGGCAGTGACGACCCACACCTGGTAGGTCTTGCCCGGCGGCGGTGGCGGCAGCTTCGAGGCGCTGAAGACCATGCCGCGCTCGCGGCTCCAGAAGGCGCGCGCGCGAGCGTCGGGCGCCTCCGGTTGCCCTGCCAGATCGATCTGCGCAAGGTCGGGCGCGGTCAGGACGGCCATGGCGGACGCGCCGCGCTCGGCGGCGTGCTGCAGGGTGGTGACTCGCGTTTCAGCGGCGGCATTGAGGGCCTGCGCCTCGGCCAGCCGCGTTGACAGCGTCGCGACCTGGTCGCGCAGGCGCAGACCATCCCACGTGAGGTATCCAGACAGCACGAGGGACGCGGCGGCGACGAGCCATCCGGTCCTGGCCGCCAGCGAGGGTCGCGTGCGGACCGCCACGGCAGACATCAGCGTCGCGCGGACAGAGGGCGACGGCGCCTGGGCTGGCGCCGATCCGGCCAACCCGACGGCCACCGCACCAGCGGTCTGGGCGTCGGCCTGGCACTCCGGACACTCGGCCAGGTGGGCCTCGACCTGACGGGCCTCAGCCTCCGGCAGGGCGCCAAGGGCCCAGGCGTCGATGCTTGTTCGAAGTTGCTCGTGGGTCACTGCTGGCCTGATGTCTTACATCAATACTACGCGAGCCCAGGCAGAGCCAGATTCCCGAAGCCCCCAGGGCCTGGATCCGAGTCGGGGCAGATTGTGTCACGGCCTGGCGGCGCCAAGCGATATCAGGTTGGCCAGCAGCCGATACGCGCCGTCGGTGCCGGCCGGCAACTGGCGCCACAAGCCCAGGCCCACATAGACCCAGCGGCCCTTCCCAAGTCGCGCCTCGACCAGCGCGCCGCGCTTGGGGCCCTCGTTGTCCGGAAACGGGTCGGCCAGTTCCACCAGGTCGGTGTACTGCGGGTCCCGCTCTCCGAGAAAGTAGAGCCCGCGCTCCTGCACCCACCCGGCCCATGTCTGGGCATCGACCGGGTTGGGCAGGGTGAAGACTGGATGCTCGGGCACCAGCACGCGCACCGCAGCGGTCTCGTCGGTCACGCGATTCGAGCTGACCTTGGCCGGCCACGGGCCGTACTGCGCCTGGTTGAACTCGAACTTGTTGTACTGCACCAGCACGGTGCCGCCGTTGCGCGCGTACTCGATCAATCGGTGGTTATAGGCACGCAAGTCCTTGCGACGCTCGTAGGCGCGCACGCCGGTGACAATCGCGTCGTACTTCGACAGGTCGGCCGATGCCAGATCGTTCTCATCGAGCAGTCTGACCGTAGCGCCAAGCTGCTCGATGGCAAGGGGCACCTGGTCCCCCGCGCCCATCACGTATCCCACCGACAGCCCCGGCGGCACTTGCACTTCGAGCGCCTTGATGGTGGTCGTCGCCGGCACGTAGATGTGCTGCCGCCTCGTGTGCGGGTATTCGACGATATCGTAGCCGCGCGTCCAGATGCGGGCACCAGATGTCACGCGGGCCGCGACGGTGTAGGCGCCCAGCGCCAGTCCCATGGGCGGATACACCATGAACCGCGACGTCACGGCCTCGTCGGCGCGCGCCAGGTGCACGCGCGCGGTCGCTGGTGTGGCGCGCCAGCCGCGCGGCAGATCCAGCGCGACGTCGGCGTCGGCGGATCCTGGTGCGTTGCCAGTGATCGTGACCCGAACTTCACGCGCCGCGTTCCGGGCCTCCAGGGGAACGATCGCGATGTCCGGCGTCACACGCACGCTGATCGACGGCACGACGAGCAACTCGGTGCGCTTCTCGCCACTGAAGATGCTGCCCTCGTACCGGTTCTCGATGGGAATCTCGATCGGGAACCAGTTCTCGCGATCGCCCACGGTCAGCACCGCCGTGAATGGCGTCGGAAGGAAAGGCTGTCCAAACGGCGCGTCCTTGTCGAACACGTAACGCTCGGCCGTGCCGTCGCGCCGCCAATAGGGCTCGGTCATGCGCGCAGCCGCGGGCACGCTGACCGTCTTCTCGCACGTCACGATGCCACCCGCAGCCACCTCTGATGGATGCTCGCAGGCCGCCTCGCCGTCGAAGCCTTTCACTCGCAGGTCCTTCAGCGTGACCG
This sequence comes from Vicinamibacteria bacterium, assembly GCA_016650245.1. Lineage (GTDB taxonomy): Bacteria > Acidobacteriota > Vicinamibacteria > Vicinamibacterales > JAENWD01 > JAENWD01. Next base: position 9,745 of record JAENWD010000165.1, read on the forward strand.
CACTGGTCCCGCGATTGGCAATCAGCAGCCGAAGCTTCACCGGCTGCCCCGGCGTCACGACCCCATCGTCGGCCAGTGCTTCGATCCGAAGGCCGTAGGTCAGCGTCAGCGCCTGGCGGAACAGCGCCTCGGTGCGCGCCAGCCTGAAGTCGATCTCGTACACCGCCGACTCGCCCATTCCGAGCGTTGACAACTCGGCGCGAAGGTCCTTGGTGGCGATATGTCCGCGCGCCAGCGCAGAGTCCACCGTGCCGTCACCCGGCGCGCGCAGGGCCGCGATGGCGTCGCCGACCGCATCGGCGATCTGTCGAAGACCAGCCACCAGTTTCGGCGGCGGGGTGGAGCCGGCAAACCTCGCCAGGCCCGGAAGGGACAGGTCCAGGCCATCAACGAGGCTGGTCTCCTCTTTCTCCTGTTGGCCGGCAATCGCGGTGTCTGCGAGCTGGTACTTCACCGAGAACGATCCGGGCAAGGCGAGCAACTGGCCAAAGCCCTGGCACTTGTGCATCGCCCGCGCCTCGCTGCCAATCTCGGCGTAGGTGCGGCCGAGCAGCGGGTCGTAGACGTCGGATTCGACCGCGACCAGCTTGGTGTCCTTTGGCGGCTCGGGCTCACCGTGGAAGAAGCCGTAGTAGCCGACCTTGTAGATCTTCGGCGCCTGCCAGGGACGCAGGCCTTCCTTGATCTGCTCGGGATAGCGGTTCGGATCGGCGGCTGCGCGGAAGGCCTCGAGGCCGATGATCGCGGAGGCCTGATGATGCTGTCCCCCGCCGTGCAGGTCCGGACGCATCGTGATCATCACGTCGGGCCGCGTCATGCGGACCAGCCGCACGTAGTCGCCGAGGATCTCGTCTTTGCCCCACTTCTTGAATGTCTCGTCGACGCTGAACGAGTAGCCGAAGTCAATCGCGCGGCCGAACATCTGCTCGGCGCCATCGAACCGATGCGCGGCGCGCAGCTCCTCGCTGCGCAGCACGCCGAGCGCCTCGAACAACTCTGGGCCGATCTCGTTCTGTCCGCCGTTGCCGCGAGTGGCCGTGGCCAGAATCACGCGCAGCCCCTGCCCGTGGCTCTGCCTGGCCATCAGCGAGTTGTTCTCGTCGTCTGGATGCGCGGTGACGTGCATCACCGTGCCGGTGGCGGCCAGCTTGCGGAGGACCAGCTGCAGCCCCACCAGGCCACGCTCGTCGGTGACGGGGCCTGCGGAGGGGGTGATGACTATGGAGACGGTGAGGAGGCTGCCGAGGAGGAGGATGAACCGAAGGTGACGCTCCATCAACGTCAATGTACCGTACTTGTAGGGGCGCGCTTGCGCGCCCCTACAGGTCTATGACCGTCTTGCCGCCAACCGTCCGAAGCCGAAGTAGTCGTCGGACTTCTCGCTGGTGCCCTCCACGGCGCGCACGAGGATGCGACTGGCCAGAAACGCGGCTGTGAGGTTCGTGCCCAGGCCCAGCGCAAACAGGTGGTGCGGGTAGTTGCGGTGCGTGCCGATGAACGGCAGCTCGTCGTGCGCGCGGCTCCAGGGTGCGTGCCAGCCATACTCGGGTGGCGTCCCCGAGATTGCGGGCAGCGCCAGCGACAGCTCGTACATCAACTGCCCCGTGCGCTGGATCAGCACCGCCTTGCGCTGACGCTCGTCCACGCGAGGCTGATCGGCGCCCGACCAGAGGACCCGATCGTCGGCGGTCCAACACAGCCGATGTGGCGGTTGCGACCGATCCGCGACAATGGCATCGCGCATCCCCGCCGTGCGCCGAACGTCGGCGCCCAGCGGCGGCGTGAGCGCGACGTAGGTCTCGGCCTCAACGAAGTGGCGCGCCAAGGCGAAAAAGAGCGTGCCGGGTTCACCGGTGGCGACGATGACCGTGTCGGCGACGATCGTCGCCTTGCCGGCAACGATCTCCACGCCGTCGCGCGTGACCTTGACCTTCTGCACCGGCGAGCGATCGAAGACGGCTGCGCCGCGCACCGCCGCGGCACGCGCGAGCCCCAGCGCCGCGCGGAGCGGATCGAGCGAGGCGTGGCCGTGCGATCTGATGCCGCCCACGCCATCGATGCCGGCGGCCCGCAACAGCGCCTTGTCAGTCAGCCACGTCGCCTCGAGCCCGGCGCTCTTGAGCGCGGCCAGTTCACTGCGGAGGCGTTTGCCCTCCTCGTCGGTGCGCGCTGCGGCGACGACGTCGCGGGATTGCAGATTGCAGCGGACCTTCAGCCGGCGCAGGGTCGCCTGCGCGTCAAACGACGCGCGCCGCGTGTCCTGCCAGAGCGCGCGCGCCACGCGAAGGCCGTGCGCCTTCTCGAGGTCCACGAAGTCGGCCCCCGGCGAGGCCAGCAGCAGACCGGCGGCCTGCGCCGTCGCGCCTGCAGCGATCTGACCGGCTTCGACCAGCGCCACACGGTGGCCGGCCGCGGCCAAGGCGTACGCGGTGGCGCAGCCGGTGAGGCCACCGCCCACAATCACGATGGGGATGTCGAGCCGACCGCTCAGCTTGGGATAGGTCGGCCGTGACGTCTTTGGAAGCTGTGCCGTCCACGGGGACTGGCCATATCGCACCGGCATCGCCGGCCATCGTCTTTTTTTGTCCGGCGGACTGTCAACCCCGGCGTTGAACAGCAGAGCTAGCCGCCGGTATTTCTGGCCTCATCGGCCAGGAGTTTCTTCTTCCTTTCGCTGCCCCAGCGGTAACCGCCGGTGCCGCCGGCCGCCGGCACGACCCGATGGCACGGCACGGCCAGCGCGACCGGATTTGTGGCGCAGGCCCTGGCGACCGCCCGAGCCGACCGTGGGCTATCGATCTGTCGCGCGATCTCGGCGTAGGTGCGTGTCTGTCCGCCGGGAATCTCCTGCAACGCGCGCCACACGCGGCGCTGAAACGCCGTGGCGCGTACGTCGAGCGCAAGCGAATGGTGGATGGGCTGGCCGGCCGCCGCCGCGCGCAGCGCCGCGGTGGCTGCCACCAGGCTGGCTCGGTCTCTGCGCAGCTCGGCAGCGGGAAACTCGTCACGGAGCCGTTGTTCGAGCAGGGCCGGGTCGTCGCCAAGCGACACGCGGCACAGACCCCGGTCGGTGGCCGCCACCAGCATCGCGCCCAGCCGTGTCGTGAGCGTCGTGAACCGAATCCGCTCACCGCGGCCGCCCGACCGATAGGCCCGCGGCGTCATCCCCAGCACGCCGGTGGCATCCTCGTAGACGCGGCTGGGCGACCCGAACCCGGCCGCGTAGATAGCGTCGGTCACCGGACCACGCTTGAGCTCGCGCTTGAGGCGCGCCGCGCGGCGAGCCTGCGCGTACTCAGCGGGCGTCACGCCCAGGAGCCGCTTGAAGGTCCGCTGCAGGTGCCACGGCGTGACGCCAGCCACACGGGCCAGCCTGGCCAGCGAGGGCCGGACGTCGGGATGCGTCTCGATCCAGACGCGCGCGCGATCGACCTTTTGCTCGGGCACCGATCGGCCGGCCTTCGGATCGCATCGGCGGCACGCGCGGAAGCCGGCGCGCTCGGCCGCATCCGGCGTCGGGAAGTACGCGACGCGATCGGCCCGGGGCCGCCGGCTCGGGCACGACGGGCGGCAGTAGATGCCCGTACTGGTGACCGCGTAGACAAATCGGCCGTCGGCGCGGGCATCACGCCCCTGCACGGCCAGCCAGCGAGTGTCGTCGGTGGATGAAGCAGCGGCCACTGAATTGATCATGCCCCCATTCGAGCGTACGCGGCCAGCCCGGCGCGATCCGGAGGTTGCTCTCAAACTGAAGATTGCGGATTGACGATTGACGATTCAGGAACGGTTGGATGCCAGGTCAGGGCAGCGCGTCCTGCTTCACCCGCGCGGCCTGCAGTGTGCGGAACGCCTTGATCTTGTCGCGCAGAGCCGGGTCGGCCGTCGCAAGAATCGCGACGGCCAGCAGGGCCGCGTTGGTCGCGCCGGCCTTGCCAATCGCCAGTGCGCCCACGGGGATACCGCCCGGCATCTGCACGATCGACAGCAGGGAGTCGAGCCCTCGAAGCGCCTGGCTCTCGATCGGCACGCCAAGGACGGGCACGGTCGTATAGGCCGCAACGACTCCAGCCAGGTGCGCGGCACCACCCGCCCCCGCGATGATGACTCGCAGGCCCCGTGCCTCGGCCTGCTGCGCGTACTCGGCTGTCTCCACGGGCGTGCGGTGCGCCGACATGATCAGGCACTCATGGGGCACCTCGAAGTCGGTGAGCACCAGGTCGGCGTGCCGCAGCGTCTCCCAGTCGGACTTGCTGCCCATGATGACGCCGACAAGCGGCGACGAATCGTTGTTGGCCATACAGGGGGAATCATATCAAGGTCCTCCGGAGGCCGGGGACCTAGCCTCGGAACGACGGGGACTTAGCCTCAGGAACTGACGCAGCTAGCCTCACAGGCCCGTGAGGCTTGGAGCGAAGCCGATGAGGCCCGAGGCTAGCAGCGAAGGCGCTGGAGGCCATCTTCGCGTTCAGTCCAGGGTCGCAAACGCGATCATCAACATCGTCACGAACGTGGCGGCGCCGGTCGCAACACCGACGGCAACGGCCTTGAGCAGCTGGCTGTTCCCGCTCTGGCTTTCCGGCTCGATCAGTTGCAGTGACGCAATCGGAATCGCGCGAGCAGGTTCTGTCAGACGGCCACGTGGTTGCAGGACAACGCGCTCGTGGTCGGCCGAAAGCAGCGTCGCCGACCAGCGTGCGCCGTCAACGGTCTGCACGCGCACCCGACCACCCACGGGCAGTCGCTCGACGTACTGGCGAAGCACGGCCACTCGCTCGGCCTCTCCCCACGGCACTGCGCTCGCTGGCGCCGTGCCCTGTGGCGTCGCACCGCGAGCCGCACACCCGGCAGTCGAGAGGGCCAGAATGAGTCCATAAACAACTGCTCTCATGACGAACTCCTTTACTTGAGATCCACGCCGATCCCACCTCGAACGGTGACGTCACGCGAGGTGGTCCAGGGCGAGAGGAGGATGTCGCCGCGGACGAACGCGCGCGGCGAGATGTACGCCTTCAGACCTGCCGACACGACCGGCTTCACGCGCGTCGAGGTTTCCGCACGTTCGGACGGCAGAGGCAGTCCCGGGACCGCGAAAGGCGGCTGGTCGAAGTCGAGGCGCGAGGTCTCCCAGAGCGCCACCACCCCGGCTCCGACATATGGATGCACC
>JAENWD010000166.1 GCA_016650245.1 Vicinamibacteria bacterium
CTGCCGCGGCCACCGCAAGCGGGACGCGATGGAGATGAAGGGGCTCATCGAGCGGTTCCAGACGGAGTACTACAAGGCCGGCTCGAAGAATTGACGATTGCAGATTGACGATTGACGATCGTCTCCTGTCCCGTTCCTGCACACCATCCGATAACCCTGATCGTGCAGCCTGCCGTGAGTCCCGATTCCCCGGCGGACCTCGAGGGCCGGTTCAAGGCCCTCGTCCAGTCGCCGCTGCGAGCGGGATTGCTGCGCTTTCTGGCGGCCCGACCCGACGAGACGCCGGACCTGGAAGCCCTGATGGCGGCCTTTGGGCGCCTGCAGCTCGACGTCGCCAACTGCGTCCGCGAGTTGGTGGATTTCGGCGTAGTGCGACGCCTGTCGGGCGACCCGGTCCGGTATCAGTTCCAGCGGCAGGGCGGCCCGATTGCCCGTCTGGTCGAGGGCTTCCTCGAACGCCGCGCCACGGTCTCCACAGAGGACCAATCGCCCTCGGTCCAGCGCTTCCGCGAGATGATCGGCCGCGACGAGAAGATGCTGATCGTCTTCGAGTGGATTCGGACGGCCGCCAAGTCAAACATCTCGGTGCTGATCATGGGTCCCACCGGCTCGGGCAAGGAAGTGGTCGCGCGGATGATCCACGAGCTGTCGCGGCGATCCGAGGCGAAGTTCCAGGCGGTCAACTGCGCCGCGCTGCCAGACACGCTGTTTGAGTCCGAGATCTTCGGCTACGAAAAAGGCGCCTTCACGGGCGCGTACGACCGCAAGCCGGGCCGCCTTGAACTGGCCAACGACGGCACGCTGTTTCTCGACGAAATCGGTGACCTCTCCATCGTCGCGCAGGCCAAGCTGCTGCGGGTGCTCGAAGAGCACCGGTTCGAGCGGCTTGGCGGCAACCGCTCGATTTCGGTCGATTTCCGCCTGATCTCGGCGACCAACCGGCCGCTGGACCTGTTTGTGCGCGACGGGCGTTTCCGCGAAGACCTGTTCTACCGCGTCAACGCGTTTGCCATCCGGCTGCCCTCGCTGCGGGAACGACCAGCCGACATTCCGCTACTGGCCCAACGCTTTCTCGCCCGTTACTGTGCGACCAACGGCCTGCCGCTCGACGGCAAGAGCTTCGCCAAAGACGCGGTGGACCAGCTGGTGGCGTACCCGTGGCCCGGCAACATCCGCGAGCTCGAAAGCACGGTGTCGCGCGCGGCGCTGTCGTCGCCCGGGACGGTCATCCGCGCCGGTGACGTCGAGTTCCTGCACTCGTCGGCAGTGACGCCGGCGGCGGCGAGCGACCGGTTGCCGTCGCTGCGCGAGTCCGAACGCGGGCACGTACAGCGCGTGCTCGAAGCGGTCGGCTGGAACAAGAAGGAAGCGGCCCGCGTGCTCGACATCAGCCGTGGGACCCTCTATCGGAAGATCGATGAATACGAGCTGGAGCCTCCCAGATCGTCTCGAAACGGCACACGGCAGAACGTGGAATGACGGCCCTATTGCTCACCACCCGCTCGCAATGTTCCTATTCAAGACATTGAGAATTGATTGAAATGCTGTGTGACTGGCGAGATTTGTCAGCCGGATCACATACCTGCGTGCAACTTCGAGACACGGCGAGGTCCGAACGCGCGCCGGGGTGCCTGGATTGCCACGCCGAGAATAGCCGTTAAGTGGCTGTGGCGATGTGGTTTATCGATTGGTCAAGGATTGGCGTTCCGGTTGGCAGTCTCATTGCTTTGCTATTTCGACTGGACGAGGGTTTCATAGGTAACTCTCGACCTGCCATGTCATGAGCCTCGCGCTAACAGGCCCCATTACGGGGTCAGGACTCGTCGCCGGCCGGCCGGTACTCCTGGCGACCTTTGCCGATCTGCCCATCGGCGCGCGCGTCTTTTTCGCGGTCGTCGTGGCGGCTGGCGCCGGGGCGCTCGTGCTCCAGACCTCAGCGGGCTACTCGCATTGGCCGGTCTTGCTGGGCCTGCTGGCCGGGGCGTCGGCAGCCGCCCTGTTCCGGGTCGACTTGCCGTTTTCGCTGCAGGGCACGACGATGTCGCTGTCGTTTGCCTTTGCCTTTGCCGCCCTGCTGCTGCTGGGGCCGCACCCGACGCTGCTGGTCGCCTCGGTGGCCGCGTGGGTTCAGTGCACGGTCAACGTCTCGCCGCGCAATCCACTGCATCGCACGGCATTCAGCGTCGCCGCGGTGGCGGTCACCGCCACCTCGGCGGGGGTGGTGTTTCTCAACCTGGGGGGCGAGGCGGCGTTCTCGGCGCCCGGCCTGATCGGGCAGGAGAAGGCCATCCTCGGCGCGGCGCTCACCTACTTCGTGTTGAACACGTTCATCACCGCGGTGGCGGTGTCGCTCACCAGCGGCCATCCGCTGGCCAGGGTGTGGAACGAACATGCGGTGTGGAGCGCGCTGAGCTACATCGTCGGCGGCGCCGTCGCGGCGACCGCCGCGGTGCTCTTGTCGGGCGAAGGCGCGTGGCTCACCCCGCTGCTGGTCGGTCCGCTGTACCTGACGCACCGGACCTACCGGGTCTACTCCGATCGCGTGGAAGACGAGCGGCGGCGCGCCGGCGAGATGTCGGACGTGCACCTGGCGACGATCGAGGCGCTGGCGCTGGCCATTGACGCCAAGGATCAGACCGCGACCTCGCGCATCCGCCGCGTGCAGGTGCACGCCGCCGGCCTGGCGCGCGTGGTCGGCCTGTCGCCGTCCGATGTGCAGGGCGTGCGGACGGCGGCGCTGTTGCACGACATCGGCAAGCTTGCGGTGCCCGAGCACATCTTGTCGAAGCCCGGTCCGCTGACCAACGAGGAATTCCAGCGGATGAAGTCGCATCCGCAGGTCGGCGCCGAGATCATCGCGACGGTGGAGTTTCCGTACCCGGTGGCGCCGGTCATCCACGGCCACCACGAGCGGTGGGACGGCAAGGGCTATCCGGCGGGGCTCATTGGGGACGAGATTCCGCTGGGCGCGCGCATCCTGGCCGTCGTCGATCACTTCGACGCGTTGACCTCGGAGCGACCGTCGCATCGCGCGCTCTCGACCGAAGACGCGCTGGCGGCCCTGCTGGCCGAAGCCGGTCAGGCGTTTGACCCGTACCTGGTCCATCTGTTCGTCGAGCACCTGCCCTCGCTCGACGACGAGGCGAGGCAACAGAGTGAGCCGGCGCGCCGGCTGTCGTTTGCGGCGCTCAGCGGCTCCCCTGCCGCCGCGTCGCCAGCCGATCCGGCGCCCAAGCGTGTGTTCCAGGACATCGCGCTGGCGCACCGCGAGATCTACGCGCTGTACGAGATCGCGCAGTCGATGGGCACCAGCCTCGGCGTGGGCGACACGATGGCGCTCATCTCGTCGAAGTTGAGCAGCCTGGTGCCATTTTCGACCTGCGCGCTCTTCCTGCACGAGGAGAACGGCGACCTGCTGCGGTGCCGGTTTGCCACCGGCGTCGATGCCGAGATCCTCCAGCCGCTGGCCGTGAAGAACGGGCAGGGCCTGGTCGGCTGGGTGGGCCGGAATCTCCGCCCCCTGGTGAACGCCAGGCCGAGCGCGGATCTGGAGGCCGGCGGCAGCAGCGGCGAGACCAGACTGCAATCCGCGCTGGTCTGTCCGCTGGTGGCCAACGACCGGCTGATCGGCGCGCTGGCCGTCTACGACACCGAGCCTGGCCGCTTCACCGACGACCACCGGCGACTGCTGGACCGTGTGGCCGAGCAGGCGGCCAGCGTGGTCAACAACTCGATCCTGTTCGAACAGACCAAGCAGGACTCGCTCACCGATCCGCTCACCGGCTTGCCGAACACGCGCTTCATGTTCGTGCACCTCACGCGCGAACTGGCGCGTGCCGATCGCCTGAAGACCGAGGTCTCCCTGCTGGTGATGGACCTGGACGGCTTCAAGGAGATCAACGACATGCACGGCCACCACGTAGGCGACAAAGCGCTGCGCGAGGTGGCGCGCGTCCTGCGCTCGGGCATCCGGCCGTACGACATCTGCGTCCGCTACGCGGGCGACGAGTTCGTGGTCGTGCTGTCGGGCTGCGGCGCCGACGAGGCCCAGCAGAAGCAGCGCGAACTGCAGCAGGCCATCGCGGACATTCCCTTCGAGGTCCGGCCGGGCCGCTTCGTCCAGATAGGAAGCTCCTTTGGCAATGCGGTCTTCCCGCGCGACGGCGAGGCGTACGAGACGCTGCTGGCCACAGCCGACAAACGGATGTATCAGGACAAGGCGCAGCGCAAGGCGCTGCGTCTCGGCCAGCCGCCAGAGCCTGCCGAGGACGCCGAGAGCGCCAAGCCGCGTTCGGTGTTTGCTAAGATCCCCTCGCAGCCGCCGATGAACCGGCCGCACTGAGGCGCGCGGCTCCAGCCTTGGGCCAGCACTTTGGCGTGGCCCCCGGGCGGCCTGACTCACATGCTGCCCGGCATCATCAACCGTGTCTCTCGCGCCACGCCCCGCAGCGCCCTGCTGCAGATTGCGCTCGCACGCCAATTCGCGTTCAGTGCCGGCCAGGCCGTGCGCATCGGCGCGACCGGCACCGGCATCACTCGGCCGTACTCCATCGCGGTTGGCCCGCACGAAGCCGCGCGTTCCGGGCACCTTGAACTGCTGATGGGCCTGGGCGAGGACGGCTCGCCGGGGCCACACCTCCCCTCGCTGGCCGTGGGCACCTCGGTCGAGCTCGACGGTCCCATCGGCACATTTCTCTATCCAGACCGCCCGACCGAGCCCGCGGTGCTGTTTGTCGCCGGCGGCTCGGGCATCGCGCCCCTGCGCGCGATGCTGCACGAGGCGCTTGGCGCGCCAGAAGGACCGGAGGTGAGCGTGCTCTACAGCGCGCGCACCGCCGAAGAGTTCGCGTTTGACGATGAGTTGACGGTGCTTGCCGGCGACGGGCGGATTCGCTACGAGAAGACCGCGACGCGTGAAACCGGGGGGATGTGGCAGGGCGGCCGGGGCCGCATCAGCCGCGCGCAGCTGGAAGCCGTCGTGGCCAGGCCCGACGACACCCTCTGCTTTGTCTGCGGACCCGACGCGCTGGTGCACGAAGTGCCACGCATGCTGCGCGAGATAGGCGTCGCGCCAGGCCGCATCCGCGTGGAGGAGTGGGCCGCGCGGTGACCCGGGTTCCCATCGGCGTGTGGGTGCTCGGCGTCGTCAGCATGCTGATGGACATCTCGTCGGAGATGATCCACAGCCTGCTGCCGCTCTTCATGGTGACGACGCTCGGAGCCAGCGCTTTCGAGGTCGGCCTCGTGGAGGGCCTGGCCGAGTCCACCGCGCTGGTCGTGAAGGTGTTCTCCGGGGCGTTGAGCGATTACCTCGGCAGGCGCAAGGCGCTGACCGTGCTCGGGTACGCAATCGGGGCCGTCACCAAGCCGCTGTTCGCCATGGCCCCCACGATGGGCGTGGTCCTGACGGCGCGTCTGCTGGACCGTGTCGGCAAGGGCGTGCGTGGCGCGCCCCGCGACGCGATGATCGCGGACCTCGCGCCGGCCCACCTGCGAGGCGCCGCGTTCGGTCTGCGTCAGTCCCTGGACACCGTCGGCGCGTTCATCGGTCCACTGCTGGCGGTGGCGCTGATGCTCCTGTGGGCCAACGACTTCCGGAAAGTGTTCTGGATGGCCGTGATTCCGGCCGTCATGGCCGTCGCGCTCATCCTGATCGGCCTGCGGGAGCCGGAGCACGGCAATCGCCGGCACGTCAATCCGATTCGGCGCGACAACATGCGGCGACTCGGCGCGCCGTACTGGTGGGTGGTCGCGCTCGGAGCCGTGTGCGCCCTGGCGCGATTCAGCGAGGCGTTTCTGGTGCTGCGTGCCCGGGGCGGCATTGCGGTCGCGCTGGTGCCGCTGGTGATGGTCGCGATGAACGTGTTCTACGCCGCCTCGGCGTATCCGTTCGGCAGGCTGTCGGACCGGATGGCCCACGACACTCTCCTGGGACTCGGGCTCGTGGTCCTGATCGCCGCCGATCTCGTGCTCGCGGCGACCGATCACTGGAGTGTCGTCCTGGCTGGCGTGGGCCTCTGGGGCATCCACATGGGCATGACGCAGGGGCTGCTCGCGACGATGGTCGCCAGGGCGGCGCCGCCTGATCTGCGGGGCACGGCCTTTGGGTTCTTCAACCTGGTGAGCGGTCTGGCCATCCTGGTGGCCAGCGCGATCGCGGGGCTCTTGTGGGACAGGCTCGGCGCCGAGTCGACGTTTCATGCCGGCGCCATGTTCTGCGGCCTCGCGCTGGCGTTGCTGGCGGTGTCTCGCGCCAGCAGGTCAGAAGCAGACAGTGGCGATCAGAGCCCGACGATGCTGTAGCCGCCGTCGACGATCAGAATCTCGCCGGTGACGCCGCGCCCGGCGGGCCCGAGCAGAAACGCCGCCGCGTCGGCGACCTCGCCGGTCTCCGTATTGCGCCGCAGCGGCGCCTTGTCGCGATACACCTGCAGGATGCTCGAGAAACCGCTGATGCCGGATGCGGCCAGCGTCTTGATTGGACCAGCCGAGATCGCATTCACACGAATCGCCCTGGGACCCAGCTCCGCGGCAAGGTAGCGCACCGACGACTCGAGCGCGGCCTTGGCGACGCCCATGACGTTGTAGTTGGGGAACACCCGCTCGCTGCCCAGATAGGTGAGCGTCAACAGACTGCCGCCGCCATTTTTCTCCATCAGCGGTGCGGTCGCGCGCGCCAGCGCGACCAGCGAGTACGCGCTGATGTCGAGCGCGACACGGAAGCCGTCGCGCGAGGTCTCGAGAAACGGCCGCGCCAGCTCCTCGCGCGGTGCGAAGGCCGCGCCGTGCACCACGAAGTCGAGCCCGCCGAAGGTCTGGTCGCATCTGGCGGCCACTTCGGCGATCTGCTCGTCACTGGTCACGTCGAGAGGAAGGACCAGCGGGTCGGCCAGATCAGCCGACAACTCGCGCACGCTATCCTCCAGGCGTTCGCCCTGATACGTGACCGCCAGCCGTGCACCTTTGGCCGCCACCGCCCTGGCAATGGCCCAGGCGATGGACCGCTTGTTGGCCACCCCGACGATCAACCCGTGCTTACCCGCGAACTCGCTCATGAGATCTGTACTGTACCTGTACGGGGGCCAGGCCCCGTAAAGAGGTCCGCGGCGCCTTAACGGGGCCTGGCCCCCGTACGCGCCGGCAGAAATCTCTTGGGAAACTTCGCGACGACGGTGAAGTTCGGATCGACGACGTTGGCCACGCGCGTGACGCCGGCTTGCGAGACGACCTGATAGGCGTCGAGCCTGTCGAAGCCGTAGTCCTCGACCAGCCACTCGATCAGCTCGACCTGAGCGATACGGAACGCATCCACCAGCGGCCGCCCGCTGCCGGCGACCATCAGGTGGTCGGCGTCTTCAAATCGCGGCCAGTCGATTTTGCGCCCCTTGATCACATCGAATTGCAGCGCGACGTCCATCGTCGTCTCGAGCCCCGACCCGCAAATCTCGCCGTCGCCCTGGAGCGCATGACCGTCGCCGAAGTAGAAGTACGCGCCCTCGTGGAAGATCGGCAGATAGACCGTCGTGCCCTCGCGCACATCCGAGGCGTCCATGTTGCCGCCGAAGTTGCCGGGCCACAGCCCCCCGAAGGCCTCTTCGCCGTTGGGCGCCACGGCGACACGGCCCAGCATCGGCACCAGCGGCAGCTCGATCTGCCGACTCGACGAGTTGGGGAGGTCGAGGATTCCGACCATACGCTGGCGATCGAGCCGCCAGAGATAGCGCTTCGACGGAATCGGCTCGTTGAGGATCTTGAGCCGCGAGTCTCCGGCCACCGCGCTCAGCGACGGTCCGACCGTGGAGACGGCCGAGTCACGATTGGGCCGCACGCGGAGGATGCGGACGACCAGCGTGTCGCCGGGCGTGGCGCCTTCGATATAGAAGGGGCCAACCTCGCCCGGCCACGGGCCGCCTTCCGGCGTGTAGTAGTCCCCGGGCTTCGAGAAGGTGCGCGATTCCACGGTGGTGCCCGGCGTGATGCGCAAGACCGGCGGGCGCACGGCGAAGGTCGGCACGCCGGCAATGGGCTCGTAGCGAACCGTCGGACCGGATGGGGCGGGCGACTGAGCGTGGACCCGCGGCAGCGCCGAAGACAGATACACAAGGCACGTTGCGGCCGCGCCAACCATTGTCGTCAGACGCATAGGAATGTCGAGTCGACCGGGCGCGGGGGTCGCGTTAGCGCGAACGCTTCTTGTCGCCGCGTCCCGGGCCCTGTCCACCCGGACCTCGGCCGCCTGAGCTGGGCTGACCGGAGCGGCTCCACGCGCCCTCGCCACCCTGGCGGCCGTGCCGCCTCCCGCGGTTGCCGTCGGCGTTGCCTTGCCCCTGCCCCTGAGGGCCACCGGCGCGATGCATGCCACCGCCTCCACCCCGGTAGCCGTTTTTCGGCTTGGCGGGCCGGGTGTGGGCCGGGCTGCGCATCGTGAACTCTGGCTCGCGCCGCACGGGTGGCTCAGCGCCCGGAAGCCGGGGCAGCGTCGCGCGAATCAAGCGGCGATGGACAGGCCCCTCGTGCTCGCCGGGCGGCCCGGCGTCGTCCGCCGACGGCATGGCGTCGGCGTCGGCGTTGCCGTCGGCCTGCTCGGCAACCGCGTCAGACTCGTCATCGAGGGCCTGATCCGGTGTCGGCACAACCCGCGGAATCCCGTCGAGCACCTGCTGATAAAGCGCCCCCGGCACGTCTTTCTTCTTTCGCTGGGGCGGCACTTTGGCCTGCTTGTACTCGTGCTCGGCGTCGCACGTCGTGCACCGGGTCTGTTTGACCTCGTCGCCCACCATGGCGACGACGGCGTGGTTCGTGACCCGGCGCTCGCGCGGACAGTAATCGTCCACGACATCTCCGAGTCGAGGCTGGCGCTGCTGCATCAAGCCCCCTGAAAGGCTCGTTTTTGGGTAGGGCCGCGTCTGCCGCGGCCACAGGAGTCTAGCACAACAAGGGCCGTCGGCTGTCGGCCTTCAGACTTCAGTCTTCGGCCTTCAGCCAGTCCCCAAGCTCCCGCAACGAGTCCCGAACCGCCTCAGGATGGGTGGATTGGGGCGTTCGGCGGGCCGCCACCGAGGCCTTCGTGGTCACCCGGTCGACGACGTCGGATTCAAACAACTCGGAATACCCGCGCCATTCCGCCAGCGGCAACGACTCGAAGTCGCGCCCCTGGGCCAGCAGCCGGCGGGTCATCGCGCCCACCAACTCGTGCGCCCGGCGAAACGGCAGCCCCTTGCCGACCAGGTAGTCGGCGACGTCGGTTGCCAGCAGCAATCCGGCCGCGGCCCCTTCTGCCCGCTCGGTGTGCACCGTCAGGCCCTCGACGACGATCGCCACGGCTTCAAGCGATCCGGCGACGGTGTGATCGGCGTCGAAGACGGCTTCCTTGTCCTCCTGCAGGTCCTTGTTGTAGCCGCTCGGCAGGCCTTTCATGGTGGCCAGCCACCCGGCCAGGTGGCCGATGGCGCGGCCCGTCTTCCCGCGTACCAGTTCCAGCGGATCGGGGTTCTTCTTCTGCGGCATCATGCTGCTGCCAGTTGCCGAGGCGTCTGACAGCTCGAAGAACCCGAATTCCTCGCCGCTGAAAATCACCATGTCTTCGGCAAAGCGGCTCAGGTGCACCATCGTCAGCGCACAGGCGTGGAGGAAGGTCGACACGAAGTCGCGATCGGCCGACGCGTCGATGCTGTTGGCGACGACGCGCGAGAAACCCAAAGTCCTGGCCAGCGTCGCCGTGTCGATCGCGTAGTTGGTGCCGGCCACGGCGCCCGATCCAAGGGGAAGGGCATCGGCCTCGGCGGCCGCCGCCGACAACCGCGAGTGGTCGCGGCGCATCGCGGCGGCGTGGGCGAGCAGGAAGTGCGCGATGAGCACCGGCTGCGCCCGGCGCAGGTGGGTGTACGCCGGCATGTGGGCGTCGCCACAGCGCTGGGCCAGCGACACCAGGGCCGCGATCACGCGACGCACGGCCACCTGCAACGAGATAGACCGTCGACGGAGAAATAGACGCAGGTCCAGCGAGACCTGCTCGTTTCTCGACCGGCCGGTGTGCAGCCGGCGGCCGGTGTCGCCGATGCGTTCCACCAACTGCCGCTCGACGAAGGAGTGCACATCTTCGTCGGGACCCGCAACCCAGGCAGGGTCGGCCTGCCCCTTCGCGAGAATCTGGTTGAGCGCGGCCGTCGTCTCCGCCGTTTCTTCTTTGGAAAGGACGCCAGCCGTCGCCAGGGCCTGCGCCCAGGCGAGACTGCCGATCACATCGTCTTCAAACAGCCGGCGATCGAATCGAAACGACGCGCCGAAGGCGAAGACCGCGGCGTTTGGATCGCTGTCGAAGCGGCCGGACCAGAGCGTGGACATAAGGGATAGCTCGCAAGATGGCCTCGGGCCTCGGGCCTCGGGCCTCAGGCCTCAGGCCTCAGGCCTCGGCGGGCCTGAAGGCCCGCCCTACGTTCCTCGTTGGGCTCACGCGCCTGCCGCAACGGACTCCGAGACGGCAGCGCCGACGCGGCGGCCCACAACCTGGCATGCGCCGCGCAGCAGCTGCAAACGGACGGCACCGGACAACCGATCGGCCGAGGCCGCGGTGAACCCGTCGAGCGCAGCACGGGCGGCCGTATGCCACCGGCCTTCGTCGATCAGTGCCCCGTAGGCCCGCGCCATCTGGCCGCGCAGGGCCAGCATATCGCGGTCGAAGCTGGCCGACGCCAGCTCGGCGATTGCGACAGACAGCACGGCGGCGGCTGGCGCTTCCACCAGCGCGCGCGAGGACGCCGACGCGTGGTCGAAGCGTCCCACGCCGTGGTCGCCGGCAATGGTGTCGACCACCTCGACGAGCTCGTCGATGTCCAGCGACACGCCGTTGACCGCTACCGGCACGCCGCGCTCGATCGCAATCTCGACGATGGCCGGCTGGGCGGCGCATGTGTGGGGCTCGCGCGTGCGGGTGAACGCGTCAGACGGCGCCAGCGCCCACTGGTCGGCCGGCTCGCCGATCGTCACGGTGCGGCCCCAGAGGTTCTGGTCGATGCGGGGCGCGGCGGCGTCCTCGCGACGATCGCGCGCAAGCGCGTGGACGGTCAGCTCCGGCGCCAGATCGGCGATCAGGCGCTCGAACCTGACGCGGTCGGCGCCAGAGGCGCCATGGGCCACCTCGGTCGCCCCTTCCATGCGAGCGACCGCGACCAGGTGCGCGACGATGACGGGCCGTGTGACGGAGATGGCACGAGGGCCTGCCTCGAACGCTCCCGCGGTCAACGCCGGCCGCAGAATCTGCCCGGCCAGCTCACGCCGCGCATCGACGACGTGCGCGCGGCGCGCGCCAGCGGCACGCGCCTGATCGCGCACCTGCTCGAGGTCGATCCCCTGGCCCAGATCGAGGGTGAGGGTGGCCAGGTCGGCATCGAGCCGGCGTGCCAGCACCGATATGGCCGCCGCGCCGTCGAGGCTGCCTGCGTACGCGACGACAAGACGCTTCGTCATTATCGAATCAGTCCGTTCAACCGCACCTCGAGATCAAGGGCCCCGGTGCCATCTCGAGCGATGACCAGAATCGTGTCGTCGCCGGCAATGGTGCCGACAACCTCCCCCAACTGCGCGCGGTCGATGGCAATGGCCGCTGCGTGCGCTTGTCCGGGTCCCGTGCGCAGCACGATCAGGTTCTGAACCCGGTCCACGCCCGTCACAAACTCTGTGACCGCCCGGCTCAGGCCGGTTGCGGCTGAGCCCGCCGGAGGGGCCGGCGAGGTCGGCCTCTGATACGCCCCGTCAGACGCGCGCTTCATCAGGCCCAGTTCCTTGATGTCGCGCGACAAGGTCGCCTGGGTGGCCACCACCCCGAGCGCCTTCAACCCGTGCCGCAACTGCTCCTGGTTGCGAATGGGCTGCCTGCCGAGCAGTTCAAGGATGAGAGCCTGTCTGCGCGCCTTCATTTTTATGCAGCCGGACGCATGAGTATACATGGCCGATTCCTGTGGTGCAAGGTATGTATGGGGTATTTTGAGAAAACGCTTGATCTGGCAGGCCCAATTACGCATACTTATCCGCTCCGCTGCATGAATTGGAGCGAAGGAGGCGGCAGCCGGGTGCATACGGTCGGGATCGCGGGGGCGACGGGGTATTCAGGGCAGGAGCTGGTCCGCCTGCTGGCCCGCCATCCGCACGTGTCGCTGCAGACCGCCATGGGGTCGCAGAGGGCTGCGGTCGGCCGGACGCTGCCTGCGCTGTCGGGCCTGTGGAACGGCGAGGTCGAGCCGTACGACTTCGAGCGCCTCGCGGCCAATCAGGTCGTGTTTCTGGCGCTCCCGGAGGATGCCTCGGCCGACGTCGCGCCGCAGCTGCTCGCTCGCGGCCGTCGCGTCTTCGACCTGTCGGGCGCCTTCCGACTGCGTAGCGACGCCGTGCGGGCCCGCTGGTATCACGCGGTCAAGGAGCTGCCCGAGGGCACGGCCTACGGGATGACCGAGCGTACCCGCGCGGCGCTGCCGGACGCGCGGCTCATCGCCTGCGCCGGCTGCTACCCCACGGCGGCGGTGCTGGCGCTGGCGCCGCTGCTGGCTGCCGGCCTGGTTGCCGGCGACATCATCATCGACGCCAAGTCCGGGGTGTCGGGCGCGGGCAAGGCGCCCAGTGAGCGCACGCACTTCTGCGAGGCCGACCAGAGCGTGTCGGCGTATGGCGTGTTCGCGCATCGCCACGCCGCCGAAATCGAACAGGAGCTGGGCGTCGCGGTGACCTTCGTGCCGCACCTGGTGCCGCTGGACCGCGGGATCCTCGAGACGATCTACGTGCGGGTGAGGTCTGGCACGACCGAAGACGACATCGCCGGCACCTACAGCGCGGCATACAGTCAGGCGCCGTTTGTCCGGCTGCGTGGCGGCGAACTGCCGGTCATCAAGCACGTCGCGCACACCAACTTCTGCGACATCGGCTGGACGCTGGATGCCGCCACTGGCCGGCTCGTCATCGTGTCGTGCATCGACAACCTGTTGAAGGGCGCCGCCGGTCAGGCGGTGCAGAACTTCAACGTCGCGTTCGGGTACGACGAGCGCGTGGGCCTGCTGTGAAGGCCGCCACGCTGCTCAAGTTCGGCGGCGAGTTGCTCGAGCAGCCCGAGCATCTCGCCTCGCTCGCATCGATGTTGGCCCGCGTCGCCGAGCGCACGCGCCTGGCGGTGGTTCACGGGGGCGGCCGCGAGATCGATGCCGCGCTTGCGCGCATCGGCGTGCCGACACGCCAGGTGGACGGCCTTCGCGTCACCGACCAGCAGACGATGGGCGTCGTCGTCGAGGTGCTGGCCGGCGCCGTGAATACGCGGTTTGTGGCCGCCATCACGGCGGCAGGTGGCCGCGCGGTGGGTTTGACCGGCGCCGACGCCGGGCTGGCCGTCGTCGAGAAGGCCGCGCCGCATGTGTGCGTGGACGGCCAGACGGTCGATCTGGGACTGGTCGGCCTGCCGATCGAGGATGGGACGCCGGCGCTGCTGCGCGATTTGGTGGCGGCCGGCTACCTGCCGGTCATCTGCAGCATCGGCGTCGGCCGCGACGGCACGCTGTTCAACGTGAACGCCGATACGTTGGCCGGCCACCTGGCCGGACGCCTGCGGGTGCGACGGCTGGTGATTGCCGGGGCGACGCCGGGCGTGCTCGACGGGGGCGGCCACACGGTGGCCCGCATGGACCGCGCGGGCGCCGAGGCCATGGTGCAATCCGGCGTCGCCAGCGCGGGGATGATCGCCAAGCTGAAGGCGTCGATCGCGGCGCTGGCCGCCGGGGTCGAGGAAGTCGTACTCGTGGACGGACGCGACGCGCAGACGCTCGCGTCGCTTCTTGAAGCGCCGTCTGGCGACCGCATGTCGTTGCCGGGCACGCGCATGGTGGCCTGAGCCGTGACATCTGCCGAAATGACCAAGAGCTTCGCCGACCAGGTTCGTGAAACGGAAGCGCGGCACGTGCTGCAGACCTACAAGCGCGCGCCGATCGTGCTGGTGCGCGGCCAGGGCGCGCGCGTGTGGGACACCGAAGGCAAGGACTACCTCGACTTCACGTCGGGCGTGGGCGTTGCCAGTCTGGGCCACGCCAATCCAGGACTGGCCCGGGTCATCGCCGAGCAGGCCTCGACGCTGATCCACACATCGAACCTGTTCTTCCATCCGTATCAGGCCGAGCTGGCCGAGAAGCTCGCGCGGCTGTCGGGGTTGGACCGCGCGTTTTTCTGTAACAGCGGCACCGAGGCGATGGAGGCGTGTCTCAAGTTCGCGCGCCGCTACTGGTACACGAAGGGCGACCGGCAGCGGACCGCCTTTGTGGCCCTGACGGGGGCTTTCCACGGGCGCACGTTCGGGTCGTTGTCGGTCACAGCCGATCCGCACTACCGCGAGCCGTTCGGCCCTCTGGTCCCGGGTGTGACGTTTGTGGACCCCGCCGATCCGTCAGCGCTCGACGCGGCAGTGACCGGGCACACGGCGGCCATCGTGGTGGAACCCATTCAAGGCGAAGGCGGCGTGCGTCCCCTGTCGCCGGCATTTGTGGCGGCCATTCGCGCGGCGGCCGACCGGACGGGCACGCTCGTCATCGCCGACGAAGTGCAAAGCGGCCTCGGCCGGACGGGCCACGCGTTCTACTCGACGGTCCTCGGACTGAAGCCCGACCTGATGTCGATCGGCAAGGCACTTGGCGGCGGCATCCCCATTGGCGCGGCGCTGCTGCGCGAGTCGATCAGCCAGGCCGTGGCACCCGGCGATCACGGCAGCACGTACGGCGGCAACCTGCTGGCCTGCCGCGCGGGGCTGTATTTCGTGGACCAATTGCTCGAGGGCGGCCTGCTGGCGCACGTCACCGAGGTCGGCGCGCACTTCCAGCGTCGCCTGCAGGCCATCGCCACCTCGCATCCGATGGTGTCGGAGGTCCGTGGCGCGGGCGTCATCCGCGGCCTCGAGATCGATCGGCCCGCCAGCGCGATCGTCGACGCGGCGCGTCCGCTCGGGCTGCTCGTCAACGCGACGGCCTCGACGGTCGTGCGGCTGCTGCCGCCGTTGACGATCACCGCGGCCGAGATCGACGAGGCGATGGATCGTCTCGACCAGGCGTTTGGCGTGGTCGAGCGGGGCGTGCAGTGACCGCACGAGCGGTGGTGACGACGGCGCGTCCTGGACGACCGGGTGAGGTGGGCGGCGCGCTGCGTCCAGCGACGGCAGAGGACGCGCCCGCGATCCACGCGCTCATCGCGAAGTACCAGTCGGCCGGTCGCCTGCTTCCACGCCCGGAGGACGAGATCGCGCGGCACGCGGATCGCTTTCTCGTGATTACAGATGGACAGGACGTGATGGGCTGCGCCGAGCTCGCGCCGCTGTCGGCGACGGTTGCCGAGGTGCGTTCGCTGGTGGTGGACGAGCAGGCGCGCGGCCTGGGCCTGGGCCGTATGCTGGTGGACACGATTGCCGATGAGGCCCGCCTGGCGGGCTTCCACACGGTCTGCGCATTCAGCCACGACCCGGCGTATTTCGTGAGACTCGGCTACTCGCTGGTGCCGCACGCGTGGCTGCCGGCGAAGATCGCGCACGACTGCGCAGGCTGCGCGCTCTTCCGGCGCTGCGGGCAGGACGCCGTGCGTTTGCAGCTTGCCGAGCGAGGGTCGCGCGCATGAACGTGTCCGAGATGGACGGCGGCATCACCGCCGCCGAAGGGTTCACCGCCGCCGGGGTTGCCGCGGGCATCAAGGCGTCCGGTGCGCTCGACCTCACGCTCATCGTCGCCGATCAACCCGCCTCGGTCGCCGCGGTCTTCACCACCAACCAGGTCCAGGCGGCGCCGGTCCAGGTCTCGCGCGAGCACGTCGCTGCAAGCCAGGGCTGGGCGCGCGCGGTCATCGTCAACAGCGGCTGCGCCAATGCCTGCACCGGCGCACAGGGCCTGGCGACGACGCGGGCGACGGTGGCTGCGGTCGCCGATCTGGTGGGATGCCCGGTCGAGCAGGTGCTGGTGTCCTCCACCGGTGTCATCGGCGTGCACCTTCCGGTCGATCTGGTGGTCAACGGCGCCACCGCGGCCTTCGCGACGCTGAGCCGCAACGGGCATTCCGCGGCACGCGGCATCATGACCACCGACACCGGCCCGAAAGAGTTCGCCGTGCGGGTGGACACAGCGGCTGGCGCGTTCCGCGTGGGCGGCATCGCCAAGGGCGCCGGCATGATCGAGCCGATGATGGCGACCATGCTGGCGTTTGTGACGACGGATGCAGCGGTGGCCCCTGCCCTGCTCGACCGTGCGCTGCGCGAGGTGACCGACCGCACCTTCAACGCCATCACGGTGGACGGCGAGTGCTCGACCAACGACACCTTCGTCGCGCTCGCCAGCGGCAGGAGCGGTGTGGCCATCGACGAGCGCAACTACGGCGCACTGGTGGACGGCCTGGAGGCCGTCGCGCGCGCGCTGGCGCTGGCGATTGTCCGCGGCGGAGAAGGCGCGACCAAGCTGGTCGCGGTGCACGTCACCGGCGCCGACTCTGCCGCTGATGCGATGCGGGCGGCCAAGACCATCGCGAACTCGCCGCTGGTGAAGACGGCGATCCACGGCGCCGACCCGAACTGGGGCCGCCTGGTGTCGGCGGCCGGCCGTTCCGGCGCGCGTTTCGTGCTCGAGCACGCGCGCGTGCAGGTAGGGCCCAACGTCCTCTTCGAGGACGGGCAGCCGTTTGACGACCAGGCGCCGGCGGCCGCGGAGTACCTGCGGCACGCGGAGCTCGAGGTCCACGTGGACCTCGGAACCGGAGGCGCCGGACACGCCGTCGTCTGGACGTGCGATCTGAGCGCCGAGTACGTGCGGATCAACGGGGAGTATCGAACATGAGTCGCACGACCTCTGCCGGCACGGGCGCGCGCGTGCAGCCACTCAAGGCCGCGCGCCCGACGCGGGCCGACCGCACGCAGCCTCCCGGCGCCCGCTCGTTCCTGTCGCTGGCCGACGTGACCCCGGAGGAGCTGGACGCCTGCCTGGCCGAAGCCGCGCGGCTGAAGCAGGCGCGCGCCGCGGGCCGGCGCCGGGTCGAGACGCCACTGTCGGGTCGCCACGTCGCGCTGCTGTTCGACAAGCCGTCGCTGCGCACGCGCGTGACCTTCGAGGTGGCCGTGCGCGAGCTGGGCGGCGAACCGATTCACGTTCCGTCCGACGTCGCACTCGGTGGTCGCGAGTCGGCGGCTGATGTCGCCCGAAACCTCGAGCGCTGGGTTGATGCCGTCGTCATCCGCACCTTCGCGCAGCAGGTGCTCGAGGAGTTCGCCAGCGCGGCACCGCGACTGCGCGTCGTCAACGCGCTCACCGACGAGGAGCACCCCTGCCAGGCTGTGGCCGACCTGCTCACGCTGCAGGAACGGCTGGGCACGCTCACCGGCCGGACCATCGCGTATGTCGGCGACGGCAACAACGTCGCGACCTCGTTGGCGCAGGCCGCCGTCATGTCCGGCATGCACGTGCATCTGGCCTCGCCCGAGGGCTACGCGCTACCCGATCGGGTCCAGGCTCAGGGGGCGCGCCTGTCGCGCCACGGCGCGACACTTCGCCTCTTCACCGACGCGAAGGTCGCCGTGAAAGGCGCCTGCGCCGTCTACACCGACGTGTGGACATCGATGGGGCAGGAGCACGAATCGCGACGTCGCGAGCGTGCGTTTGCCGGCTACCAGGTCAACGAGGCGCTGATGGCCCGCGCCGAGCCGGGTGCGTTGTTCATGCACTGCCTGCCGGCGCACCGCGGCGAGGAGGTATCGGCCGGCGTGCTCGACGGTCCGACGTCGGTGGTGTTTGACCAGGCGGAGAATCGGCTGCATGCGCAGAAGGCGATCCTCTCGATGCTGTTCGCGTAACTCAGCACCTCATGAGCACCTGAGAGCACGCGCATCGGTTTGCCTCCCATGCACCTTGAGACTTAGAGTGGTCCGACATGTCGTCGCCCCGCCCATGGCTGGCCCACTACGATCCCGGCGTGCCCGCCACGCTGGCGCCGTATCCGGCCGGCACGCTCATCGACTTTCTCGACCGGCATGTGAAGGAGCGGCCCGATGCAGCCGCGTTCATCTTCAAGGGGCGCCGTCTCAGCTGGCGCCAGTTCGACGCCTTCACTGACAGTTGCGCCGCCGGCTTCGCCAGCCTCGGCGTGACCCGCGGCGACCGCGTCGCCCTGCTGCTTCCCAACTGCCCGCAGTTTGCGATCGCCCAGTTTGCCTTGTGGAAGCTGGGCGCGGTGGTCGTCGCGCTCAATCCCGTCTACACCGAGCACGAGCTGGTACCGCCGCTGGTCAACACCCGCGCGCGCATCGTCGTCGCGCTCTCCAAGTTCTACGACCGCATCAAGGCCGCGCAGCCTCACACCGGCGTGGAACTGGTGGTGGCCACCAACATCAAGGAATTCCTGCCGCCGGTGATGGCGCTGCTCTTCACGCTCTTCAAGGAGAAGAAGGAAGGACATCGAATCACGCTGGCCGCCGGCGACCGGTGGTTCCACGATCTGCTGAGCGCACATCGTGGGCAGCGCCCGACCCGGGCGACGGTGGGTGCCGACGACGACGCGGTGATTCTGGCAAGCGGCGGGACAACGGGCACACCCAAGGGCGTGGTCGGGCAACACAAGGCCTACGTCTACACCGGCCTGCAGCTCTACACGTGGAACAAAGCCGAGTTCGACGCCGGCACAGACGTGATCCTCGTGCCGCTGCCGGTGTTTCACGTCTACGCCAACGTCGGCGCGTTCGGACTCGGCCTGGCCAGCGGCAGCCCGCTGGCGCTGGTGCCCAATCCGCGCGATCTCGCCGACGTGCTCAAGACCATCAAGGCGACTCGTCCTGCCTTCATGCTCAGCGTCCCGACGCTGTTCCAGGCGATGCTCAACAGCCCGGTCGTGCGCGCCGGCAAGGTCGACTTCTCCTCGATCAAGATCTCATTTTCTGGCGCGATGGCGTTGATGAAGGCGACCAAGGAGCAGTTCGAGGCGCTCACCGGCGGCCGGATCATCGAGGGCTACTCTTTGACCGAGGGCATGATGGCGTGCCTGGTGAACCCGCTGCGCGGCCGCGCGAAGATCGGCTCGATTGGGCTGCCCCTGCCCGACGTCGAGGCGCGCATTGTCGACGTCGAGACCGGGCTGCGCGAGCTCGGGCCGGGCAGCGAAGGCGAGCTGCTCCTGCGTGCGCCGCAGTTGATGCGCGGGTACTGGAACAACGCCGCCGAGACCGCGCAGGTGCTGCGAGCCGATGCCGACGGCCTTGTCTGGCTGCACACCGGCGACATCGGCTACATGGACCAAGACGGGTACGTCTTCCTGACCGATCGGAAGAAGGACCTGATCAAGCCCGGCGGCTACCAAGTCTGGCCGCGCGAGGTCGAGGAGGTGCTCGCCGGCCACCCGGCGATTGCCGAGGTCGGCGTGGCGGGGGTTCCCGATACGGCCAGGGGCGAAGCGGTGAAGGCCTGGGTGGTGCTTCGCGCGGGGCATTCGGCGACCGTCGAGGAACTGCAGCGCCTCTGCAAGGAGAAGCTGGCGCCTTACAAGGTGCCGTCGGCCATCGAGTTCCGCACAGAACTTCCCAAGACGATGGTCGGCAAGGTCTTGCGACGCGAGCTGGTACGCCAGCACATCAGCGCGGCGTAGGACTGTCGGCCGCGGCCATGCGCCGCAACGTCGTCGGCGCGGCAAACAGGCCCTCGTCGCCCGCATGCGCTGCGAGCCATCGCCTCAACTCCGCCGTGCTGGCCGTGATCACCACGTTCTTGCGCGCGTCGATCGCCATCGGCAGCCCCGCCCCCCCGTCCCGCGCCAGCCGCTCCAGTGGCTCGTAGTTGAGGTCCGCCAGCGACAACTCGTCGCCCTGAAGTTCGAGGCGATAGAAGCCATGCACCGGCAACAGCAGCGGCGCGACGTCGGCGCCGTCCAGCGGCGACAGGTCCAGATACAACTGCTCGCCGACACGTGTGAGCCGCGCCGACAGGCGCGTGCGGTCGTCGCGCTCCTC
>JAENWD010000167.1 GCA_016650245.1 Vicinamibacteria bacterium
CGTCTGGCCATCGCAAGGGCGCTCGCCAAGCGGGCGAAGATCCACATCTTCGACGACAGCTTCTCGGCCCTGGACTTCGCCACCGACGCGCGCCTCCGCGCAGCGCTCAAGCGCGAGACTGCCGACGCCACGGTGATCATCGTCGCCCAGCGGGTGGGGACGATCATGCACGCCGACCGCATCATCGTGCTCGAGGACGGCGCCATCGCCGGCATGGGCACGCACGACGAGCTCATGCAGACCAGCGCGACCTACAGCGAGATCGTGGCCTCCCAGCTCGGTGAGGGGGAGGTGGCATGAGCGCGCAGAAGCCCGCGACGCCGCCGAGCGGGCCGCGCGGCCCTGGCGGCCCCGGCCCGGGCGGGCCCGGCGGCCACGCGCTCGTCATGCCGACGGCGAAGCCCAAGGACTTCAAGGGCGCGCTCCGCCGTCTCGGCGGCCGGCTCAGGGCGGAGCGCTTGCGCATCGCCGTCGTCCTGGTGCTGGCCGTCATCAGCGTGACCTTCATGATCATGGGCCCCAAGATCCTGGGCAACGCCACCAACATCCTTTTCGACGGCGTCGTCAGCAAGCAGATCCCGCCCGGCACGACCAAGGTCCAGGCCGTCGCCGGGCTCAGGGCCAAGGGGCAGGCCAGGCTGGCCGACATGCTCTCGAGCATGAAGCTGCGGCCCGGCCAGGGCGTCGACTTTGCCGCGCTCGCGCGGACCCTGCTCCTGCTCGTCGGGGTTTACCTGCTGAGCGCCGCCTTCGCCTGGCTGCAGCAGTACATCATGGCGGGCGTTGCGCAACGCACGGTCTACCGGCTGCGGCAGGCGGCGGACGAGAAGCTCGCCCGCCTGCCGCTCCGGTACTTCGACGATCACCCGCGCGGTGACGTCCTGAGTCGCGTGACCAACGACATCGACAACATCTCGCAGTCGCTGCAGCAGAGCCTCACGCAGCTCATCACCGCGCTGCTCACGATCGTCGGCGTGCTCATCATGATGCTGTCGATCAGCTGGCTGCTGGCCCTCATCTCGCTGCTGGCGGTGCCGCTCTCGGTGCTGCTCACGGTGCTCATCGCCAAGCGTTCGCAGAAGCAGTTCGCGGCCCAGTGGGAGCGCACCGGCGACCTCAACGGGCACGTCGAGGAGATGTTCACGGGTCACAACGTGGTCAAGGTCTTCGGCCGCCAGAAGGAAGCCATCGCGAAATTCGACGGGCAGAACGCGAAGCTCTATGAGGCAAGCTTCAAAGCGCAGTTCATCTCAGGGATGATCATGCCGGTGATGACCTTCGTGACCAACCTCAACTACGTGGCTATCGCCGTCGTCGGCGGGCTCATGGTGGCCAACGGCCGCATCTCGCTGGGCGACGTGCAGGCGTTCATCCAGTACTCGCGTCAGTTCACCATGCCGATCACGCAGACGGCCAGCATCATGAACGTGCTGCAGAGCACGGCCGCGTCCGCCGAGCGGGTCTTCGAGCTCGTGGATGAGGCCGAAGAAGAGCCCGACGCGGCCGTGCCGGTCGCGCTCGGCCACACCCGCGGCCGCATCGCCTTCGAGGACGTGTCGTTCCGCTACGTGCCCGACGCGCCGCTCATCGAGGACCTCGACTTGGACGTGCGGCCCGGCGAGACCGTCGCCATCGTGGGCCCCACCGGCGCCGGCAAGACCACGCTGGTCAACCTGCTGCTGCGCTTCTACGAGATCGACCACGGGCACATCCTCATCGACGGCGTGGACGCCCGCCAAATGACGCGCAGCGACCTGCGCCGCCTGTTCGGCATGGTCCTGCAGGATGCGTGGCTGTTCACGGGCACGATCCGCGACAACATCGCCTACGGCCGCGAGGGCGCGACCAGCGACGAGATCCTGGTGGCGGCGAAGGCGGCCCGCGTGGACCACTTCGTGCGCACGCTCCCCGACGGCTACGACACGGTGCTCGACGACGACGCCACGAACGTGTCGACGGGCGAGAAGCAGCTGCTCACCATCGCCAGGGCGTTCCTTGCCGACCCGGACGTGCTCATCCTCGACGAGGCCACGAGCTCCGTGGACACACGCACCGAGGTGCTGATCCAGGAGGCGATGGCCGCGCTGATGAAGGACCGCACCAGCTTCGTGATCGCCCACCGGCTCTCCACGATCCGCGGCGCCGACACGATCCTCGTGATGGACCGCGGCCACATCATCGAGCAGGGCACCCACGAAGAGCTGCTCGCGAACCGCGGCTTCTACCACGATCTGTACGCGAGCCAGTTCGAGGAGGCGCTCGAAGAGGCGTCGTGACCGCCGCCCGCGAGCGGCCGCGGCCTTGGGTAAGGTGACCCTGGGGGTTCATATGATCAAGGTCCGCACACATCTCACCGTCTTGGCGGCGGCGCTCACGTCGCTTCTGTTTCTTCCGGCCGCGGCGGCCGCGTGTGGACCGCCAGAGCGCCGGGTCGAGCACTCCCGCCTCCTCCCTGGCAAAGGCTGAGGCCCCTGCAGCGACTGCGAAGAACGCGTCCAAAACGCGGTAGTTCGCAGCGTATCCCCGACGCGGTCGGAGCGTGCCGGCGGGGGTTTGACAGCGGCCCGGATCGGTCATACGATAACGACCCCGCAAGACTTAGCACTCTCCCCCCGAGAGTGCCAGATTCCGGACAAATGAAGAGGAGGGTTGCTGCATGAAGCTCAAGCCGCTTGAAGACCGCGTGATCATCAAGGCCGTCGCCGAAAAGGAGAAGACGGCCAGCGGCATCGTGCTGCCCGACACGGCGAAAGAGAAGCCGATGATGGGCGAGGTCGTCGCTGTTGGCGACGGCAAGTGGGACGAAGACGGCGAGAAACGTATCCCCGTCGACGTCAAGAAGGGCGACAAGGTCATCTACGGCAAGTACTCGGGCACCGAGTACAAGACCGCCGATGGTGACGAGCTCCTGATCCTGCGCGCCAGCGAGATCCTGGCCGTAGTCACAAAGTAGAGAGGAGGCTGAAGTAGCGTGGCTAAAGAACTGAAGTATGCCGACGAGGCCAGGCGCTCCCTGGAGCGTGGCGTCAACGCGCTCGCCGACGCCGTAAAGATCACCCTCGGCCCCAAGGGCCGCTATGTGGTGCTCGACAAGAAGTTCGGCGCCCCCACCATCACCAACGACGGCGTGACCATCGCCCGTGAGATCGAGCTCGAGGACGTCTTCGAGAACCAGGGCGCCCAGCTCCTCAAGGAAGTCGCCACCAAGACCAACGACATCGCCGGTGACGGCACCACCACCGCCACCCTGCTCGCTCAGGC
>JAENWD010000168.1 GCA_016650245.1 Vicinamibacteria bacterium
CGGTGACGCGGACCACGGCGTCGCGCTCGCCGCGCGACAGCGTTGGCGTCTCGCCCGTCGTGCCGCATGGCACGACGAAGTGGACGCCGCCCCGAACCTGCCGCTCCACCAACGCAGCAAGCGCCCGCTCGTCCACAGCGCTGGACGCCGTAAACGGCGTGACCAACGCGGTGCCGACCCCTGACCAGTCCCGCTGCATTTGCATGCTCCGTCTCATCCCGACGCTACACACCCGTCAATCACAGAGGCACTACTCTTCTAGAAACCATCGCTCACACCCCGAGTACGTCCCGCATCGAGAACCACCCGCGCTTGCCGTGTACCCAGCGCGCCGCGGCCAGCGCGCCGCGCGCGAAGGTGCCCCGGTCGCGCACGCTGTGCGACAGCGTGATCGTCTCTGACGGCCCGTCGAAGCCGACCGTGTGCACGCCGGGCACGTGGCCGGCGCGGCTGGCCGCAACGTCGATGGACCGTTGGTAGCCCGACGCCTGCATGGCGGCCTTGATGCCAAGCGCGGTCCCCGACGGCGCATCAATCTTCTTGTCGTGATGGATCTCGTGCAGCCAGGCGCCGAAGGCCGGCTGATCCTTCAACAGCCCCGCGGCGTGCGCCGCCATCGCCTCGAACAGCACTGCGCCCATCGAGAAGTTCGGGGCAGCCACCACGCCGATGCCCACCTGCTCGCAGCGATGGCGAAGGGCGTCGCGCCCGGCGTTCCACCCGGTCGTGCCCACGACCGCGTTGAGTCCCAGCGCGGCGTAGCGAAGCAGGTTCCGGGTCACCGCATCCGGCGTCGTGAAGTCGATGGCGACGTCCACGTCGCGCCACGCGCCGTCCTGCAGCCCTTCACCGGCGGCGTTGAGTTCGATGTCGAGCACGCCTGCGACCTGGCAGCCGCATTCCGGCGCCAGACGCTCCACGAGGTGCCCCATGCGGCCGTACCCGACGATGAGAATTCGTGTGTCCATGAAACGAAAAGCCGCCGATCGGATGCCCCGATCGGCGGCTTGGTTGTACTCAGATCTTGTCGCGCCCGTCAGTCAGGCGCAGAGCACGGCCATACCCCCGTGGGGGCTCCGCTTTCGCTTGTTGATGGCGCAGAAGCACATTGATGTGGAGTATACGAGCCAAGATTGCAGGAGGTCAAGCGTCGGACGTTCGCCCGCAGCTATCACGATGTCACGCCGCGATCCTGACATGCGAATCATCCGCAGAAGACGCGTGGCGCAGATGGTTGGCCTCACGTTGCTGATGAGACTCGGGCGACCGGGGCGTAACTGAATCTGCGGTTAGCGCCGCAGGCACTGAAATGCGCCAGGGCTGTGAGCTCAGATCGTCTTCAGCAGGCCGGCTCGTGACTCTGCGGTGTTGCGCACGAGCGCCAGTACCGCGACAACCGCAAAGAGCGGGATCACGCTGGCACCGATGAGAATTGGCGCAAACGACATCTGATCCGAGATCCTCCCGATCAGCAGCGTCGCCGTGATCGTGCCGATGCCGGCGCCGGTGCCGCTGAGGCCACTCACCGATGCGACCGACGCGGTGGGGTACACGTCGGCCGGCAGGTTCAGGATCATCGTTGACACGGCGGCATAGCAGAACGTCGAGACCGCAAAGCAGGCCACGAGCACCACATACGAGTCGGTCCACACCGTCGGCGCAAGCAGCGTCATGCCGAGGCCTCCGACCAGCACGACGATCTTGCGCGCCCAGCCTACCGGCCAGCCTCGCGAGATGAGCCAGCTCGAGATCCCGCCGCCGGCGAAGTTGCCAAGATCCGCCGCCAGAAACGGCACCCAGAACGCCAGCAGGCTCTCTTCGAGCCGGTAGCCGCGCGACACGAGGTAGATCGCAAACCAATCAGTGATGAAGAACCACACCGGATCGGTGAGGGCCTTGCCCACGACGATGCCCCAGGTTTGCGGCAGCGCCAGCAGCGTGCGGTAGGGCAGCGGCGGCGATCCAGCCGTGGCGCCTTCGTCGCGGCCTGCGAGAATGTAGGCGCGTTCCTCGGGCGAAATGCGTGGATGCTGCTCGGGTGAGTGGTAGGTGAGTCGCCACAACACGAGCCAGCCGAAGCCGAGCAACCCGGTGAGGATGAACACCGGACGCCAGCTTCCGAAGTAGTGGTACACGCCAAGCACCAGGAAGGGAGCGACCGCTCCGCCAATTGACGACCCGGAGTCGAACAGGGCCACCGCCCACCCGCTTTCCTTGCGCGGAAACCACTCGGACACGGCCTTGGTCGCGCCGGGCCAGTTCGCCGACTCCCCCAGACCGAGCAGGAAGCGGAACGCGGCGAGGCTGCGGAACCCGGTTGCAAGCGACGTCAGAATCGCGGCAACCGAGTAGAAGGCCACGCTGACCGTCAGGCCCGTGCGCGTGCCGAACCGATCCAGCAGGCGGCCGGAAATCGCCTGGCCACCAGCGTAGGCAATGCGGAACGCGATGATCAGCATCGCAAAGTCGGTGTTGCTCCACTGGAACTCGGTCTTGATGTACGGCGCGAGCACCGACAGCGTCTGTCGATCGATGTAGTTGATGACGGTGGAAAGGAACAGCAGCCCGCCGATGTACCAGCGCAGCCTCATGCGCGCCCAAGTAGCGATGCCGACTCGCGGTCGACAAACAGCGTGGTGTCGGCGTGCGTCTGCAGGATCGACGCGGGCACGCGTGGGCTGACGGGCCCGTTCACGGACGCGGCCACGGCCTCGGCCTTGCGCCGATCCGGCACGATGCACAGGATGCGGCGGCTGGCGAGGATTCGGTTCACCGACATCGAGATCGCACGCGTTGGCACCTCGTCGATCGACGGGAACCAGCCCTCCCCCGCTTGCTGGCGCCGGCACGCCTCGTCGAGCGTCACCACCAGATAGGCCTCGCGTGTATCGAAGTCAGCCGGCGGATCGTTGAACGCGAGATGGCCGTTCTCGCCGATGCCGACAAACGCGACGTCGATAGGCGCGGCGGCAATCTCACGGCCCACGGCCTGGCACACCAGTTCGGGATCGCCTTCACCGTCGATCAGATGGGTGCGCCGGATGCCGGTGGGCGCGATGAGGCGTTCCTGCAGGTACCGCCGGAAACTGGCGGGGTGCGTCGCCGGCAGGCCCAGGTACTCGTCGAGATGAAATAGCTCGACAGCATCCCAAGGCACGCCAGGGGTCGTGGTCAGATGCTGGAGAAAGTGGAACTGGGACGCACCGGTCGCCGCGATGATGCGGGCAGTGCCGCGAGCCGCGACGGCGTCGTTTATGACAGAGGCCGCTTCGGCCGCCGCATGGCGCCCCAGCGTGAGTGAGTCGTCGAAGATTCGGATGTCCACGGGAGGCCGAAGTTATGGCCGACCTCCCGCCGCGCGGTCAAGGACTATCGCGCGACCAGCTTGAGCACAGCGATGAGGGCCCAGGTTCCGCAGTTGAGGAACATCGCCCTGGCGGGGTTGCGGGCTACACGCCGCCGCAGCCGCTGCCATTCGAGGTCGCTCACCACCACATCGAGATTCCGCATGTCCGTGCTCACCTTTCGGGTCCGTGACCTGCGTGTCACCTTGTGCAAACCAACGGCCAGCTGAGCCAGTCGGCCCCTCTTGCGCCAGGCAGACTATCGGTTCGGTTGCGCCCTCATGTTAGCTCAGCCATTCAACCGCCATATGCTCTGTCTTGTCAAGAGGTTAGCGGAGTATTGGTACCGCCGCAGCCCGCCGTCAAGGATCAGAATCCGTACTTGCAGGGAGCATCGGGTCCACGGCAGACTAGCCGTCATCCATGTCGAAGTCCCGCCCTCGGCCGTCGGTGCCGGCGCAGCAGGCGTTTGACGCCCGCCGCCATGAGTTCGTGGATCTGCCACTGGAACAACGGTTTGCACGGATTTTCACAACGAACCTGTGGACCGCCGGCAGCCGATCGGGCCTGGGATCAGAGCTGACGGCAACCGCGGGTGTCAGGGAGCGACTCCCGCGGCTGCTCGAAACACTTGGCGCCACCAGCCTGCTCGATCTGCCGTGCGGCGACTTCGGATGGCTCAGCACGGTGCCCCTCGATCTGGACTACACCGGCGGCGACATCGTTGCAGACCTGGTGGCCAGCAACGAGCAACGATTCGGGGGCCCCGGTTCGCGGCGGCGGTTCCTGCGTCTCGATCTCACCGCCGACCCGCTGCCTCGAGTCGACATCGTGCTGTGCCGGGATTGCCTGGTGCACCTGTCGTTCGAGCACGTCATGCAGGCGTTCAATAACCTGCGGCGCAGTGGGTCCACGTGGCTGCTGACGACGACGTTTCTCGAACACCACGAGAACGTGGACATCGAGTCGGGCGACTGGCGGGTGCTCAACCTGACGCGCCCGCCTCTCAACCTGCCGGAGCCGGAAGGGGTGCTCGTCGAGGGGTGCCTCGAAGGCGAGGGCGCCTACGCGGACAAGGCGCTGGGGTTGTGGCGCATCGCCGACCTACTCTGATCACGGTCGACGCGATCGCCAGCCGTCGACGGCGACGGCGATCACGATGATCGCGCCGATGATGATTTCCTGGATGTAGTTGGGCCAGCCCATTTGCTGGCTGCCGTTTCTAAGGACGGCCATGATGGTCGCGCCGATCATCGACCCGAGGATCGTGCCGACGCCGCCGCTGAGCGACCCGCCGCCGATGACGACCGCAGCGATGATGTCGAGCTCGGTGCCGATCGCCACCGTCGGGTCGCCCTGCCGCAAGCGCGACATCTGCATCACGCCCGACAGCCCGAACAGCAGCCCGGCCAGCCCGTAGATCCAGATCTTCAGGCGATCGACGGCGATGCCGCACGCGCGCGCCGCGGCTTCGTTTGACCCGATCGCAAAGACGCGTCGGCCAAACACCGTGTAGCGCAGTACCAGCGCCACCAGCACGGCCAGCGCGACGCTGAGCCAGACGCCTGGCGCGACAATCAGCCACTCGGGCTGTGGGAACGTCACCGCCATCTCGTTGACCCACGTCGGCGGCACGTTCACCGTCTGCTGCCCGGCGATCCACTTGGCGACGCCGCGCGCCATGCCGAGCGTGCCGAGCGTGGCGATGAACGGGATCACGCGCAGGCGTGTGATCAGCAGCCCGTTGAGCACACCTACCAGGCCGCCGGCCAGCACGCTGTAGACGACCGCCATCAGCGGGCTGGCGCCGTCTCGGATCGCGATGGCGGTCACCACGCCCGTCAGCGCGATCACCGAGCCGACCGACAGGTCGATGCCACCGCTGACGATGATCATCGTCATGCCGATCGCGCCAAGGGCGACGATCACCGTCTGCGCGACGACGATGCGGAAGTTGCGGACCGAGAGGTACTGGTCCGGCGTATCGGTGAGCAGCGCAAATACGCCGATCACCGCCAGCAACCCGATGAACGGGCCCAACGTCGCCAGCCAAGAGCGCGATCCGGAAGAAGTCGTCGTTTCAGCCATGACGTGGATCAGCCACCGAGACACGGAGGACACAGAGCAGACGCGCCAGCAGGCCGCGCATGTCCACCTGACCGGCAGCTAACTCCGTGAGCTCTGTGCCTCTGTGGCCGGATCCCTCCGAGCCCTTGTGGCTACACATTGGCATCGATCGCCGTATGCAGGACGCCTTCCGGCGTCCAGTCCGCGATGGGCCTGACCGGCGACAGCCGGCCGCGGCTCATCACGGCAAGCTGGTCGCACAGCCCGAACAGCTCGGGCAGATACGAGCTCACCATGAGGATGGCCTTGCCCTGCGCCGCCGTGGCGGCAATCACGTCGTAGATCTGGGCTTTGCTGCCGATGTCCACGCCGCGGGTGGGCTCGTCGAGCAGCAGCACGTCGGCGTCCTGGTGCAGCAGCCGACCCAGCGCGACCTTCTGCTGGTTGCCGCCAGAGAGCGTCCGCACGGGTTGGTCGGGGTCGTGCGCCTTGATGCCGAGGTCGGTGATCCAGCGCCGCGTCTGCGCGCGCTGCGTCGACAGGTGCAGCCACCCTCGGGGCGCGCAGGAGCGGTAGCCGGTGATCGTGAGGTTGTCGGCCACCGACATCGGCAGGGCCAGGCCCTCGCCTTTCCTGTCCTCGCTCAGATAGCCAACGCGCTGACGAATCCGTGCCGCCGGCATATCGCGGATCAGCGTGTCGGCGCCCGCGATGCGCACGACGCCAGATGCAACTGGCGCCAGGCCGAACAGCCCGCGCACCAGTTCCGAGCGTCCCGATCCCATCAGGCCGGCGAGCCCGAGAATCTCGCCGCGCCGCAGCGTGAAGGACGCCTGCTTGACCACGGGCGGCGCGACCAGGTCGCGCACGTCGAGCACGACATCACCGGGCGCGCGATCGTGCCGCTCCGGAAACAACTGGTCCACCGATCGACCCACCATGTGCGCGACCAGCGCCTCGTTGCTCGTAGCGGTCAGAGGGCCATCCGCGACGCTGCGACCGTCGCGCAGCACGGTGAAGACGTCGGCGATGGCGCGCACCTCTTCAAGGAAGTGGCTGATGTAGATGAGCCCAATGCCTTCACTGCGGAGCCGCCGGATCAGCGCAAACAGGTGCTCGACGTCGTCGCGCTGCAGGCTGCTGGTCGGCTCGTCCATCAGCACGATGCGCGCGTGCGAAGCCACGGCGCGGCAGATCTCGACCACTTGCTGCGCCGCAATCGGCAACGCGCCGACCGGCCGGTCGGGTCGCAGCTCGGGGTGCGAGAAGCTGCCGAGGACGTCGAGTGCAAGTTTTTCCGCCTCGGAGCGGCGGAAGAAGCCAGCTTTGGAGGGCTCGCGGCCGAGCAGGATGTTCTCGGCGACCGTGAGGTGCGGGCAGAGCGACAGCTCCTGATGGATCAGCGCCACGCCACGCTGGCTCGCCTCGTGCGGCGAGGCGGGGCGGTAGCGCTGGCCCGACAGGCGCATCTCGCCCTCGTCGGGCTGCAGCGCCCCGACCAGTATGTTCATCAGCGTGCTCTTGCCGGCGCCGTTCTCGCCGATGAGCGCGTGGACCTGCCCCGGCTCGAGCGCAAACGACACCCCGTCGAGCGCGACGGTCGGCCCGAAGCGTTTGCGGATGCCGTCGAGACGCAGCAGGCTCATCAGCCCTAATCAGCGACCACTGGATTGGACAGCACGCCGAGGCCCTCGACCTCGACCTCCACGACATCGCCCGGCTTGAGGAACACGGGCGGCTTCCGCGCAAAGCCGACGCCTGGCGGCGTGCCGGTGGCAATCACGTCGCCGGGCTCGAGCGTCACGGTCTGCGACAGAAACGACACGATGTGGTCGATGCCGAAGATCAACTGGTCGGTCGACGAGTCCTGCATCGTCTTGCCGTTGAGCCGCAGGCGTATCCGCAGCTCGTGCGGGTTGCCCACGGCGTCGTGCGTGACGATGGCCGGGCCGATTGGCGCGAACGTGTCGCACGACTTGCCGCGCTGCCACTGCCCGTCGGCAAACTGCAGGTCGCGCGCGCTCACGTCGTTCAGATTGGTGTAGCCCAGCACGTAGTCCCACGCCTTGGCGACGGGCACATGCTTGGCGCGGCGGCCGATCACGACGGCCAGTTCGGCTTCGTAGTCCACCTGTGAAGAGGCCGCCGGAAGCCTGATGGGCTTGTGCTCGCCGATGACCGAGGTCACGTACTTCGAGAAGGTGACCGGGGACTTCGGCACCGCCATGTTGCTCTCGGCGGCGTGGTCCTTGTAGTTGAGGCCCACGCAGATCAGTTTGCCCGGCCGCGGCACAGGCGGACCCAGTGCCAGATCGGCCAATGTCAGCACTGACCCACGCGGCAACGTCTCGACGCGCGCCATGTTCCGGGCGAGCTGATCGTGGATCTGCCGCGCCTTGGGCAGCCACTCGTCGCCCAGGTCGAACCAGGCGAGCAGGGGCACGTCGGCGGAGGCGTCCACGGCCACGGCGAAGTTCAGCACGTGCAGGTTGTCGGGCAGCAGCGCGCCGGCGCGGGGCGGCGACGAGGGCGCCGAACGGGGGGTGAAGGTGACGATTCTCATATTTGATGGTCAGTTGTGGCGGCGGGGCTTCAGCCCCGCATACGTGCGGCCCTGAAGGGCCGCCGCCACGTACACCTTACAACTCGACAACGCCTTTGATGTAGTCCGGCGCCTGGTGGGCGCCAGCAAACGCAGCGGGCACCTCGTCGAGCGAATGATAGCGGTGCGTCACGAACGACTCGACGTCGATGCGGCCGGTTTCGATCAACCCAAGCGCCCGCCGATACGTCGTCGGGCGCCCGTCGGGCTCGAAGCCGCCGGACGCGCCAACCGGAGAGAGCAGCGACGGCTCGAGAAACTGCACGTTGTTGAGCGCGCTCAGATCCACGCCCGCGTGCCCGTGGCCATAGAGCAGGAAAGTGCCCTGCTTGCGGAGCACCGAGGGGACCTGGGCGAAGACGGCGCCGGCGCCGGAGGCGTCGATCGCGTACTCGACGCGCCGTCCAACCGTGAGCTCGGCGATGGCCTCGTGCAGGTTGACGGCCGAGGGATCGACCGCGGTGGCGCCGTAGCGATCGGCGAAGGCGCGCTTGAGCG
Organism: Vicinamibacteria bacterium; assembly: GCA_016650245.1. Classification (GTDB taxonomy): domain Bacteria; phylum Acidobacteriota; class Vicinamibacteria; order Vicinamibacterales; family JAENWD01; genus JAENWD01. Next base: position 8,512 of record JAENWD010000168.1, read on the forward strand.
CGTTGGGCTCGGAGACGACGATCTGGCCGTTGAAGGCGAGCCCGTTGCGCAGGTACTGCGTGAACAGCAGGCCGGCAGGCCCGCCGCCGAAGATGAGCACCGTGCGCACGCGATGGTCCGGATTTTCCGGACGCAGGCGGTACCTCGTCGTGGCGCGCTCCACAAGATCGCACGAGTGGATGATGCAGGCCAGCGGCTCGGTGAGGGCCAGCCTGGCCTGCGAGCCCGCCTCGACGCGGATTGCGTTGACCGCCGGCACGGTGACGAACTCGGCCAGCGCGCCGGGCAGCCCCGTGATGCCGTGCTCGCCGTAGTGCGTGCACTGGTGCGAGTCGCCTGTGGCGCAGTACTCGCAGAGCGCACGCCCCTCGCTGACACAGCTGCGGCCCTGATCGACGACCACGACGTCGCCCGCCTTGAGGTCGCCGACACGGCGCCCGGTCTCCTCGACGATCCCGACGAACTCGTGGCCGAGGATCTGCGGCGACTCATCCAGCGGCACGATCCGGCCGTTGGCGTCGCTGTGGTAGTTGCCGTGCCCGCTGAAGATGTGGAAGTCGGTGCCGCACAGACCCACCGCGCCGACGCGCAACAGCACCTCGGTTGGCCCCGGCAGCGCGACAGGGACCTCACGTACGTGCATGTGGCCGGGCGCCACCAGCACGGCTGCGCGCATCAGAGCGACACCGATTGCTCGGCCCAGATGCCGAACTCGCGGTGCTTGGTCTCTTCCGCCTTGGCCAGCACCTCGCCAGAGGCGACGCGTCGCACGTGCTCGAAGACGCGCTCGCCCACCTGCTCGATCGTCTCGGTGCCGTCGATGATGCCGCCGGCCGACAGATCCAGGTCGCGCGACATCCGCGCGTGCACGCCCGAGTTGGAGGCCAGCTTCACCACAGGCGCGACGGCGTTGCCGATCGTGGTGCCGCGGCCGGTGGTGAAGACGACGATCTGCGCGCCAGCCGCCACCAACCCCGGCGTCGATTCCTGGTCGTAGCCGGGCCCCTGCATCAGCCAGAGGCCGTGGCCCTTGGGCGCTTCGGCGTAGCCGGTGACGCCCTCGACGCGCGTCGTGCCGGCTTTGGCAATGGCGCCCAGCGACTTGATCGTGATGTTCAGCAACCCGCCGGCGACGTTGCCCGGGCTGGGGTTCTCGTTGAGCACGGTGCCAAACTTTGACGCGTACTCCTTGTACCAGTCCACCATCCCGTAGACGGCCTCGCCAGTCTCGCGGTCCTTGGCGCGTTGAGCGAGGATGTGTTCGGCACCACAGAACTCCGGCACTTCCGTGATCAGCACCGTGCCGCCGTTGCTGACCAGCAAGTCGGCGGCGCGGCCCAGGGCCGGGTTGGCCGACAGCCCAGAGAAACCGTCCGACCCGCCGCACTTCACGCCGAGCGACAGCTCGTGCATGCCGGCCTCGGTGCGGGTGATGTCGTTGATCACGGGCAGCATCGCGGCCACTTCGAGGAGGCCGCGGTCGATGACGGCCTGCGTCCCGCCGGTCTCCTGGATGCCGAAGCGGACGACCGGCCGCCCAAGGTCGATGCGTTCCTGCTGCAGGTAGTTCTCGACCGCCGTCAGGTTCGTCTTCTCGCAGCCCAGGCCGATGAAGATCACGCCGCCGACGTTGGGGTGCGTCGCGTAGTTCGACAGCGTGCGCAGCATCACGTCGATGTTCGAGCCGTCAGAGCACCCGCACCCCTTGTTGTGCGGGATCGCGACGACGCCGTCGACGTTGGGGAACTTCTCACGGCTGTAGAGCGTGAACTCGGCCAGCGTCGCTATCTGCTGCGACTCGTGGCTCGCGCACATGCTGGTCGGGACAATCAGCAGGAAGTTGCGCGTGCCGACGCGCCCGTCCTTGCGGCGATAGCCGCGCCAGGTCGGGCGTTCCGACACCGGTACCAGCTCAGGCCCGGGCGTATGGAGATCTGCCGCCAGTTCGCGCACCACCGGCACGTCGTTGCTCATGTTGCGGACGGTGATCGGGTCGCCCTCGCCAATCCCGCGCGAAGTGCCGATGGGTTGGCCGTACTGCAACACGAAAGTGTCGGCGGCGATGGCTCGCGTCGCAAACCTGTGCCCCGGGGTCACGGTCCCGGTGATCACCACCACTCGGCCGTCGTCGAGCGTGAGGTGCTGACCTGGCTCGACCTGCGTCTTGACGACCGCGACGTTGTCGCGCCGATCGACGACGATGGCAAATTCGCCGAGTGCAGCCGGTGCAGCCTGATCCTGGGGCATGATGGACTCCAAACCCTGCGATTTTATCCCAAACCCCGCGTGTGGCCGGTGCGTATGACCCGCCACGGGCGCTCGGCAGAGTAAGATTCCGATCTCGGGTCCGATCTGGCATCCGGTATCAAAGTCGAGGGGCACGCGATGGCAGCGACGGTATGTCAACGAGGCAGGCGATACCTGGCAGCGGCAGTACTGCTGGCGACCGCCGCGTGCTCCAGCGGCCAGCAAGGCGCGCCGGCTGACA
>JAENWD010000169.1 GCA_016650245.1 Vicinamibacteria bacterium
CTCTCGAAGATGCGGTGCACGTAGCCGTTGCTGTTGAGCGTGTAGCCGGCCGTGAAGGCCAGGGGCTGCAGGCCGGTCCACGTCGCATCGGCATCAAGCGTCGTGCGGTCGTGCGCGAAGAGTTCGGGACCGTGGGTCGCCGAGTTCGCCACCGCCGTGTCGTAGTTGATGAACTGCGGGATGATGGCCTGCGGGGTCTCGTTGTTGAAGTCGTACCGGCGCAGGCGCATGCTGAGCCGCCAGTCCGAGGTCGGCCGCGAGACCAGGCCGAGGTTCGCGGTGAAGATCTGCGCCTCGCCGTCGGTGTTGGCGCGTGGCAGCGCGAGTTGCGGCATGGCGGCGTTGATGGTGAACGGCAGCAGCGGCTCGTTGTTGCTGCGCTGGCCGATCGACAGAAAGCCGGTGACCTGCGTGCGGCGCGCGAACTTCGCGTAGCCGGCCGCGCTCACAGTCTGGGCGGTGTTCGATGGCCACAACGCCATCTGGCCGCGGCTCGGCCCTCCGGCGATGGCGTCGAGGCGCAGCGGGCTGTCCCAGACCAAAGTGTCGTCCAGGTTGTCGAACCAGGATCCGTCGTACGCCACGCGCACCATCGCGCGCTTGTTGGACCACTCGGCGCCGACCGACAGGTCATTGGTGCGCGAGTCGTAGGGCAGCGGGACCTCGACGTCGTTGGCGAAGCCAAAGCTGGCGCCCCACGGCAGCTCGCCGGAATGGCGGGTCGTCGTGAACGAACTGGTGAAGTCGATTGCACGGGTCGGGGTGACGCGCGCCTTGACCGCGCCGATGTCGCGCCGCTCGCGCATGTCGAACTGCACGGCCTGCGGGATGTACGCACTCGAGGTGGCCTGACGGAGCTGTATCGCGCGCTGCGTGGCATCGTCCAGGCCGATCGGCGTCCCGCCGATCGGGCTGTACGGCGTCCGCGTGTCGACGCTGTAGAACTGCGGGACCTGGTCCCACAGGCCGGTGATCCTGACCAGGCCCGCGCGTTCGTACGTCGCAGCGTACCGCTGGTCGCGATAGCCGATGTTGTCGGCGCCGAAACGCAACGACCAGACGTCGGTCTCGCGCTGGAACCGCAGGTTGTCGACGAGCAGCCCGCTGCGCATGTCCTGGAAGCGCTGGAAGCGGGCCGGGTCGCCGGAGATGCTGGTCCAGCGGCCGCCGAACTCCACCTCATTCCAGCGAGGCGCGAACAGGCTGCCGGTGTCTTCCGCGCCGGCACCCGAGGCCGGCGTGGCGTCTGGGGTCTGCGCGAGGGCGGCCGTGGTCGTCAGGACGCCCAGTGCAGCAAGCAGGAACCGAGTTGCGCGGTGCATTGGTGAGTCTCCGCCCCTAGCGCATGAAAAACTGGCCCGATGGGTGATTCGAGCCGTGCACATTTGAATGGCAGTTGACGCACGATCGCCCGAACATCCGGTTGCTCTTGTTCACGGTGATCGCGTTGTTGTCGTAGATGGTGGCCGGATGGCGCGTCGCGATGTGGCAGCGCTGGCAGAGCATCGGCAGCCGAGCCACCAGCATGCGGTCGTTCGACGTGCCGTGCGGGTCGTGGCAGGTCGCGCAGTTCTCGCGCACCGGCGCGTGCTCCCACAACACGGGGCCGCGCATCTCGGCGTGGCAGCTGATGCAGCTTTCCGCAATCGAACTCCCGGTGCGCAGCGCTTTCACGTTGCTGATCGAGCCGTGCGGATTGTGGCACGACGAACACGACATCTTGCCTTCGCGCACCGGCATGTGCGTCACGGCACGCTCGGTCTTGATGACTTGCGCCCTGTGGCACGTCGCGCACGTGTCTTTCTCGGTCGCCTTCTTCAACTGGCGCGTGAGCGACTGCGGGCTGTGCACGCTGTGGCAGGTCGTGCACGTCAGGTTTCGCGATTCGTGCGTGCTGCCTTCCCAACCGGCATGATTGCCGCGGTTGTGGCAGGTGAGGCACGTGGCGCTCGTCTCCTCGGGGGCCAACTTGGCGAACTTCACGATGTGCCCCTTGGCGTCGTCGTCCACATGGGCCTGACCGGGCCCGTGGCAGCTCTCGCAACCGAGGGTGGCGGCGGGCGATCGCGGGTTGGCGGACTGACCGTGGGGCGTCTTTTTCAGCCCGGCATCGTGCGTGGTGTGGCACGTGGCGCAGGTGTCCGAGCCGGCATACCCGGCCGGCGGCGCGGCGGGCTGTTGACCGTGAGTGGGAATCGCAGTGATCGCGCCCGGCGTAGCAGCGGCAGCGGTCGGTGTAGCATCGGCCGGGTCGCCAACAGAGAAGCTCGCAACGACGGGCAGCAGTGCAATCAGCGCGGCAATGACGATTTGATGCACGTGGCCTCCGAGGGAATACATGAGCCGTGCCACGGCCAACAACCGCGGCAATTCAGGCAGGGACAGTGTGCCCGGGGTCTTACCAGCGGTGCAAGCGGGAATTAGTTCGCATACCCTGTGAAGGATTTCACATGCCGGTGAGCGCGATCGTGCTTGGCGGCGGCCGCTCAATTCGGATGGGCCGTGACAAGGCAGCTCTGCCATTCGGCCCGGAGACGATGCTCGCACGTGTCGTGCAGGCCGTGCAGTGCGTGGCCGACGATGTGGTGGTGGTGGGCGGATCGCGTCAGCGTCTGCCCGATGGCGTGCGTGTCGTGCGTGTCGTGCCGGATCTTGTGGAGGGCCTCGGCCCGCTGGCCGGGCTGGCGACGGGCCTTGCGGCCGTGCGCGGCGAGCGCGCCCTCCTGCTGGCGTGTGACATGCCGCTGGTTGCGCCGGCGTTGCTGCAGCGGATGCTCGAGCTGGCTGGCGATGCCGACGCGTGCGTGCCGCTGGTGGACGGCGTGCCGATGACCACCTGCGCGGCCTACGCGACGCGGGTGCTCCCGCGTGCGCAGGAGCACCTGGCCAGCGGGACGCGATCGCTGCGAGCGTTGCTCACCGATGTGTCAGTGCGGTGGGTGACCGCAGACCAGCTACGCCAGGTGGACCCCGATCTCCTGAGCTTCTGGGACTGCGACACACCCGAGCAGTATCGCGCCGCGCTCGCGCGAGCCGGTTTCTCGGGCTGAGAACCCGAAGAACCCGAAGAACCTACTCGCTCAGTAATCCCGACCAGAAGCGAACCAGGGCCCACGTCTCGCCGGCCGCCGCACCCTTATCGACCTCGGCGTGGGTGATGAGCCCGCTGAGCAGCGCGTGGACCGTTGCGCCGCGCGCCGCGAGGTGCCGTGCGAGCAACTGTGTCTCTACTGCCGGGATCACGGTGTCGTCGGTGCCATGGAGGAGGTACACCGGCGCGGTCGGCAACGGGGAGTGCTCGGCCGACAGTGACGGCGGGTACTCCTCGGCTCCGATGCGGTCGAGCACCGGCAGCAGCTCCGCACCCAGGGCCTTCGTGTTCCGCTCGTTGACATACCGC
>JAENWD010000170.1 GCA_016650245.1 Vicinamibacteria bacterium
GGCAGCGGCGCCTCGAAGCTCATGGGCCGGCCGTCGGTGGGGTGGGTGAAGGCCAGGCGCGAGGCGTGGAGGAACGGCCGTTCCAGTCGGAGCACCGGACGCAGATCCTGCGGGACACGCGCCCGGACGCCGCCATAGGTGGCATCGCCCACGATGGGATGGCCGATTGCGTTGAGGTGCACGCGGATCTGGTGCGTGCGCCCCGTAGCGATCGCCACCCGGCACAGCGTGACGCCGCGCATGTGCTGGGCACGCGTGATGCGCGTCACCGCGGATCGCGCACGCCGCGAACGGGCCGACATCTTCTGCCGGTCCTTGGGGTCGCGTCCGATGGGCAAGTCGATGCGGCGTCCCGCCTGCACGACGCCCCACACCAAGGCGACGTATTCTTTGTCGACCTCGCGGTCGGCAAACTGCCGCGCCAACGACTCGTGCGCGGCGTCGTGCTTGGCCACCACCATGACACCGGAGGTGCCCTTGTCGAGGCGGTGCACGATGCCGGGCCGCAGCTCGCCGCCGATGCCGCTCAGATCGTCCACGTGGTGGAGCAACGCGTTCACCAGCGTGCCGGAACTGTGGCCGGCGGCGGGGTGCACGACCATGCCGGCCGGCTTGTTGACCACCAGCAGGTCGGTGTCCTCGTACAACACCGGCACCGGGATGTTTTCAGGCTGCGCGCTGGCCGGCACCGGCGCCGGCAGCTCGACGCTGATCTGGTCGCCGTCTTTCAAGGCCAGATTGGCCTTGGCCTGGCGGCCGGCGACTTCGACGTGCCCGTCGTCGATCAGGCGTTGTGCCTGGGACCTCGACAGACCGGGAATGGCTCCGGCAAGATAGCGGTCCAGGCGTTCTCCAGCCTGGTCAGGTCCGATGTTGAGGGCCACCGCCATAGTCAGCCTTCGTGCCTTCGCGCCATCGCGCCTTCGTGATTGTGACGCGATGACGTGGGCGTGAGGTCACGCGCGCACTTCAGCCTTCCGCGACAAGTACACCAGCATCACCAGGCTGATCGGCACCAGGATCAGCGAGATGAACTGCGACGTCGAGATGTTGCCAAACACCATGCCGCGCGGGTCGCCGCGGAAGAACTCGATGACGAAGCGCGACAAGCCATACAACAGCAAGTACGCCCAGAACGTGCGCCCCGGAAACGGCCGGCCCTTTTTCTCGGTGAGCAACAGAAAGGCGAGAATCACCAGCTCGGTGCCGCTCTCGTACAGCTGCGTGGGATGAAGCGGCACGCCCAGCGGCGTGCCGACGTTGGCCGCGGCGGCCGGGTTCGTGAACGTGATGGCCCAGGGCACGTCGGTCGGATGCCCGTAGCAGCAGCCAGCCGCCAGGCACCCCAGGCGGCCCACGGCGTGGCCCAGCGAGATGCCGGGGGCGAAGATGTCGGTGGTGAGCCACAGCGGCATCTTGTGGCGCCGCATGTACCAGAACGCGACGAGAATGGCCGCAATCAGGCCGCCGTAGAAGACGCCGCCGGCGCGCACGATCGAGAACAGCTCGCCGGGGTTGCGGCGGAAGTGATCGAAGTCCACGATCACCAGCAGCAGCTTGGCGCCGACGAGCGCCGAAACGATGATGGCAATGCCGAGGTCGAGCGCGCGATTGGGGTCCATGCCGCGCGCCTTGGCGCGCCGCATCGCCAGCTGCAGTCCCAGCAGATACGCCGCCGCCAGCACCACGCCGTAGGTGTAGACGGTCACCGGCCCAAGCGAGAACAGTTCAGGAAACACGCGGCTCCTCGACGGCCAGCTGCGCTGCCGCGACCGGCCGGAACAAATCGATGATGAGCAGGCCCACTCCGACGCTGATCGCCGCATCGGCGACGTTGAACGCCCAGAAGTGCCAGCCCTTCCAGTACGCGTCCACGAAGTCCACGACGTACCCCTGGCGCGCGCGGTCGACGAGGTTTCCAGCCGCTCCACCGAGGATCAGCGCCAGGCCGCCACGCGCCCACCGATGCGACACGGGCAGTTGCGAGGCATACAGGCCCACGCCCACCAGCGCGCCCAGGGCCACCAGCGCCATCACGGCCGGTTTGTAGGCAAACTCGGCCGTGTTGAACAGGCCAAAGGCCACGCCGGAATTGCGGATGTGCGTCAGGTTCAGCAGGTCGGGCACGATGGGGATGGTCTGGTAGAGCTCCATCTCGGCCACGACCAGCAGCTTGGTGAATTGATCGAGCACCGCGACCAACGCGACGACAGCGAGTTCGAGGCGCCGATTCACCGCGCCACCGGATCGGGCAGCGCGTCCACGCACCTGTCGCACAGGCCTTCGCGCTCGGCGTCGTGCGTCACGGACGGGACGATCCGCCAACAGCGCTCGCACTTCACGCCGTCGGCACTGGTCACCACTACCGTCAGATCGCTCGGTCCGCCGTCGGCCAGGGTCACCGTCGAGACGATGAACAGCATCGGCAGGTCGGCGGCGTAGCGGCGCAGCAGCGACAGGTCGTCGCCCGACGCGGTGAGCGTCACGTGCGCGCCCAGCGAGGTGCCAAAGAGCTTCTCGGTGCGGCGCCCCTCGATCTCGCCGTTGACCTGGGCCCGGATGGCCAGAAGCCGTTGCCACTCAGCCACGAGCGCGTCGTCGACCAGTGCCTCCAACGAGGCAGCCGCTGGGAACTCGGCCAGGTGCACCGAGGACTCGCGCGTGCCCGGCAGGGCTTTCCACAGCTGCTCGGCGGTGACCGGCAGGATCGGCGCCACCAGGCGGGCCAAGCCGTCCACGATGTGGAACATCGCGGTCTGCGCGGCGCGGCGTCTCGGCGAGACGGCCGCCAGCGTGTAGAGGCGGTCCTTCGAGACGTCCACGTAGAACGCGCTCAGGTCCACGGTCGCAAACGCGCTGAGGCCGTGGACGACGCCCTGGAAGTCGAATGTGTCGTAGCTCGCCCGGATCTTCAGCGCGAGCGTCGCGTACCGCGACAGGATGTACCGATCCACCGGTTCGAGCGCGGCAGTGTTGACGAGGTCGCGCGCCGGATCGAAGTCGAAGAGGTTCGCGGCCAGGATGCGCACGGTGTTGCGCAGCTTGCGGTAGGCCTCCACAACGCGCGCCAGGATCTCCTTGCCGATCCGGATTTCCTCGCGGTAGTCCACCATCGCCACCCACAAGCGGATGATCTCGGCGCCGCTCTTCGCGATGATCTCCTGTGGCTCGATGGTGTTGCCGATGGACTTGGACATCTTGCGGCCTTCCTCGTCCACGAAGAAGCCGTGGGTGAGGACCGCCCGAAACGGCGGCGCGCCGCGCGTGCCCAGACCGATCAGCAGCGAGCTCTGGAACCAGCCGCGATGCTGGTCGCTGCCTTCGAGGTACAGGTCGGCTGGCCAGGTCAGCTCCGGTCGAAACGGCAGCACCGCTTCGTGGCTTGACCCGGAGTCGAACCACACGTCGAGGATGTTGTTCTCGCGCTCGAACGTCGCCCCGCCGCATTTCTGGCACGTCAGGCCCGCCGGCACGAACTCCTCGATCGGCCGCTCGTACCACGCGTCGGCGCCGTACTCGTCGAAAACGGTCGCCGCCTGTTCGATGATCGCGCGGGTAAGTACCGCCTCGCCGCACTTCGTGCAGTCCAGCGCCGGAATCGGCACGCCCCACGCGCGCTGCCGCGAGATGCACCAGTCGGGTCGGCTCGACACCATGTTGTAGATGCGGTCGTGGCCCCAGGCGGGGATCCACTGCACCTGATGGTCGATCGCGTCGAGCGCCGCGTCGCGCAGCGTGCGCGGCGACGTGCCGTCGGGTGTCACGCACGGCTCGCCGTCCATCCGTACGAACCACTGGGACGTCGCCAGGAAGATCACCGGGTTGTGGCACCGCCAGCAATGCGGGTACGTGTGCTCGTACGGCTCGAAGTGCCACAGCCGTCCGCGCTCGGTGAGCGCCTCGACGACGGCCGGGTTGGCTTCAAACACCTGTTCGCCCGCAAACAGCCCCACCTCGTCGGTGAAGCGGCCATCCGGGCCGATGGGCGCGTAGATCTCGAGGCCGTACTTCACGCCCGTCAGGTAGTCGTCCGAGCCATGCCCGGGTGCCGTATGCACGGCGCCTGTGCCCTGTTCGAGCGTCACGTAGTCGGCCAGCACGGCCAGCGCCGTCCGGTCGTACAGCGGATGCGTGAAGTTCAGGCCGTCCAGCTCCGCGCCGGTGACCTTCGCGATCGCCTCGCCGCATTCCTTCTTCGCCGCCGCAAACACCTTCGCCGCCAGGTCTTCCGCGATGAACACCACGCGGCCGTCGTGCTCGTACGCCCCGTAGACGAACTCGGGATGAAACGCGACGGCCAGGTTCGACGGAATCGTCCAGGGCGTCGTGGTCCAGATCAGCACCGCCACGTCGCGGCCGGCCAGGGCGGGCACGCGCCGGGCCAGTTCCTCGCGGCTCGAACCGTCGAGCAGAAACTCGACGAAGATCGAAGGGGAGGTGTGCGCCTCGTACTCGACTTCGGCCTCGGCCAGGGCCGTCCGGCAGTGGATGCACCAGTGGACGGGCTTCTTGCCCTTGTAGACCAGGCCGCGCTCCACGCA
>JAENWD010000171.1 GCA_016650245.1 Vicinamibacteria bacterium
CCGAGGACAGGGCCAAACTGGCAATAGCGAGAGCGGTGACCCCGCGCACGGGGGAAGCCTATCAGAACTACTTGACCAGACGCACGTCGCCGCTGAACGTCTTGAACGTCATCTCTCCGCCGGAGGCGTTGCTGAGGTTTGCCCGCATCTTCCGCTTCGATTTGCTCTGCAGCGTCAGCGGCACGGCGCTGTCGACGTCGCCGCTGAACGAGTCGAACTCGACCGTCCCCGCGGCGCTCTCCGGCAGCCGTACTTCGATGTCGCCGCTGAACGTCTTGGCGTGCACCGACTGCCCCTGCTGCCACGTCGCCGGCGCCAGGTAGATCTGGCCGCTGAAGGTCTCGGCATCCACTGACCCGGTGACCTGGTCGAGCCGCAGGTCCGACGAGAAGCCGTGCACCTTGTGGGTGCCGGTCACGCCGCTGATCTGCACGGGGCTGCTGAACACCTGCAGATCCAGGTTCGCGCTTTGTGGCACCTTGATGGTGAACTCGGTCTCGACGACGTTGTCGTCTTTCTCTTCCCAGTCCTTGTCCCGCTTGTTGGCCTCGATGGTGACCGAGCGGCCATCGGACTGGATGTCGAGCTTGATGCGGTCCAGGCGATCGCGGGTCGCTTTGCGGATCGCGACAATCGCGACGTCCGATCGCGGTTCGCCGGTGATCTGGACGCGGCCCGAGAAGTTCTTGAGCGTCAGCGTGCCGCCCGCCTGCATGGGCACGGTGCGCTCGACGCGTTCGGTTTCCTTGACAGCGCCCGTGGCGAGGGCCGGGATGCCCAGCGCCAACAGCGCCAGGGCGGCGGTCAACGGGGCACGAGGGGTGAAGCGATGTGTCATGGTTGTTGCGGTTCCTCCAGTCGCCTAGGTGTAGACGGAAGTGGTCCGGCTAAGGTTGCCCGCCTTCGCGAAAGCTACGGCGCGGCAGGCCCTCGGGGGATCAGGCGCCCCGTGTAGATGGCCATCCCCACCACGGCGTCCACCCCAAGGGCGTCGAGCTGGTCGATCTCCTCCTGGGTCGTGATGCCTCCGGCGGCGACGACCCGCCGGATGGTCGCGTCCCGCACAGCCCGTATCGCAGCCATGTCGGTGCCCTGCATCAGGCCCTCCTTGTCGACGTGGGTGTACAGGAACTCGGAGCAGTACGGTTCCAGGGCCCGCACGGCCTCGACGGCCGTGAGCGGCACCGTCTCGCGCCAGCCCTTCACGGCGACGCGGCCCCCCTTGGTGTCGACGGCGGCAATGACGCGGTCAGTGCCGACGGCCTCGGCGAGCTCGGCGGCGAAGTCCAGCGCCGGGCGACCGTCCTTGAACAGGGACGAGCCGACGATGACGTGCGTGGCGCCCTGCGCCAGCACGTCGCGGGCGCGCTGGATCGAACGGATGCCGCCGCCCACACGGCACACCCGCTGGCCGCAGACGTACTGCACCAGGGCGTCGTTGTTGCCCGTGCCGATGGCGGCGTCGAGATCGATCAGCTGCAACCTGGGAAACGCGGCGAAGCGCCGGATCCACGCGTCGAGGTCGGCGTCTTCGAGGGCCAGACGCTCACCCTGGACGAGCTGGACGACTTTGCCGTTGCGGAGGTCAATAGATGGAATCAGCATCAGAGTCGAACGGGAATTCCTCTTTCCCGCAGGTGTGCCTTCAACGCACTCACACTGTGCTCCGCGTAGTGAAAGATCGAGGCCGCCAGCGCGGCGTCGGCGCGGCCGGAGGTGAACACGTCCACGAAGTCGTCGAAGCCACCGGCGCCGCCAGAGGCGATCACCGGGATGTTCACGGCAGTCGAGACGGCCGCCGTCATCTCGCAGTCGAAGCCGGACCGCGTGCCGTCACGGTCCATCGAGGTCAGCAGAATCTCGCCCGCGCCGCGCTGCTCGGCCTCGCGGGCCCACTCGACGGCATCGCGCGACGCCGCCGTGGTGCCGCTGCGCGAGTACACCGCGAAGTGGCTGCCTTCGCGCCTCGCGTCGATGGCGACGATGACGGCCTGGCTGCCGTACTGCCGGGCAAGCCTGGTGATGATGGCCGGGTCGGCCAGCGCGGCCGAGTTCAAGCTCACCTTGTCGGCCCCCGCCTCTACGACCGCTGCCGCATCGCCGGCATCGCGGATGCCGCCGCCGACGCAGAGCGGGATGAACAACTCGCCGGCGACCGCGCGGACGGTGCGCGCCATGGCGAGGCGCTTTTCGAGTGTGGCCGTGACGTCAAGAATCACGAGCTCGTCGATGCCCTCGACGTTGTAGCGTCGCGCGAGCGCGGCCGGATCGCCCGCCGAGCGCAGGCCCTCGAACTTGACGCCCTTGACGACCTGCCCGTCGCGAACGTCGAGGCACGCGATGATTCGTTTGGCCAGCATCAGCGGGACACCTGTGTGGTCCTGGCCACGAGCCGCAGGAAGTTGCGCAGGATCGCCAGGCCGGTCTCGCTCGACTTCTCAGGATGAAACTGCACGCCCATGATCAGGCCGTCTTCGACGGCCGCGGCGAAGCGCTCGCCGCCGTACTGGGTCGCGGCCGCCGTGGCATCGTTCACCGGGCCGGCAAACGAATGGGTGAAGTACACGTTGCTCTGGTCGGCAAGACTCTCGAGCAGGTGCGAGGCTTTGGCCAGTTCCAGAGTGTTCCACCCGACGTGCGGCACCTTCAACCGATCGGCACCACCCGTCAGCTTCGTGCAGCGGCCCTCGACGACACCCAGTCCCGGACACTCCGGCGCTTCGGTGCTGCCCTCGTAGAGCCACTGCATCCCGACGCAGATGCCCAGGAGCGGTCTGCCAGCCGAAAGCCCCTCACGCACGGCGGCGTGCCAGTCGGGCGTGAGCGAGCGTGTCGCCGAGAAGTGCCCGACGCCGGGAACGACGACGGCCGAGGCGCGAGACAGATCGGCGGGAGACTCCGGCGTGTAAATCTCAGCACCGAGGTGCGTGAAGGCCTTGCGCACGGAGGTGAGGTTCCCCGCACCGTAGTCAACCAGTGCGATTGCCACTAGATCAGTCCCTTGGTACTCGGCAACGCCTTTGCCAGTTGCTTGTCCTTGCTGCACGCCACGCGCAGCGCCCGCGCGAACGCCTTGAACACGGCCTCGATGTGGTGGTGGCTGGACCTGCCGTACAGCACCTTGGCGTGCACGTTGGCGCGCGCGCCGATCGCAAAACCCTCGAAGAAGTCGTGCACCAGCTCGGCCTGCAGGTCGCCGACGTAGCGGACCTTGACCTTCAGGTCCACGGTGGCGTGCGGCCGCCCGCCGAGGTCGAGCGCGACGACGGCCAGGGTCTCGTCCATCGGCATGACGAAGTAGCCTGCCCGGTTGATGCCGCGGCGATCGCCCAGGGCCTGCGAGACGGCCTCGCCAAGCGCGATGCCGAGGTCTTCGACCGTGTGATGCTGATCGACATCGAGATCGCCGGTGGCCTTGACGTCGAGGTCGAAGGCGCCGTGCCGGGTGAACAACTCCAGCATGTGATCGAGAAACCGGATGCCGGTCGAGATGGCATAGCGCCCGCGTCCCTCGATCGTCAACTTGAGCTGGATCCGGGTCTCGTTCGTCTTGCGATCGATTACGGCGCGCCGCACAGGTACTCCTCCATCGCGGCCACGGCCGCCTCGGTGGCCTCGACGGTCCCGGTCGTCACTCGGATGCAGCCGCGGCAGCCAGGATCGGCCGACTTGTCCCGAATGTAGATGCCCTTGCCCTGAAGGGCATCGGTCAACGCCGTGGCGTGGTCGCCGACGCGGGCCAGCACGAAATTCGCGCCGCTCTCCCAGTACTGGAAGCCGTGCCTCCGGCAGAACGCGTAGTAGCGCTCGCGCGAGTCACGCACCTGTCCGACGTACCAGGTGTGGTACTCGTGATCGGCCAGGGCGGCACGCAGCGCCGCGGCAGCCGCGACGTTCAGACTGTAGGGCGGGATCAGCGGCCTGAACGGTTCCAGCGTCTCCGGCACGGCGACGATCGCGCCAGCCCTCAGCGCTGCCAGGCCCTGCGCCTTGGCGAAGGTACGACCGACGACGACGTTGGGCAGGCTGCCCAGCTCGTGGACGACGGTGTCGCCGCAGAAGTCGTGATACGCCTCGTCGACCAAGACGAGGGCGCCCGGCGGCAGGGCGCGCGCGACGGTCCTGATGTCGTCGTTGCTCACGCGTACTCCCGTCGGGTTGTTCGGGCTCGTGATGTAGACGACCCGCGTGCGCGGGGTGATAGCCGCCAGTGTGCCGTCAAGGGGGAACGTGAAGTCCGCCCGAGGCGACACGAACACGACGCGCCCGCCGACAGCTTCAACGCTGATCGCGTACATGTCGAACGCCGGCAGAATTACGATGCTCTCGGCGTCGCCATCGGCGGGGCGGCGCTTCTGCCCGAGCACGGCGGTCAGAAAGATCCCCTCGTCAAGACCGTTGGTCAGCAGGAGCGATGACTGCGGCACGCCGAGGTACTGCGCGGTCTCGCGATAGACCGCGTCGTAGTCCGGGTAGAGCGCGATGTCGTTGCGTTCGAGCGCGCGCAGCGCTTCGAGCACCTTCGGCGAACACCCCGCGGTGTTCTCGTTCAGGTGCAGCCGCAGAGCGCCAGCGGCGGTCACTGGACGGTCGTACGCGTGGCTCACACACCCCTCACGATCATGGACTGCGCGTGCGCGGTCAACCCCTCGGCCAGCGCCAGGGCGCGCACGGTCGGTCCCAGTGCCCTGAGTCCCTTTGCCGTCACACGCTGCACCGAGACGACACGGACGTAGTCTGCGGTGTGCAGGCCACCGCGCAGGCGCGCAGCGCCGCCGGTGGGCAACACGTGGTTGGACCCGATGGCGTAGTCGCCAGCCACCTGCGCGGTGTGCGGGCCGATGAAGATTGCTCCAGCGCGGCCCACGGCGGCAGCGGTCTTCTCGTCGTCGACGACCAGGTGCTCGGGAGCCATCCGGTTGGCCAGCGACACGGCCTCTGCCGGCGTACGCGTGACGATGACGCCGCCGTGCCGCGCAAGCGCTTCTCGTGCGGGGCCACTGGCCGGCATCTGACGGACGACCTCCCTTGCGACCGCCGTGGCAAGCTGCGCCCTCGACGTGATCAGAATCGCGCGGGCGTCGGGATCGTGCTCGGCCTGCGCGATGAGATCGGCGGCCAGCCACACTGGATTTCCTCGATCCGAGAGCACCAGGATCTCGCTGGGGCCGGCCTGCATGTCGATGCCGCACTCAGCCGAGACGTATGTCTTGGCGGCCGCGACGTATCTGTTGCCGGGCCCGACGATGCGGTCGACGCGCGGGATGGCCTGCGTGCCAAACGCCAGTGCCGCGATCGCGTGTGCGCCGCCGAGTTGAAACAGGCGCGTGACGCCGGCAGCGTCCGCCGCTGCCAACACCGCAGGCTCGGGACGCGGACAGACGGCGATGATCTCGGCGACGCCGGCCACACGCGCCGGAATCGCCGTCATCAGGAGCGACGAGGGCAGGGGGTACCGGCCACCCGGCACGTAGCAGCCCACCCGGTCGAGCGGGCGGACCCGCTGCTCGACGGTGACACCTGGCGCGACCCGGACGCGAAACGACCGCGGCACCTGCGCGCGGGCGACCCGTGCGATGTTGCGGGCCGCCGTGGCGATGGCCAGCCGTACCTCGCGCGACGCCTGACGCGCCCCGCGCGTCCACTGGTCGCGAGGGATCTCGGCCGGGCCGCTGAGCCCGTCGAACTGTCGCGCGTATCGCGCGACCGCCTCGTCGCCACCCTTCCGCACGGCCTCGACGATGGCGACGACCGCCGTGCGTGTGGCGGCGTCGTCGTCATGCCGGGGCGAGAGCAAAGCGTCAACCGCGGCAGTGTCGGTCGACTTGACGATCCGGATGCTCATGGCAGCAGCCTTACACCACGATCTTGTTGAGCGGATACTCGACGATGCCCTGGCCGCCGGCAAGCTTCAGCCTGGGAATCAGGTCGCGCACGGTGCGCTCTTCGATGATGGTGTTGACGGCCACCCAGTCGCCGTCGCTGAGCGGCGAGATGGTTGGCCGCTGCAGGGCGGGCAGGAGGCTGAGGATGCGGTCGAGGTCGCTGCGCCGTACGTTGAGCATCATCCCCACCTTGCCGTGGGCTTCGATGGCCGCCTTCAGCAGCAGCGCGATGTTGTCGATCTTCGTGCGCTTCCAGGGGTCGCCGAGCGCTCCCTTGTTGGCGATGAGCTGCGTGTTCGATTCAAGCAGCGTCTCGATGATCCGCAGGCGATTGGCGCGCAGCGTCGAACCTGTCTCGGTCGCCTCGACGATCGCATCGGCGAGGACGGGGGGTTTGACTTCGGTCGCGCCCCACGAGAACTCGACATCCACCGGGACGCCGCGCTGCTCGAAGTAGGCGCGGGTCACCCGCACCAGCTCGGTTGCGATGGTCTTGCCTGCCAGGTCCTCGGGGCACTTGAACGGCGAGTCCTCCGGGACGGCAAGCACCCAGCGCACTTTGCCGAAGCTCTGCTTGGCGTAGATCAGATCGCAGATGGGCTCGAGGGCGTCGTCGCCCGGATGGCCGACCTCGTGCTCGCGGATCCAGTCCTGTCCCGTGAGGCCGGCGTCGATGACGCCATCGGCGACGTAGCGCGCCATCTCCTGCGCGCGGATCAGCATGCACTCGATCTCCGGGTCGTCAATCGACGGGAAGTACGAGCGCGAGTTGACGTAGATGGTGAAGCCGGCGCGTGCGAACAGCTGCACGGTGGCGTCCTGGAGGGAGCCCTTGGGAATGCCGAGTCGTAAGGTGGCCATAGTCTTGGTCCGTAGTCCGTGTTGGTTTCTACAGAAGATCAGGAGATCAGGAGATGTCTCTTGAAGGAAATTCTCCTGACCTCCTGTTCTCCTGTTTTGAAACGACGTCCAAACTAATCTGAAGTTCGCACCCTACTCCAACATCCTGAAAAAGCACGTGCGCTGGCCCGTATGGCACACGTTGCCGTCGCCCAGCCTGCGTGCGCGCACGAGCAGCGTGTCGTCGTCGCAATCAACCAGCACCGCGACCACCTGCAGCCGGTTGCCCGAGGTCTCGCCCTTGGTCCACAGCGTGTTCCGCGATCGGCTGAAGAAGGTGACGTAACCGGAGTCGCGGGTCCGCGCCAGCGCTTCGGCGTTCATGAACCCGACCATCAGGACCTCGTTGCTTGCGTCGTCCTGGACAACCGCCGGGACCAGGCCATCGAGTTTCGTGAAATCCACTGCTGCCTTCCAATCATGGCTGCAAAAAAAACCCCCGCCGGTAACCGGCGGGGCTGCATGACCTCTTACGTGTCTCTCGTCAGGTTTGGCGTGTTGTTCGCCTTACGCGCAGCTCGACGGGCCCGGGGCGGTGCCCAGGTGGTGATGATGATGCGCGTGATGGACAAAGCCAGCCATGACTGCCGAACAGGCTAACGCACGCTTGCGCGCCGTGTCAAATTCAGCCACAGAGCCGCAGGATTCTCGAACTAGTGCGCGGCGGTCAGCACGCCGGCCCGCGTCAGGGCGTTCAACGCGCGGCCGCGTTCGAACTCGCTGCCGATGCCCATGGCCGCATCAGCCAGCGCCTTCCTGGTGGCCGTGCCCAGCGGCGCGTTGTCGCTGAGGCCCACGATGGCCTGCGACCGCTCGAAGTCGCTGCCGATCCCGGCCGCCAGCTTGACGATCTCTGCCATCGCCGCGTCCGACAGCTTCACCTTCGACAGCGCCTGCACGACGTTCCGGCGCTCGAAGTCCGATTCCACCGCGCGCGCCGCGTCCAGGTAGGCCGCGACGTTGCTGTCGGTGACGTGCCCGCCCTTGGCCGACTCTTTCAGCAGTTGTGCGAGCTCGAAGTCGGACTCGATCCCTGCGCCGCCCGTGCCCGGCGTCGCGGCCCTGAAGATCTGACCGGCGGCCGCCGCCGTCAGGCCCGGCCGACCGACGGCACTGCCCAACACCTGGCGCTGCTCGAAGTCTGACTCGATGGACCGCGACGCCTCGATGAAGGCGGGCATCGCCGCGTCGATCGGCTGGTGCTCGACCGCTGCCTTCAGCGCCTGCGCCAGCTCGAAGTCGGATTCCATCTCGCGCGCGGCGAGCTGCAGACTCTGCGTCAGCATGGCCTGGTCGAGCTGGGTCTGCTTGTAGAGCTCCCTCAGGTAGACGCTCTTGGCAAACGAGTTGTTGGTCCTGCTGATCTCAGCGAGTACGAATGCCGGGCCGCCCTTGGCGAGCTGACGCGCGACGCGACGATCGGCATTCAACGCCATGTTGCGGAGCATCTCCGGCAGGAAGGTGGTCAGCCACTTGCGGCCTTCGTCTGTACCGAGTTCCCGGCCGTCGACGAAGAACTTGCGCTCGACCGCGCCGTTGCGCTCGCGCGCTTCGAAGCGTTTGGTGTCCGAGGCGAAAAATCCGGCGATGCCTCCCACCCGCCGATCGACGATGAACCAGCCGCCCGACGAGATGCTCTTGACGTCGCTCTCATCGTCAGTAAACTCCACGTCGCCCTTTGCGCTGATCTTCAGCGTCGTGCCGTTGCTGCTGTGGGTGGCGTTCCACGTCGATGTCTTGTCGCCCGACGACCAGAACCCGTGGGCCGGCGGCGCTGGAGGCGCGGGCGGGGCCGGTGGCGCCGGCATCGCCGCCGCGGCCGGCGGTGTGGGCGGCGCTGGCGGGGCAGGCGGGGCGTCGGGAGCTGGCGGCACCGGCGGCGCAGGTGGCGCAGGCCAGGCTTCATTGGCTTCGGGTGCTTCGGGTGCTTCGGGTGCTTGCGGTGGTTCGGGTGCGTCATCCGACCACCAGGACCAGGACACTGAGCGCGCGGCCCGCTGGGCATCCCGCATGGCGCGTGTCGCATCGCGTGCAGCCACCTGCGCGCTGCGCATCAGCTCGTGGGCCTGCCGCATGGCCTCGCGGGCGATCTGCCGACTCTCGGCGGATGCGCTGTACGCCTCGCTGGCGACCGTAGCCTGCTGCGCCTGTTCGACGGCACGCGCAGCGGCGGAGAGGGCGCGTTCCTGGTCCGCCATCGCGCGCTGCATGGCGCGTTGGGCCGACTGCGCCGTCTCGTCAAGAGCGACCGCCTCGTGACTCTCGGCTGCACGCGGCGGCCCGGTTGCGTGGATTGCAGGAGGGAGCGTCTGCTGCCCCTTGGTCCCTTCGGTAAACTCGACGGGCACACCGCGCATCCAACTGGTCACTCCCGCGCCGGACACCATCACGGCGGTGAGCAGCGCGACGATCCAGCCAGACGAGGCTGCGGTTGAGGGCGGCTTGGCGCCGAGCAAGCGCCGCACGCGCGCGAGCAGTGGCGATCCGGTGACGGCCATGGCAACTCCCATCCTTTCGTGTCGCAAGGTCTCGATGGCCGTCAGGGCACGCGCGTAGAGCACGGCGTCGCCGCAGGCGACAACCGCCAGGTCGTCGCAGCAATGCTCACGCTCGGTGCGCACGGCGCTGGACACCCACCAGACGGCGGGGTGATAGAACAGCAACGTCTCGACGGCGGACTGCAGCAGGTTGACGAGGTAATCGTGCCGCCGGATGTGTGCCAACTCGTGCGCGATGACCGCCTCGAGTTGTTGCGGCGACAGCCCGCCGAGTACCGCCGTCGGCACCAGCAGCACCGGACGCAGCCAGCCCACGACGACGGGCACCTGCAGCCGCGTGGATTCAAGCAGTCGCACGGTGCGCGTCAGGTCCAGGCGCGCCGCGAGGGCGTCCTTCACCTGCTCCCAATGCGTCGCGACGGGCCGCGTGCCCAGCCGCACGAGCCGACGAGCCTGCCACCAGCCACCCGCCAGTCGCATGGAGCACAGAAGCACGCCGATCGTCCACGCCATGACGACCCAAGGCAGGAGGCGATTGGCATCGACGACGAGACGCTGGTCGTCACGCCTGGAGGGTGTGCCGCGAAGCGGGGCCGTCGAGTCGCCCACGCGCTCGGAGCCGAGCGCGGGCGCCGGCACCATGGCGGCGGCGTGGAGGTCCTCGAAATACGGCGAGGCCGGATCGTGCGGGTCGGCCAGTTGCCAGATGGTAAAGGTCGGCGCCAGGAGCATCAGCGCAAGCGTCACACAGCCAGCGACGTAACGCGCCCGCGCGAAGCCGCGTGGCAAAACGAGCAATGTCAGGCCGAGCATGACGGCCAGCACGGTGCCTTGCCAGAGGAAATGGATCAGCCCCCAGCCGACCACTTCGGAGACACGGTCAAGGAGGGCAGGCATGTTCGTCATCGCGTGTCTCCGTCGTGTTCGTCGAGTAGACGGCGAATCTCGGCCAGGTCGGCGCCCGACGTCTTGCGGCCCGACAGCGCGCGCATCACCAGTTGCATGGCCGATCCGCCGAAAGCGCGGTCCATCAGGTCGTCCAGGAGCTGGCGCTGCGTGTCGGCTTCGCTGAAGCGGGCGTGATAGATGTGGGTGCGGTCGGACTCGTCGCGCGCGACCAGCTGCTTGTCCGTCATGATCTGCAGCAGCTTCAGCGCCGTCGTGTATCCGGTGACGCGCTCGACGTTGAGCGCGTCGAGCACGTGGCGCACGGTGCTGGGCCCGCGGGCCCACAGGACACGCAGGATGGCGAGCTCGGCGTCGGTCGGTCGTGGTGGCATTTGTCGGGTGACGAGTTACGAGTTGATTGCGCAGATTTCAGAGTCTGGGGCGATCATCTACGAGGTCCTTCGTAGATGTCAACGAAGATCTTCGTAGATTTGTTCCGTCGCGGTGTCTTATGTAGGGACGAATGGCGGGACGAATGAGCGCCCGAACGTTCGGGTAATCGTCAATCTGCAATCTGCAATCGTCAATCCTCAACGATCGCGTCGGCTTCGATCTCTACCAGCATCTCTGGCGACACCAGGCCCTTGACCTCCACTATGGTGCTGGCTGGGCGAATCGACCCGAACACGGCGCCGTGTGCGCGGCCCACGAGCTCCCACTGCGAGATGTCGGTGACATAGATACGGGTGCGCACCACGTGGTCGAGTCGCGCCCCGGCCTTCTCGAGTGCAGCGGCGATGTTCTGCAGCGCCTGCCGCGTTTGCGCCGCGGCATCGTCGACACCGACGACCTTGCCATCGGCCCCCGTCGCGGTGGTGCCAGCCACGTACACGTGCGCCCCCACGCGGACGGCCCGTGAGTAGCCGACGATAGGTTCCCACGGTGCTCCCGATGAGATGTTGAGTCGGCTCATGTGGCTCTCACTGTCGGATGGCGATCAGTATAATCGCCGATGTGCTGCGGGTGCTGCGGGTGCTCCTGGTGCTGCTGGCTGCGACGGCCGGCGTCCAGGCCCAGCCGCGAACGATTGCAGGCGAGGTCGTCGACGTGCGCTGTTACGAGAAGGCGGCGGATAACGCCGGCAACGCCCACGTGGACTGCGCGCTGAGCTGCGCCAGGCGCGGCGCCACGCTGGGCATCCTGACCGCCAATGGCGTCTACACCATCACCGGCGAGTACACCGCCGAGATGAACAAGCGCCTGATCGAGTTCGTCGCCCGAACCGTCGAGGCCACAGGCGAAGTCACCGAACGCAACGGCCGCCGCACGATCCGAATCCGCGAAATCAAACTCGTAACTCGTAACTCGTAGCTCGTAACTCGTAACCCGCCCTATCCTGTCCTCCCCGGGCGTACAATCGAGCGCGTGACGGCTGTGTGGATCGTCCTCGCGTTTGCCGCCGGTGCTGCGATCACCTGGGTGCTCGTGCGCCAGCAGGCCGCCGCGCGCATCGCCGCGCTCGAGGTGAGGTTGCAGGCCTCCGACCAGCGGCACACCATCCTCTCGAGCGCCGAGCAGACCCTTCGCGACGCCTTCCGCTCGATGGCCTCGGAGGCCCTGCAGGCCAACAGCCAGTCGCTCACGGCGTTGGCGCAGGCCTCGCTCGAGAAAACCAACGAGCAGGTGAAAGGCGACCTCGACCGGCGTCACGCCGCCATGTCCGACCTGGTGCGCCCGCTGGCCGAGGCGCTGCAGGCCGTGGACCAGAAGCTGGGGGCGGTCGAGAGAGATCGCATCGCTGCCAACGCCTCGCTGGCAGAGCAACTCAAGCACGTGGGCTCCGGCCTGACGTCACTGCAAGGCGAAACCGGCAAGCTGGTCAAGGCGCTGCGTCAGCCGCACGTGCGTGGCCACTGGGGCGAGGTGCAGCTACGGCAGGTGGTCGAACTGGCGGGCATGATCGAGCACACCGACTTTCTCGAGCAGGTCACTGTCACCACAGAAGACGGTCGGTTCCGTCCCGACCTGGTGGTGCGCCTGCCTGGCGGCAAACGCGTGATCGTCGATGCCAAAGCGCCGCTGGCCGCGTACTTCGACGCTGTCGAAGCACAAGACGACGCCGAGCGCGCCGTCAAGCTGGGCGATCACGCCCGTCAGGTGCGCGACCACCTGAATCGCCTGGGCAGCAAGGCCTACTGGAGCCAGTTCGACGACACGCCCGAGTTCGTCGTGATGTTCCTGCCCGGCGAGGCGTTGTTCTCGGCCGCGCTGTCGCACGACCCGCTGCTCATCGAGCACGGCATCGCCAACCGCGTCGTGCTGGCCAGCCCGACGACCTTGATCGCGTTGCTCAAAGCGGTGTCGTACGGCTGGCGGCAGGATCGTCTCCAGGCCAACGCGCAGCAGATCTCGGACCTGGGCCGCGAGCTCTACCAGCGGCTGCTGGTGCTGGCCACGCACTACGACGACGTGAAGCGGGGACTGGATCGGGCCGTCGACGCGTACAACCGGTCGGTGGCCTCGCTTGAAACGCGCGTGCTGGTCACAGCGCGTCGCTTCCGAGACCTCGGTGCCTCATCAGGCGACGACATCCCGGAAGTCGGGCCGATTGAGAAGACTACTCGCGAAGTCCAGGCCCCGGAGGTGCGGAGCTTATTCGACGATGAGTGAAGTGCGAAGTGCGAAGTACGTACTTTGCATTTCGCACTTTGCACTTTGCACTTCTTCTTACCACATAAACCCAACGCCCACCGTCCCCCGCCAGAAGCGCAGCGTGCCTTTGATGACGTCCAGATTCAGGCCAAAATCGAGCCCGTCGTCGAAGTTGAACGCCCGGAAGTAGCGCACGTCGGCACGTACGGTGACTGACTTGCCACCGGCGAAGAACCCGCCGCCGACGTTGCCGCCGAAGCTGTTCTTGGCGGCTTCCAGATCGGCCACGTCGCCAATCACCGTGATGTCGGTGCGGATGAGCCCGCCGCCGAGTGCGAAGTACGGCGAGAACCCACCGCGTTTGCCGCCGAACAGCACGTTGCCCATCACGGTGACGAGCTTGCCGTCGACGTCCAGCGTGTCGTCGCCGAAGAACTCGGGCGTGTAGCCGAAGTCGACCTCGAAGCCGGCCTTCGCGCCGACAAACCCGATGGCGCCGCCATACACCGTGCTCTTCTTCGTGGTGTCGCCGCCGAAGTTCACGCCGACGTAGGGGGACAGAAAGCCATCGGCGCTGGCCGCGGCCGGGGCCGCCAACACCGCGGCGGCAGCGAGGAAAAACACCGTCAGTCGTTTCATCACATCTCCTGGGGTCGAATGACACAGCAGCCCTGAAGGGCCGCCTCTACCACAGGCGACTATCAAGCCCCGTGCCAGCGCGCGCGGCCCGTGCGCGGTCTATTCCTGAAGTGGACGCGTACAGAGCCGGGTAAGTCTTACATCGACGGCAGCGCGGCCGCCGCTTCGGTCAGCAGCGCCCACACGCGTCGGACATGGCGCTCCTCCGTGCGGATGTTGCCGATCGCCAGCCTGAGCACGTATCGACCGTCGAGCTTGGTGTGCGAGAGAAACGCCTCCCCCGAGGCATTCACCGCATCCATGATTGCGGCATTGTGGCTCTCGAGGACTGCCTCGTCATCCATGCCGGCAGGATGATGCCGAAAGCATACGACGCTGAAAGGCACGGGCGCCAGACGCTCCCACCCCTGGGTGCTGTCGACCCACCCGGCAAACATCCTGGCAAGCTCGACGTGCGCTTCGAGGCGCTGGCGGATGCCCGAGGCGCCGAAGTAGCGCAGCACCATCCACAGCTTCAGCGCGCGGAAGCGACGCCCGAGCTGGATCCCTGTGTCCATCAGGTTCCTCACCGGCGCTGCCTCCGTGGTTTTCAGGTACTCGGCGACCAGCGAGAACGCCTGCCTCAGCATATCCATACGCCGGCAGTAGAGGACCGAGCAGTCAAACGGCGTGAAGAGCCACTTGTGCGGGTTGACGACGAGCGTGTCGGCACGCTCTGCGCCACGAAAGGCGTGGCGCCACGCCGGCAGCATCGCCATCACGCCGGCGTAGGCCGCATCGACGTGGAGCCAGATGCCTTCGGCCTCGCACAGGTCCGCGATCTCGTGCACCGGGTCGATGGCCGTCGACGAGGTCGTGCCGATCGTTGCGATGATGGCCAGCGGCAGGATGCCGGCGCGGCGGTCCGCGGCGATGGCCTCGCGCAACAGATCTACGCGCATCGCGTGGTTGGCATCGCCAGGGATGTGCGCGAGGGCGTCCTTCCCCAGCCCCAGCAGGATCACCGACTTGTCGGCCGACGAGTGGGTGTGCGCCGACAGGTAGACGCGCACCCGCGGCACATCGGACCGGCCCAGCAGGCCCTTCGTGCGCACGTCGGCAATCACGGCTTCGCGCGCCGCGGCCAGCGCGTGCAGCACCGCCACCGACGCGGTGTCGTAGATCACGCCCTCGAAGGCTGGCGGCAGGTGCATCAGGTCGCGCAGCCAGCCAAGGGCGACTTCTTCGAGCTCGGTGGCAGCCGGCGAGGTGCGCCAGAGCATGGCCTGCACGTTCAGCCCGGCCGCCAGCATCTCGGCCAGCACGCCCGGACCGCTGCCGCTGATGGCGAAATACGCGAAGAAGCCGGGGTGATTCCAGTGCGTGATGCCCGGGACCACCAGCCTGGTGAAGTCGTCGAAGATCGCGTCGAACGACTCTGGACCTTCCGGCGCGCGGGAGGGCAGCGCTCGTACAAGATCGCCGGGCTGCACCTGCGCCAGCACCGGGAACCGTTCGGGATGCGCGAAGTAGTCGGCGAGCCAGTCGACGACCCGGTGGCCTTCACGGCGGAACTCCTCGGGGTCCATGTCGCCGCCGACGGCGGCGTCTCGGTCACGTGAGCCCGCCATCAGGCCTTGCCGTGCGCCCTCAAGTACTCAAGGGCGAACGTTTTGAGGCGGGGGCTGCTCAGGCCGGCGCGTTCGGCCTCGGCCGTAGCTTTCTCGAGCGGCCAGCCGTCCACCACCACGCGTTTGATCAGCCACATCATGCCGGCGCGGTTCGCCGAGGCGCAGTGGATGAAGACCGGGGAGTTGGCCGGATCCTTCACGGCGACCAGAAACTGGTCAACAGCGTCGCTTTTCGGATCGCCGCCGTTGAAGGGGATGTGGATGTACTTCAGGCCGGCCGCCGTCGCCGCTTGTTGTGCGGCCTCCACGTTGGCGCCCTCTTCGCTGGCCTGTCGCAGGTTGATGATCGCCTTGAAGCCGTCGGCCTTGATCGCGGGAATCGCGTCGACCGTTGTCGCGCCCGCGCAGGCAACCGTGGCGTCGATGCGCGTGTAGTTGGTCGTTCCTGGCGGCGCCGACTGCGCGCCCAGACCAATTGTGATCGCGAGGAGCACCAGCACCGTGCTGCGCATGAGATCCGTTCCTTTCCGGGGACTCGCGGATCTTAACACCGCACGGCACGCGGGTCGTCAATCACAAAGACACAAAGTCACGGAGACGCACAGAACTTGCTTGGGTTGAGGGTGTCAACCAAATCCGTTTGTGCGTCTTTGTGCCTTCGTGTCTTTGTGGTTGACTGGGAGGCACTACTTTTCCACCGCCACCGTCACCGGCGACAGCACCTTGACCGTCATCGGCGAGCCGGCCTGAATCTGCGCGGGTCGGCGTCCGCCAGCCATCACGGCCGCGGTACCTGCGCCGGCGCCGACGCCTGCGCCAATGGCTGCGCCCTTGCCGCCGCCGAGAATCGCGCCGAGGATGGCGCCGCCAATGGCGCCGCCGCCCACCTTGGCCGCACTCGCATTGCCCGGCGCCTCGCCCTCGCGCAACACCGTCTGGGTCTGCAGGGGCAACTCGGTGCCGTCGGCAAGGATCACCGTGTGGAAGCGCAGGCCGAGGCGCGCGCGCTCACGCATCTTGCCGCCGCGTTCCACGACGCTCACCGATCCGAGCACGCGGGAACCGGCGGGGATGGCCACGCGGCCGTTGGCGCGCACGTCCCGCGTGACGCGCGCTTCGACGCGATCCTCGACGCGCGCCGTGTCACTCGACAGGCTCGACTCGAGCTGCAGTCCGATGACCGCGTCGGCAGGGACCGTCACTTCCTCGAACTGGGGCACCGGCGGAAGCGACGCCGCCTGGTCCACCGGGCGACGCTCTTCCCGCGCGATCGGCATGTCGGTCACTGGAACCGTCTCCACCGGCCGTTCCGGGGTCGCCGCGGGCCGGCTGGCCACGCGGTCCCGGCTTTCGATGGGTCGTGCTTCCGAAGGCGTCGACGCAGCCGTCGGCTGGTTGCGATCGTGCGAGACCTGAGCGGGCGGCACGCTCGGACGTGGGGCCTCCGCACGTCGTGGGGTCTGCTGCATGGGTCGGCTGGCCGGTTTGGCCGGCGCCGGGGTCGCGGCGGGCACGGGCGCGGCGGCCGGCGTGCTGGCCGGCGGGGTCATCTTGTCGTCGATGACAGCCTCGGTGGCTTCCACCCCTTGGGCGGTCACCGCGTCGGGTGACACACTCGCCCCGGCGGTCACGGCGGCCGGCTCGGCTCGACGCGAGGCCAGAAACGCCCCTGTCGCCGACGCCCCTACGAGAGCCACCACGCCGATTGCCGCCAACGCCGCCTTGTTGCTGAACATGACACACTCCTTACTCCACCCTGCTTCAGCAAGGGCCGTACCCACGCCCCGCCCTGACAGTGTCGGCCTAAAGTGCTGACCACGTTAGCCTTGTCTCGACCAGGCCGTGGTGGGCGTCCTGTCCTGAAGTCAGGGCGAGTGTCCTCAGGCAGTCCGTCGGTCTTCGGGCTTCAGTCTTCGGCCCTCGGAGGCAGAAGCCCGAAGGCTGAAGGCTGGAGTGTTGGTCCGCTCATTGCAAACGGGCTTAGTTGGTGGTCACAATGCAACCCGTGAGATTGTTCGTGCTCGTGGCGACGCTCCTGCTGGCCATGTCCAGCGGGGCCTCGGCTGTTACGCCGGAGGAACTGGCGGCACTCGCCAGGGCGGGGCTTGACGATGAGGTCCTGCTCGCCTTGATCGAATCGACTGGCTTGGACCGCGCCGTGGACGCGACGCAGTCGCTCGCGCTCAAGCGCGCGGGCGTCAGCGACCACGTGATCGCAGCCGCCGTACGGGCCTCGTATCAGCCACCGGCGCCACTTCTCCCCGAGCCGGTTGCCGCCGCGCCCTGCATCGAATGCGAGGCCAACATCGCGGTCATTGGTGGTGGCACGCTGCCGGTGGCCGTTGTCCAACACGAGGTCTACTACCTGCCGTGGATCTGGGGCGCGCCGGCGCGCCCGGCGCACACGCGCCGGTCAGGCCCATACCTGCCCGGCAACAAAGGCTTTGGCCGCTTCATCAACGATGGCTTCGTCGACCGCACGCCCGTCAGCCGCTGACCAGCCTGCGTGCGTCCTTGCGGCGCCGCGCACCGACTCGTGAGTGACGTCCTGGTCATCGGCGGAGGGGTCATCGGTTGCGGCATCGCGCACGCCCTGACCACGCGCGGCGCGGAGGTGACCCTGGTCGACCCGGGAACTGTGGGCGGCGGCGCCAGCCGTGCGTCCGCCGGAATGCTCGCGCCGTTCTCGGAAGGGCGGCATCACCTGGCGCTGCAGGCCCTGGGCGCGCTCAGCCTCTCGCGTTATGACGCCCTCGTGCACGCGCTCGTCGATGAGGGCTGGAGGGTCCCCTATACCCGCACGGGATCGATCGAGGTCGCCTTCGACGCCGCTGGCGCCACGGCCCTCGATGGCGTGGCCGCCGCCCTTGCGCGCGATCGGATCGCGTGCGAACGGCTCGATCGCCCCTCGTTGCTGGCCCTCGAGCCCGCAGTGTCCACCGACGCCGTCGCGGGTTTGAGGATCTTGGCGCACGGCGCGGTGGACGTGCCTGCGCTGGTCTCCGCGCTGTGGCGTTCGGCCGCCTCGCGTGGTGCTCGTCTGGTCCAGTCTCGCGCCCACCGCATCTCGAGCACGACGTCGGAGGTGCGCGTGGACACGGGCGTGGGCTCCTTCAAAGCGTCGCGTGTGGTGCTGGCCGCGGGTTGCTGGGCCGGGCAGGTGGATGTGGATGGCGTTGCGCCGCTTCCAGTGCAGCCGGTCCGCGGGCAGCTCCTCGCCCTTCGCACCGAATCTCCGGCGTTGGACCACACGCTGTGGGGCCCCGACTGCTACCTGGTGCCGTGGGCTGACGGCACGATGCTGGTGGGGGCGACGGTCGAACACGTCGGGTTCGACCAACGCGCGACGGCAGCTGGCGTGCGTCAGTTACTGCAGGCGGCGACCGCGCTGCTGCCGCCGGTGGCAGACGCGGCGTTTCTCGAAGTGCGGGTCGGCCTTCGTCCAGCAACGCTCGACGAGCTGCCGATCGTCGGGGCTTCGCAGCGGGTGGATGGGCTGATCTACGCCACGGGCCACTATCGCAATGGCGCGCTGCTCATGCCGTTGACGGCCGAGGCCGTGGCTGAGCTGGTCGGCGGCACACCGCTCGACCCCATCTGGGCGCCGTGCGATCCTCAGCGCTTCGGCTCGTATTGAGGAGGAACGCCATGTCACTTCTGACCGACGAAGTCATCACGCGCGAGCTCGGAACGCTGCCGGGCTGGACCAAAGACGGCAACGCGATCCGCAAGCAGTTCACGTTCAAGGGATTCCCCGAGGCCGTGGCGTTCGTGCAGAGGCTGGTGCCCGGTTGCGAGGCCGCCGATCACCATCCTGACGTGACGATCAACTATCGCAAGGTGACGCTGTCGTACTCGACGCACAGCGAAGGCGGACTGACGGGCAAGGACTTTGCTGGCGCGAGGGCGGCGGAGAGGGTTGTGGGGGCGTAGGGCTGGAGGGGCGTTGGGGGCTAGGGTTCCCTACAGGTTGATCGGGAACACGCGCTCGAGGTCTTCGGCGGGGCGCGGGATCACGTGCACCGCGATGAGTTCGCCGACGCGTCGCGCTGCTGCGGCGCCGGCGTCGGTGGCGGCCTTGACCGAGCCGACATCACCGCGCACGAGCACGGTGACCAGGCCGGCGTCCACCTTCTCCCAGGCGACGATCGTCACGTTGGCCGTCTTGACCATCGCGTCGGCGGCTTCGATCAGCGGCACCAGACCGCGCGTCTCGATCATCCCCAGCGCTTCGCCCATCTGCAGCTTGGCGGTCTCGACCTTGACGACCTCGCTCTTCGACATGGGGGGATTGTAGCAGCCTTCGGCCTTCAGCCCTCGGCCTTCAGCAACTGCTTCTGGACCTTCCCCAAGGCGGTTCGTGGAAGCCGTTCGAGAAACACCACGCGCCGAGGCACCTTGAAGGACGCCAACTGGTCGCGGCAGTACGAGATGAGCGCGTCGGGCGTGGCGACGGCATCGGCGCGGAGCACGACAAAGGCGACCGGCACCTCGCCACGGACAGGGTCGGGCACGCCGGCCACGGCCACCTCGGCGACCGAGGGATGCTCCGCCAGCAGCTCTTCGATCTCGCGCGGGTAGACGTTGAAGCCCCCAGAGATGACGACGTCGCTGCGCCGGCCGCGGAGCGTGATGTAGCCATCGGCTGCGCGCTCGGCGATGTCGCCCGTCCTGAACCAGCCACCGTCAAATGCCGCGGCGGTGGCGTCGGGGCGATTCCAGTAGCCGGCACAGATCGTCGGCGACTGCACATGCAACTCGCCGCTCTCGTCGTCGCGAACCACCTGTCCGTGCTCGTCGACGATGCGGATGGAGACGCCAGGGAAGGGGAGGCCGACGGTGCCCGCTCGCCGCTCGCCGTCATACGGGTTGCCGAGCGTCATCAACGTCTCGGTCATGCCGTAGCGTTCCAGGACGCGCTGGCCGAAGAGGGCCTCGAAGTCCTCGAGCACCTGCGCCGGCAGCGGCGCCGATCCCGACACGCAGAGCCTGAACGCGCCGCCGATCTTGCGTGCGGCCGACCGCTCCACCTCGAGCAGCCGTACATACATCGTCGGCACGCCAAAGAAGACGGTGGGACCAAAGTCGAGCAACGTCGCTGCGGCCGAGCCGTGCTCGAAGCGTTCGAGCAGGCGTGTGCGGCAGCCAGACAGCAGCCAGCAATGGATCCCATTGCCCAGGCCGTGCACGTGGAAGAGCGGGAGCGCCAGCAACAAGCGGTCGTTGGAGGTGAAGCGCCACGTGTCGACCAGCATCCGCGCGTTCGCGCAGAGGTTGCCGTGCGTGATCACGGCCCCTTTGGCCGGCCCTGTCGTCCCAGACGTGTAGACCAGCGCGGCCGGCGTGGCCGCGTCGAGCGCAGCATCAACCGGCGTCAGCGGGCGAGCCGCGGCCCCTTTCGCCAGGGCGTCGACGCCCCACGCCGGCTGGTCCGCGCGGCTCCAACCCGCCTCATCGGTGACGACCACCGCCTTGGGCGTCGCATCGCCGAGGATGTGGGCCATCTCGCGGTCGCGATACAAGACGTTGATGGGCACGACGATCACGCCCAGACGCGTGCACGCAAGAAACAGGTCGATGTACTCGATGCGGTTTGGCAGGTAGAGCGCAAGCCGGTCGCCATGGCCAAGACCGCGCGCGTTGAGTTCGTGCGCCATCCGAGCGGCACGCCGGTCGAGGTCTTCGAAGGTGTACTCCTGGCACGCCCACTCGAGCGCGACCGCGTTGGGGCGGGCGGAGAAGGTGGGGGAGAACAGGGAGGGGAGAGTCAGCTTCGCCCCATAAATCCTCGCCGATTCTCCGCTCTGATCGCATAGCCGGGAAAGATGCCCGACGGGTCACCGACGCCCAGGTGACTGGTCACTACTTCTGCGAAGACGTCGCGGAAGTCGGTCGTGACCTGGAGGTCGCGACCTTCAAACAGCTGATCGCGTTCGAGGCCGGGCCACGCGCCGTAGACGCGACCGCCCTTCACGCCGGCGCCGATGGCCATCATGGCGTTGCCGTGCCCGTGGTCGGTGCCGCGACTGCCGTTTTCGGCGAGCGTCCGGCCGAACTCCGACATCGTCAGAATCACCGTGTCGCGCATCTGCTCGCCCAGGTCGGTGACCAGCGCGCCCATGCCGCGCGCAAAGTCGTCGAGTCTGGCGGCGAGCAGCCCCTGCGTGCCGCCCTCGTTCACGTGGTGGTCCCAGTTGCCGGTCTCGGCAAACGCGATCTCGAGGCCGACACCCGACCTGGCGAGCTGTGCCACCTGGCGGAGCGCCTGACCAAACGCGCTGCGGGGGTAGTCGGCGCCTGCCGCGGGACGGTACTGCGACGGGTCGACCTGCTTCATCAGCTTGATGGCGTCGAAGGCCTCGCGGCCTGGTGCCTGCAGCACGCGATCGGCCGCAGCGGCGTACTGCTCTTCGAACGACGTACCGACGCCCATGCCCCCGCGTCCGTCGCGTACACCGAACTGGGCGATCTGGCCGATGGCGAGTGCCGACGCCGTGCCTTGCAGTGAGCGCGGCAGCGTCGGCGCGAGCGCCACGGCGCGAAAGGGCGACGCTTTGTCGACGCGCCTGGCCTCGAGCGTCCGGTTCAGCCACCCATCGTCGGTGCTCTTCACGCCGGGCGTGCCCGACTCCATGTAGTCCTGCGCGTCGAAGTGCGAGCGCGTGTGGTCTGGCGACCCGCAGGCGTGAATCACGGCCAGCTCGCCGCGGTCGTAGATCGGCTTGAGCGGCGCCAGCCGCGGATGGAAGGCGAAGAAGCCGTCGAGATCGAGAGCGGCGTCGGCGCGCCCTGGCCTGGGGACGGCAATGCTCGGACGGCTCTTGTAGTACGCGCGCTCGCCGCAGGGCACGACCATGTTGAGGCCGTCCACGGCGCCGCGCTGGAAGATGGCGATCAGCAGCTTCTGGCGCGCGGCGCTGGCTGCCGCCGTTCGCGCCAGAAACGACGGCGCAAACCCCAGGCTGACCAGCGCGAGCCCGCCGTCGCGTAGGAAGATGCGTCTGGATTTCATGCCTCGCCTCGCTGGCAGTCCACGTACGCCAACCACTGAGACACGGAGAACACGGAGGCCACATGGAGATCTTTTTGAAAGTCCGCAAAGACGAAGTTCTGTGCGTCCTCTGTGATCTCCGTGTCTCCGTGGTTGGCGTACGTCGTCGAGCTACCGTCGCTGAAATTCTGGCGAACCCAGTGCCATCGCCACGGCCCGCGCGGACGCCTTACCGTTGGCCAGCTCCACCGCGAAGTTCATCCGGCTGATGAGTGCGCCGCTGTTCACCCATGCGTCCGCCGTGTCCTTGTACCCCGTAGGGGGCTGGCAAAGATAGAGGGGCATGCCCAATTGTTGAAGCGTCCGCGCCAACCAAAGCGTGTTCTGCACGTCCGCCTCGGTGGCGCGCAGCGCGGAGACGACGAACTCGAAGGGCGTCTTGACCTTGGCGCGCCTGGTGTCGGAGGCGAAGAACTCCGGCGCGGTCACGATCGCCCGCACGACTTCCCGCAGGTCGCCGTCGGTCTGGCGAAAGGTCGCCGCGGCGCGATCCACCAGTGCCGCCGGCGGCTCGTCGGCGACGAACCGACGCGCAAGCTTGGTGGCGATGAATCGCGCTGTGGACGGATGCCGCGCCAGCAGATCCAGCACACGCTCGCCGTCCTCGATGCCGCCGCCCGTGATCTTCTGCCCCAGCACGACCTTGTCACCCGTGTCGTGCATGCGTGGGTTGAACCAGAACTGTCCGGCCTCGGCGCTGCGCGGCCGGCCGATGGTCCAGCCCGTCAGGGCGCGCGCGACGTTGACGATGTCCTGCTGCGTGTAGCCGCCGTCCACACCAAGCGTGTGGAGCTCGAGCAGCTCGCGCGCGTAGTTCTCGTTGATGCCGGTCGGAATGTTCTGCCGCACCTGCTCCATCATCTCCGGCGTGGTCTCACGCCCCTGCTGCCGCGCGCCGCCGCGACGACGGCCCGCGCGCTGCAGCCGGTCGAGATCGCTCTTGGCTTTCTCCGCAAACTTCGGATCGGCGCTGCGGGCGTTGTCGAGATAGAGGAGCATCGCCGGGCTCTTCGCGGTGGCGTCCAACAGGTCGCGGAATCGTCCCAGGACGTGAGGCCTGATGGCATCGCGCTCGTATGCCGTGAGGTAGATGCGTGTGAAGCCTTTGTTGGCGAAGACGTTGAAGTGGTTGAACCAGAAGTCGGTGAGCACTTCCTGAAGCTGCCGCTCGCTGTAGACGGCGCGGAGCACCTTCTGCGCGACGAGCTCCTGCAACAGCTCCTGCCGGCGCTGCAGGACGGGCCCGATCTCTGCCGGGCGCTTGCGCCGGCTGTCCATGTCCGGCTCGCCTGACGCGGCGTCGCGCCCTCGCTGCTGGCGCTGCTCCAACAGGGGCTTCAAGTACTCCTGCGCGATCTGCTGCGACGTCATTCGAAGCGTCGCCAGGCCCGCGACTCGCGCGTCGACCGCGCCGTCGGCGATGCGCTCCGGGCGCAACTGCTGATCCATCCACGACGCCAGGCCCATTCGCCTGACGCGCTCGACGTCGCCCGGCCGTGGGCCAAAACCCAAACGGTTCAGCACGTGGACGATCGTCGCGTCATCGGGCGACCCGGGCACAGAGGAGCTGGCCGCCGACAGCGCGTGCACGGCAAGGGCGAGGGCGGCGAGCACGGTAGCGATGTGAGCTAATCGCGAACGAATAGGGGGCATCGGTGTCAGTTCGGTCCTGCCACGTTAGACCATTCGGACGCGCTGGAGGTTGAGTGTTCGACTTCACGGATAGAATCTTGGCCAAACAACCTATGAACACGTGCCGCGCCCTCATTGTCTCGTTGCTTGTGCTCGGTGGCTCGCTGGCTGTCGTGGGGCAGCAGGCCGGCGGCGGGCTGCTGATCCGCAACGGCCGCCTTGTTGACGGCACCGGAGGTCCCTCGCGGGCAGCCGACGTCCGCATCGAAGGCGACGCCATCGTCGAAGTGGGGCCGTCGTTGTCGCCCAGAACCGGCGAGCGCGTCATCGACGCCACGGGGCGCGTCGTGGCCCCGGGTTTCATCGACATGCACTCGCATGCCGACGGCGGGCTCGCCGAGTCGCCTGACGCGGCCACGCAGTTGCGACAGGGCATCACGACCACTCTGGTCGGCCAGGACGGCGGCGGCGAGCTGCCGGTGGCGGACCTGGCCGACCGCGTCGGCCGCGTCAAGCCGGCCATCAACCTCGCGACCAGTGTCGGGCACGGCACGGTCCGGCGTCTGGTGATGGGCGAGGACTTCAGGCGCGCCGCAACGCCGGCGGAGATCGAGACGATGAAGGCGCTGGTGGAGCGCGGAATGAAGGACGGCGCCGTCGGCTTGTCGAGCGGTCTCGAGTACGACCCCGGCTTCTACGCGACCACCGACGAGTTGGCGGCGTTGGCCACCTCGATCAGGCCCTACGGCGGCTTCTATTCCAGCCACGTGCGCGACGAGGAGAACGAGTACCTCGCGGCGTGGAAGGAGGCGATCGACGTCGGACGCCGCGCAGGCGTGGCTGTCGAGATCTCCCACATGAAGCTGGCCAGCAAGCCCGTGTGGGGCCGAGCGAAGGAAGGCCTCGCGATGCTCGACGCCGCCAGGCGCGAGGGCCTGACCGTGATGGGTGACTGGTATCCCTATCCGTACTGGCAGTCGGCGATGTACGTCCTGATTCCTGACCGCGAGTTCGAGAACGTCGAGAAGTGGCGCGTGGGCCTTGACGAGATCGGCGGCGCGGGTAACGTGCGCATCACCAATTACCGCGCTGACCCGTCGTGGAACGGCAAGACGCTGGCGGAACTGGCCGCGACGCAGAACATCGACCCACCGTCGCTCATCGTCTCGATGGTCAAGGCGGAGGGCCCGGCCATCGGCATCATCGGCACCTCGATGGACGAGGCCGACATGAAAGCCATCCTGGCGCACCCGCAGGTGCTCATCTGCTCTGACGGCCAATTGAGCGGCCGCCACCCACGCGGCTACGGCGCGTTCCCGCGTGTGCTCGCGCGCTACGTGCGGGAGCAGCAGGCGATCTCTCTGGAAGAGGCGATCGCCAAGATGACGAGCCGGTCGGCGGCGATGCTGGGCCTGGCCGATCGCGGCGTCGTTGCCGCAGGCAAGAAGGCCGACGTGGTGATCTTCGACGCGGCGACGATCGCCGACCGCGGCACGCCGCAGGAACCCGCGCAAGCGCCGGTTGGCCTGGACACGGTCATCGTCAACGGGCAAGTCGTGCTCGATCGCGGAGAGGTGACCGGTGCGCGACCGGGGCGGGCGCTGCGGCGTACGGGGGCCAGGCCCCGTTAAGGATTTGTAAAGGGAGACTCGATGACTTTACAAATCCTTAACGGGGCCTGGCCCCCGTACAACCGACTCCTCGACCAGATCCTCGACGAGAGCTGGCCGCAGTGGGGCGATGGGCTCACGCGTGAGGCGTACGGGCAGTGGAACGCGGCGCAACTGCGTACCCCGTGGGGGCGATCACGCTTGGCACGCGTCGCGCTGGTCGATGACGGCCGCCTGCTGGCATCCGCCAAACGCTATCGCTTCACCGTCTTGCTGGATGGCCAGCAGGTGTCCGCCACAGGGATTGGCGCGGTGTTCACACCGCCGGCCGAACGGGGACGAGGGCATGCGTCCCGGCTGATCGAACAGCTCTGCGACGAGGGTCGCGCGGACGGATGCGCGCTGGCGATGCTGTTCTCGGAGATCGGATCGGCGTACTACGAGCGCCTCGGCTTTCGTGTCGTGCCGCACTCGACCAGCGACATCACGGTCAAGACCAAGGACGGCGCTCCTGCCGTGTTGGTGCGCGCCGGCGAGCAACGCGATGCCGCCAGCGTCGCCGAGACCCATGTGAGGCGCGTCGAGCACTATCGATTCGGCCTCGTGCCGGACGCGGATCAGGTCAACTACTCCGTCGCGAAGAAGCGCATGCTCGCGGGTC
The DNA here is from genome assembly GCA_016650245.1 of Vicinamibacteria bacterium. Classification (GTDB taxonomy): domain Bacteria; phylum Acidobacteriota; class Vicinamibacteria; order Vicinamibacterales; family JAENWD01; genus JAENWD01. The sequence goes on from JAENWD010000171.1 coordinate 26,027, forward strand.
TGGACCCCACCGGCCGCCGCACGGTGGAGTACTTCGTCACCGAAGAAGGCTGCCAGGCCGTGGCTTTCGTGCTGCTGCAGGTCACGCGGCCCCAGCGGCCCGGCGATCCCGAAGGGTGGAGCCTCGCCGCGTGTGGTGACCGCGACCCCGAGGGCGCGCGCATCGGCGCGATGCTGCAGGTGCTGCTGGCCCGACATCCCGGCGAACGCCCGCCCGTCATCCGGGCCTGGTGGCCCGAGGGATTGCGCCCGCCGCAGCTCGAGATCACGCGACGCGGCCAGGCCGCCGAGATCATGATGATTCGACCCCTCCGCGAGGGCCTTCACGTCGAGCCCTGGCTCGACGAAGGCGACACCTTCTGGTGGCACGGGGATGCCTTCTGATGGCCTGGCGCGACATCGCGTCGCCTGTTCGTGACGGCGCGATCCTTCGCAGCGACCTGCACGCCGCGCCTGTCGCTGGCCGCCTCCCGGTCCTGCTGATTCGCACGCCCTACGGTCGTCACCAGTATCGCGACGGCTCATTGGTGGCGAAAGCCATCGAGCGTGGCTACGCCGTCGTCGTGCAGGACGTCCGCGGACGACACGAGTCCACCGGCGCATTCGATCCGTACAAGAACGAGGGCCGCGACGGCTACGACACGATCGAGTGGATCGCCGCCCAGCCGTGGTCCAACGGTCGGGTGGCAACCGCGGGCCTGTCGTATCCGGGCGCCGTGCAGTGGCTGGCGGCCGTCGAGACGCCGCCACACCTGGTGTGTGCGTTCCCAGCCATGTGCTTCTCGTCGGCCCGCCAGTTCTTCTACTTCGGCGGGGCATTCGACCTGTCGTGGCTGCCGTGGACGGCCAACAACATCGCTCCAGACGACAGGCGGCGCCGCAACGTCAGCGGGCCGCATACCACCCGCGAGGCGCGCGATTGGTGGCGCGACCACGGCGGCGAAGCCCTGCGGCGCGTTCCGCTGCGTGGCCACCCGCTGCTGGAGGGCGTCACGCCGTTCTACGACGAGTGGCTCGACCATCCAGACGATGGCCCGTACTGGGACTTCGCGGAGCTGGAACGACGCTACGCCAGCGTGAAGGTCCCCGTCTTCAACTTCAGCGGCTGGCACGACGAGGGTTACGGACCTGTCGGCGCAACGCGCAATTTCGCTGGCCTGTGTGCCAACGGCGGCACGCCAGACGCGCGTCGGCCACGGTTGGTCATCGGGCCGTGGGTGCACGGCGAGCCGAAACCGGAAACGCGGAAGGTGGGCGATCGGGACTTCGGCGAGGGGGCGGGTCTCGACTACGACGCGCTGGTGCTTGATTGGTGCGACCTGCACGCTCGCGGCGTCGACCGCGGACTGCGGTCCGAACCCCCCGTGCGACTCTTCGTGATGGGCGCCAATCGCTGGCGCGCCGAGACGACGTGGCCCGTGCCGTCGACGCCGCGGACGCTGTATCTGCGCGCAGGGGGAGGGCTCACGTCCGAGCCTCCGGCAGCCGGAGAAACGCCCGCGCGCTTCGTGTTCGATCCGAACGACCCGGTCGAGGACCCGCACTTCGACGCCGGTCTCGGTGCGCACGACCAGCGCGCCATCGAAGCGCGGCAGGACGTGCTGGTGTTCTCGACGCCGCCGCTCGACCAGGACCTCGAAGTGGTCGGGTCCGTCGAGTTCCGCCTCTGGGTGGCCAGCTCGGCGCCTGACACGGACTTCTATTGCCGGCTGCTCGATCTGGATCGCGACGGCGCAGTGTGGAACCTGATGAGCCCGACCCTCGAGGTGGTGCGGGCGAAGTATCGCCACGGCGAGGAGGAGCCGGAGTATCTCGTGCCCGGCCAGCCGGTCGAGCTCGTGTTCCGGGCCGCGCTGACCGCCAACCGATTCCTCCGCGGGCACCGCATCCGCGTGCAGGTGACCAGCAGCTTCTTCCCGCACCTGGACCGCAACCCGAATACCGGGCGACCGTCAGCCATCGAGTCGACGCTCGTGCCGGCCCGGCAGGTGGTGTTTCATGACGCAGGGAGACCGTCCAGGGTCACCCTGCCAGTCGTGTCGTAAGATCGCCCACGACATGGACTACGAAAAACTCGGCCTCTTCTACCTCGGACGCCCCTACGACCTCGACACCAAGTCGGCGCGCGACGGCCTGCTGCTCTACGACTCCAAGGATCTCGTGACGCACGCGGTGTGTGTCGGCATGACCGGCAGCGGCAAGACCGGCCTGTGTATCGACTTGCTCGAAGAGGCAGCCATCGATGGCATCCCCGCGCTTGCCATCGATCCCAAAGGCGACCTTGGCAACCTGCTGCTGACCTTCCCCGATTTGTCACCGGGCGAGTTCCGCCCGTGGATCGACGAGGACGAGGCGCGGCGCAACGGCAAGACTCCGGAGGAGTGGGCGGCGTCGGAGGCCGATACCTGGCGCAAGGGCCTTGAAAGCTGGGGCCAGAGCGGCGACCGCATCAAGCGGCTGCGCGCAGCCGTGGACGTCGCGATCTACACGCCGGGTGCGCAGTCGGGGTTGCCCCTGTCGATCGTGAAGTCGTTCTCGGCGCCGGCGCCGGACTTCATCGAGGAATCCGATCTGATGCGCGAGCGCGTCGCGACGACGGCGACGAGCCTGCTGGGCCTGCTCGGCATCGACGCGGATCCGATCAAGAGCCGCGAGCACATCCTGCTCTCCACCATCATCGACTCCTGCTGGCGCCAGGGAGAGGATTTTGATCTCGCGCGGTTGATTCAGATGATCCAGACACCGCCCGTCCAGCGCATCGGCGTGCTCGAGCTCGAAGCGTTCTACCCGTCCGACAAGCGCTTCGAGCTGGCGATGGCGGTGAACAACCTGCTGGCCGCGCCGGGCTTCAGCGCCTGGATGGAGGGCGAAGCGCTGGACGTGCAGCGGCTGCTCTACACGCCCGAGGGCAAACCGCGCCTGACGATTCTGTCCATCGCGCACCTCAACGACGCCGAGCGGATGTTCTTCGTCTCGCTGCTGCTGAATCAAGTACTGGGCTGGATGCGACAGCAGCCAGGGACGACGAGCCTGCGGGCCATCGTCTACATGGACGAGATCGCCGGGTACCTGCCGCCGGTGGCCAACCCCGCGTCGAAGGCGCCGATGCTGACGCTGCTGAAGCAGGCGCGGGCATTTGGCGTCGGCATGGTGCTGGCGACGCAGAACCCGGTGGATCTGGACTACAAGGCGCTGTCCAACGCGGGCACCTGGTTCATCGGGCGGCTGCAGACCGAGCGCGACCAGATGCGCGTTCTCGACGGGCTCGAAGGCGCGATGTCCAACGCCGGCGGCGCCTTCGACCGCGACAAGCTGCAGCGCCTGATCGGTGGTCTGGGCAAGCGCGTGTTCCTGCTCCACAACGTTCACGAAGACGGCCCCGAGGTCTTCGAATCACGGTGGGCCATGTCGTACCTCCGCGGCCCGCTGACACGGACGCAGATCCGGACGCTAATGGCTGGGCGCAAGGCCACCGCCCCCGACAGCACCCCAGCACCCCCCAGCACCCGAGAGCACCAGAGGGCACCTGAGAGCACCCGTCCCGCCGTCTCCGCCCACTGGGTGCTGCCCCCGGGCATCCCGCAGTACTTCGCGCCGGCCAGGGCGGGGGCGCACTACGTGCCGATGATCGTCGGCGCGGCCAACGTGCGGTTCACCGACACGAAGGCGAAGATCGACAGCACCCGACCGCTCACCGTCGTCACGCCGCTCACCGCCGATCCGATCCCGGTGACCTGGGATCAGGCCCAGCCAGCGACGTTCGAGGTGGGGCAGCTGTCGACGGACCTGCCGTCGGGCGCAACCTTCGACGAGCTGCCGGGCCCGGCGAGCAAGGCCAGGAACTACGCCGACTGGACCAGGTCGTTTGTGACGTGGGTGTCGACCGCCGAGTCGCTCGACATCTACCGCAGCCCCTCGCTCGAGATCGTCTCGAACGCCGGCGAGTCCGAGGGCGACTTCCGCGCCCGCCTGCAGCAGGCGGCGCGCGAGCAGCGCGATGCCGAGGTCACGCGCCTGCGCCAGAAGTTCGCGCCCAGGGCCGCGGCGCTGCAGGAGCGGCTCCGCCGCGCGGAGCAGGCAGTGGAGAAAGAAGAGGAGCAGGCCTCCGCGCAGAAGACGCAGACGGCGATCTCGTTCGGGACGACCGTGCTGGGCGCGCTGTTTGGCCGCAAGTCGCTGAGCGCGTCGACGCTTGGCCGCGCCACCACCGCCGTGCGCGGCGTGGGGCGCGCGTCAAAGGAAGCGCAGGACGTCACGCGCGCGAAGGAGAACGTCGGGTCGGTGCAGTCGCAGATGGAAGAACTCGACGCGGCCTTGCAGGCCGCAATCGCCTCGCTCGACGCGACCTACCATCCCGCCACCGAACCGCTCGAGACCATCAGCCTCAAGCCGATGCGGACGGGAATCCAGGTGAAACTCGTCGCGCTGGTCTGGGTTGGGTGATCACGTACGCCAACCACAGAGACACGGAGACCACGGAGGCCACACTGAGATCTTTCTTCTTGGCTTCCCAAGAAGAAACTCTGTGCGTCCTTTGTGGTCTCGGTGTCTCTGTGGTTGGCGTACGTCATCAATAAGCTTGAACGATTTTCAACGACACCGATCGCTGTTCGCCTTCACCGAGACTGAAGGCCGTTGCCAGCGAGCGCAGGCGTTCGAGGAACTCGGGATCGGTTTCCTGCCCCTCTTCGAGCGCCTCGACGGCGACCGCGAGGTAGCGTCCAGCCGGCAGGTTCTTCGCCTGGAAGCCGCCCTGCTGATCGGGCCTGGCCATGGTCACGTGGCGCGACATGTAGCCCCACTTCGCCGGGTCTTCCGAAAACACGATCGTCGCGTAGTCCACCACCGGCTTGCCGTGGTCGTCGGTGACCCCGCCCGTTACGCCGCTGCTGGTGGTGCTGAGCACGACTTGCAGTCCGGTCACCGGCTCGCCCTGTTTGAAGGCGACGCCGGTGTCGGTGACATCGGTGCCGTTGAGCAACACCGCCTTCAACGAGTAGCCGGCGGGCACGCGGAACGTGCGGATCAACACCGGGCTGAGCACTGCCTTCAGCTCGAACGTCCAGTCGTCGTCCAGCCGGTCGCGCATCTCGCCGCCCATGAAGATCATCGGCGCGTCCGGGTTCTTCGCCATCGCATTCACGGAGACGTCCGTCGGCTTGATGCCGGTCGCGGCCGAGGCGGGCTGCACGACGACCTGGCCGCGCAAGCTGGTGCCCTTGGTGCCCATCAACGTCACGCCGGTGACGTCCTCGCCGCCCACCGAGAGCGACGTGAACGCCGCTTCCGGGTCGTCGTCGCCGCCACCACGACGCGGGCCCATGCCCATCGTGCGCGCCTCGAGCACGTAGTCGCCCGGCGCGATATTGGACAGCACGAACGTCCCGTCGTCGCGCACGCGGTTGCCCGCGCCGAAGGACATCATCATCATGCCGCCGTCGCCGGAACGGATGTCCTCGCGCAGCATCACGAACGCGCCCGCCATCGGTTTGCCCGACGAATCCACCGCCGTGCCGCTGACCTTCACGGTGCGGACTGGCAGCAGCGAGAAGGTGACCCCCGCCATCTCGGCCCCAAGCCCGACGTTGATGCGGTCGGCCTGCTGCGAGCTGGCCGTGCCCGGATAGTAGGTCGGGGCGTAGCCGGTGGTGCTGTCGCTCGACTCGGCGCCCATCATGCCCATCGGGCGCAGCGTCGCGCTGATGTAGTAGTCGCCCGGCGCAAGGCCATAGAGCCGGAAGTGGCCCATGTCGTCGGTGGAGCCGAACCGCCCGACCGGCACCAGCCGGCGGCGCCCGCTGAAGGTGCGGTAGTGCAGGGCCGAGACCATCGCGTCGGCGATCGGCTCGCCGAACTCGTCGACGATGCGCCCGGCGATCACCGATCCGCGTGGCAGGTTGAAGTTGACGTTCTCCAGCGTCTGGCCGTCGGCCAGTTCAATCGGCCGTCCGCGTTCGAAGGGCCGGCGCTGCCCGTAGTTCAGCTGCACGTAGCCGCCCTTGGACGCCGTGAGGTTGTAGCGGCCGGCCGGCAGATCCTTGATCTCCCAGCGGCCCTCTTCGTCGGTCGAGGCGACGCGGCCCTCGCGGAACTCCTGGCCCTGCAACCGCACGACCGCGCGTCGGGACGCCTGACCGGCCTCGCCGCCGACGACACGGCCGCGCAGACGCGCGGTGCCCGTCTGCGGCGCCTGGTTGTCGCGCGGGCCCGTGCGGGGCCCCATGGGGCGCTGGCCCTCGATCCTGATTTGCTGGGCGCTGACCTCGATCCGCGACGCTGCCGTCGAGGCGATGACGACAAGTCCGACAAGACTGGCGAGTGCGTACGCGAGTCGATTCATCCGGTTGGCTCCTGGGACCCCAAACCGTCAGGGCGCCCTCAGCATAGACGACCAGGGTGGTGTCTCGGACTGCCTCAGTCGTCCGTGAGACGCACGTTGGCTACGAGGGCAGCGCCGGATAAGATCCGCTAGGTTCATCCAACTGCCAATCACGGAGATCCAGCCATGTTCACACGGGCACAGCTCGGACCACTTGCGCTCCTGACTCTGTTGACCACCGGCGCCGGCGCCGGCGTCGCGGCACAGGGACCCACGCTGTCGGCTCCGCCGATCGTCGGCCGGTGGGATCTCACCGTGCACGGCGCGCGCGGCGACTACCCGTCCTGGCTCGAGGTGTGGACCTCGGGCAACGTTCACCTGGTCGGCCAGTTCGTCGGCAGCGGCGGCAGCGCCCGGCCGGTTTCGCTGGTCGAGTTCGCCGACGGCAAGGTGCGGTTCTCGATTCCCCCGCAGTGGGACAAGCGGCCCGACAACGAAACCTACGAGGCCACGTTGAGCGGCGACACTCTCGAAGGCTGGACGACGGACCGTACTGGCAAGCGCCTGACGTTCAGCGGCAAGCGCGCGCCATCACTTGCGCGCACCGGCACGCCGACCTGGGGCGATCCGGTGAAGCTCACGATCCGTTCGAGCTGGCGTGAGCCCGCCAAGGGGTGGACGATCTCGGACGACGGCGTGCTCGCCAGCCTGGGGAAGGCCGACAATCTCGTCTCCACGCAGAGCTTCAACGACTTCACGCTCCACGTCGAGTTCCGCCTGCCGAAAGGCAGCAACAGCGGCATCTACCTCCGTGGCCGCTACGAGGCGCAGATAGAGGACAGCGATGCCGCCGAGCCGCCGCTCAATCACATCGGCGGGATATACGGGTTCCTGGCGCCCACGTGGGACGCGCGGCGTCAGCCGGGCGAGTGGCAGACATTCGATATCACGCTGGTCGGCCGCGTCGTCACGATCGAGTTCAACGGCAAGCGCGTCATCTGCGACCGCGAGATTCCCGGCATCACGGGCGGGGCGATCGACAGCGACGAGGGATCGCCGGGGCCCATCATGCTGCAAGGGGACCACGGCGCCATCGAGTACCGAAACATCACGATTCGCCCGGCGCGGTAGGCGCACTGGCGACGCGACGAAATGCTGGAATCCGCGCGGAAGCGACTCTGTCATGGCGATGACCATTTCGGCGCGGCTGACGACGGCATGCTCGAAGACCCCCGATCGCGCGGCCTGGCTGGCTCGGCTGCCCGGCGTCGTCGCGGACCTGACCCGGCGATGGTCGCTGGCCCTGTCGGATCCCTTTGACACCGCCGGGGCGAGTTGCGCCTGGGTGGCGCCGGTCATGCGGTCCGATGGCACCCACGCCGTGTTGAAGCTCGGGATGCCGCACTTCGAAGGCGAGCACGAGACTCAGGGCCTGCGTTTCTGGAACGGCGACCCGATGGCACGGTTGCTCGAGGCTGACGAAGAGCTCGGCGCGATGCTGCTCGAGCGATGCGAGCCTGGACCTTCGCTGCGCGGCGAACTCGAGTCCGAGCAGGACGTCGTGGTCGCGCGGCTGCTCACACGTCTGTGGCGGGCGCCTGCGGCTCCACACGCCTTCCGGCCGTTGTCGACGATGCTGCAGTACTGGAGCGAGGAGACTGAGGCCGCGTCCGCGCGGTGGCGGGACCCGGGTCTAGTGCAAGAGGGCCTGCGCTTATTCCGCGATCTACCGCTGAGCCCGCCGCGGAACGTGCTGCTCGCCACCGACCTGCACGCGGGCAACGTCCTTCGCGCCCGGCGCGAGCCGTGGCTCGCTATCGACCCCAAGCCGTTTGTGGGCGACCCGGCCTACGACGCGACGCAGCACCTGTTGAACTGCGAGGCGCGCTTGCGTGCCGACCCTGGCGGGACGATCCGACGTTTCGCCGATCTGACCGAAGTCGCCGCCGACCGCCTTCGCCAGTGGACCTTTGCCCGCGCGGCCGCAGAGCCCCGCGACGACTGGACGTATGACCCGCTGACCGACCTCGCGCGTGTTTTAGCCAGAGCCTAAAGCCCAGAGCCCAAAGCCCGAGGCTATCTCCCCGTTCTCCGGAGGCTTGAGGCCAGGTGGGCTAGCTCCTGAGGCTGTCTGCGAAGCTCCTACGGCGCCAACCTCCCCGCCACCCGTCCGAGCGCCGCGATGAGCCGGTCCACCTGCTCGGTCACCTTGGTGCCATCGCCTGTCGCGACTGCTTCGGCCACCCCCGGCAGGAGCTCTGGCGCGTAGGTGAACTTCGGCGCGTAGATCTGGTGCCGGTACCACGGGCGGCCAGGGATGCCGGCCGGATCGAGCAAGGCCCGTTCGGCCTGCAGCAGGCGCGTGTTGATGGCGGCAAGCGCGGCGCGATCGCCGGCAGCC
>JAENWD010000172.1 GCA_016650245.1 Vicinamibacteria bacterium
GGCGCACTCGGCTTGAGCACATCGCTGCAGTACGTGCCGGACCGCTTCGCGACCACCGAAGAGATCATCGCGCTGGCGAAAGTGGCGCGCCGCCACGGCGGCATCTACATCTCGCACCAGCGGTCCGAGAGCGGCCAGATCGTCGAGTCGCTCGACGAGGTGTTCCGCATCGCGAAGGAGGCGGACATCCCTGCCGAAGTGTGGCACCTCAAGACCGCCTACAAAGCCAACTGGGGCAAGATGCCCGAGGTGCTGAAGCGCTTCGAGGCCGCGCGCGCGGCGGGCCTGGATGTGACGGCGAACCAGTATCCCTACACGCGCGCCAGCAATGGCCTGGACGCCTGCCTGCCGCTGTGGGTCCGCGAGGGCGGCACCGACGCGATGCTCGAGCGGCTGGCCGATCCGGCGCTGCGCCAGCGCATCAAGCGCGAGATGGACGACCCGAACACGCAGGGCTGGGAGAACCAGTGGTATGGCAGTGGCGGCAGCGACGGCGTGATGCTGGCGTCGGTGCTGAACAAGGACCTGAAGAAATACGAAGGGATGACCTTCACCGCCATCGGCAAGGCCATGGGCAAGGACCCGCGCGACGCCGTGATGGACCTGGTGGTCGCCGACCGCGGCGACAGCCAGGTGATCATCTCGATCATGGAGGAGGCCGACGTGCGCACGGCGCTGGCGCACCCGCTGGTGTCCATCGACACCGACTCGGGCGCTCGTGCCGAGGACGGCCCGCTGTCGGACTCCAAATCGCACCCGCGTGGCTGGGGCACCTTCGCGCGCATCCTGGGCAAGTACGTGCGCGAGGAGAAGCTCCTCACGCTCGAGGAAGCCATCCGCAAGATGACGTCACGCCCGGCTGCGCGCGTCGGCCTGAAGGATCGCGGCATCCTGCGCCCGGGGCTGTTTGCCGACATCACCGTCTTTGACCCCGCGACGATCCGCGACGTCGCGACCTTCGAGGATCCCAACCGCTACTCGGTCGGCGTGAAGCACGTGTTCGTGAACGGGGAGGCGGTCATCTCAAACGGCGTCATCACGAGCGCGCGACCGGGCCGACCATTACGTGGCCCGGGGTACAGGAAATGTGATTGCGAATGAACCTCACGGAACGGGTTGGCCAGGTTGGGTCAGGTTCGGCCGGGTTGAACCCGCCCCAACCTGCCCCAACCCGTCTAACCTCAGCGAATCAGCGAGCGAAGCGAGTTAGTTCGGTGCGTAACTGAGATCCGCCCGCCGCTGCAGCAGTTCGGTCTGGACGGCGGTGACGTGGTCGAAGAACTCCTTGCCCAGCGCCTCGGCGGCGGCCGTGCCGAGCTGCTTGCCGATCACGGTCGTCACGACGTTCGAGAAGGTGGCCATGTTGGCGCGTGGCGTGACGACGGCATAAGCAGGCGCCGGTCCGCCGTTGACCAGGCGGTACCAGATGCTGTGCAGCGGGTAGTTGGCGGCGGTGAGCGCGGCGTTGATCTTGCCAATCGTGGCGGTCATCGCGGCATCGTGCCCCGGCTTCACGCTGTAGGTCGTCAGCGATGCGAGCGGCGTGGGCGCCGCATCAGCCGCGGGCAGACGGCTAAGCGAGTTGAGCTGCGTCCAGAAGGCCATCTGCGAGGGACCGCGAGACGACCCCATCGACGCATCGGCGTCGGCTGTGTCGCCGGCAGCAAACTTGGCCTCCCACACGTCGAAGTCCGCCCACTGGTGGTTGGGCGAGGCGATGATGTAGGCCCCGGTGTCGGGCCCGGTGGTGACCTCGTAGGTATTCCAGGCCCACGGATCGCCCTGGGCTTTGTGCCAGCCAAAGTGCTTCTTGCGGCCGGCTTCGTACTCGGCGGTCATGCCAGGCCGCGCCTTCTGGCGAAACACCTGGGTCACCGAGTCAGGCGGCGGGGCCTGGGCGAAGGCGGGCGCCGCGGCGAGGGCGACGAGCGCTGCGGAGAGAGACGCGATCAAGTTACGCATGCGAACTCCTGTGACCCGGCCGAGGGGTCAGGCGACGTTGTCGGGGGGACGGATTGCAAAAGATGAGCGTTGGGAGACTATGCTTGTCTTACGACGCTGTCAAACACTGTGCCTTTAGTTGGAATTCCTTCGGCGTCCCAGTTCCTGACCGGCAGCTTCATGGCCATGGCCATCGCGCTGGCGGTGCTGCTGGTCATCGGCGTCCACCTTGCTGGCCGGCGCCTGGGCGGGCCGGCGGCGACGACACGTCGCTGGACGGTGATCACCGCCATCGGTGCGGCGGCGTGGCTGGGCGTGACGTGGGCCGCGGCCGAGACCGGCCACCTCTCGCGCCTGGATCTGCGTCCGCCGCCGTTTGTGGCGTTGCCCGTCGCGATCTTCGTGGTGGGCGTCCTGATGGCCTTCACGCGCTTCGGTACGCGCCTGGTGGACGGCCTGCCGCTGGCGGCGCTGATTGGCGTCCAGGCGTTCCGCTTCCCACTCGAATTGCTGATGCACCGCGCCTACAGCGAGGGCGTGATGCCCTATCAAATGAGCTATTCCGGTTGGAACTTCGACATCGTCACCGGTCTCACCGCGCTGCCGGTGGCGTGGGCCGTTCACCGCGGACTGGGCGGCCGGCGTCTCGCTCTCGCCTGGAACCTGATGGGCGCGCTGCTCCTGCTCAACATCGTCGTCATCGCCGTCGTCTCCACACCCATCGTCGGCCTGTTCGGCCCCGACCTGCTGAACACGTGGGTGATGTTCCCGCCGTTTGTGTGGCTGCCGGCGGTGATGGTGTTGATGGCGTTTACCGGCCACCTGTTGATTGCCAGGAAATTGGCAGGTGGATCGGGTGGATCAGGTTGACTGGGTCGCGCTCGACTCAGTATCGGACGAGCGGCAGGTCGGTTTTCGCGAAATCGCTTCCGGTGCACAGCAGTGGCTGGCCGCTCACTCGCGCCACGGCGTACGAGAGGCAATCACCGAAGTTGAGCGCGGCCTTGTGGCGGCCACGCCCAAATCGGCTGTAGGCGTCGAGCGCCTCGAGCCAATGGTCCTGGCCGAATGGGACAACGACGGCCTGCCATTCCTGCAGCAGACGCGCGAGCAACCCTCGCACTTCGATTCCAAGACGCGCCCGAAGAACAATGCCCGTCTCGGCCAGCGTCGGCCCGCCAATGGCGATGACGCGGGCGATGCTCACCTGGTCGACGAGTCGGTCGAAGCCGGGCTCGCGCAGCACGACAGCCACGATGGCGGAACTATCCAGGATCACACGCCCTCGCGGCCGTAGCCGAGTATCGCGTCTTCCTGAGCCCGCGTGAGGCGTTTGCCGGTCTTGGACGCCGGCACCAGCGGCCAGACCTCCCGTTCGAGGAACCGGCGGACCTGGCTCGCGCGGTCCTGGGACGCTCCCTGCACACCCAGTCGCTGCTTGCGCTCCTCGAGCGCCCGGCGAATCGCCTCGGTCTTGCTTTCGCCGGTGAGCGCCGTCACCTCGTCGGCGAGCTGCTCGACGCGCGCGTTCTTGATGTTCAAGGCCATGAGCCATGGTAGCATCGTGGTGTAATTTGTCAACCATGGTGGACGAGTCGCCCGGCCTTCACCCCCCCGTAATCGTCAATCGTCAATCGTCAATGCGCCAGGTTCTGACAAAGTCGTGCTGTCCCGGCATCTCGGGCGATCTGATCTGCCGCTTCTTGATGCCGTCCCGCAGCACCGCGATCTCCACCAGCGCCTGCTCGCCGCTCAGGCCGCGCTCCACCAGCCAGCAGCACACCACCGTGCCGGCGGCCGATGCCGCCCCAGCAGTGGACGTAGACGGGCGCCTCGGCGGTGATGGCCGATTCGATCAGGTCGAGGATGGCGCGCATGCCGTCGGCGGTCGGCACGTCGAGATCGCGGATGGAGTGCCGGTGGTAGTCCACCTCGACGCCGGCGGCCGTGGCCTCTTTGGCGAGCCAGTCGTCGTAGGGCTCCAGCTCGCCGTGTTCGGTGAGATCCACGAACGTGCGGACGCCGGCGTCCAGGAGCGCGCGCAGTTTCCTGCGCGCGCTCCGTTCGCTCCAGTCTCCCGGGTACTCGCCCGCCATCACCCGGCCAGGCTCTACCCAGTAGCAGTCGGGATCGGAGGGCAGGGGCAATAGCTACGGCTTCTTCTTCACCGCCGGCGCCGGTGCCGGGGCCGGCGGTGTCCAGAACGCCGGGTCGGCATCCACCATCGCCTTGGGCAGGTAGCTCATCTTCGGGCTGAACGCGAAGTGGTTGGTCATGTCGAATTCGACGGCGTCGCGGGTCATCTGCAGATTCTTCGCACGGCCCGCCTCCCCGGTGGCGTCGCGATACGCGTCGCTGGTGTGCAGCGCGGCGTTGCCGTCGATCTCGGCCAGCGACTTGCGCGCGAAGATGAACAGGAACGTGCCGTTGGGCGCACCAGCCGAGACCGAGAACACTGCCCAGTGCTCGTTCATGTTCGCCTTCTCATGCGCGGCGACGATGTCGCGCCAGCGCTCGGCGAATTCCCCCTCGTGGCCCGGCTTCACGCGCACGGTGTTGATGCTGAAGTACCGCATCGTGCCGAGATTGACGTTCGCCTTGTAGCTCATCCCTGCACGATACCTGGCGATGATCTGGCTCGTGCCCGTCAGCAACTCGCCGTCCTGGGCGGAGTACTTCTTGGTGTCGGCCAGCGCCTCGGCGGCCTCTTTCGCGTTGGTGTCCTTCTCGAAGGCGTCCCACGACGGGTAGCCGGTGAAGTACCACGCTTCGTTGGGGCCGGTCACGGCGGTCGTGCCAAGCCAGCCGGTGGGCCACTGGGCCTTGGCGAGCATGCCGGCCCAGGCCTGCTCGTTGGCCTCGTGGGCGGCGTTCTTGCCGATCTTCACCGTCTCTCGATAGATGTTCAAGATCGCCGGAGGTGTGTTGGGGTCGGCCGCGGGCGTCTGCGCCGCGACGGGAAGGGCGTTGCTGGCGACGAGCAACGCGGCGAGACAAGCGGAGCGGACAGTTGACATACGTCGTGATCCTAGCTGCGCAGGCCCAAAGCGCCGTGCTTGGTGCCTGAGGGTTGCTTGAGCGTGCCGGGACATTCCGGGAACGCGCTCGCCTGGAAAAGGCCACCGGATGAGCTTGGTGGATGGGACATTCTATGGGCACTTCGTATTAATCTGCAATCTGCAGTCCGCAGTCCGCAGTTATTGAGGCCCTCCATGCGTCAACCCGCCACCGTCCTCGCTTTCGTCCTTGCCGTCGCGCTGACGCCTGCCGCACAGGCGCCACCCAACCCGCCGACGGCGAAGAAGGCGCCCAAGAGCACGACGCTGCATGGCGTGACGCTGGTGGACGACTATCACTGGCTGAAGGACAAGGGCGCCGCGGAGGTGACCGCCTACCTGGAGGCGGAGAACGCCTACACCGAAGGCGGCCTGAAGCACACCGCCGCGTTGCAGGAGACGCTCTACAAGGAGATGCTGGGCCGCATCAAGGAATCGGACCAACAGGTGCCCTACCGCTACGGCGGCTACTGGTACTACTCGCGGACCGAGCAGGGCAAGGCGTATCCGATCTTCTGCCGCAGGAAGGGCACACTGGACGCGCCCGAGGAAGCGTACCTGGACCAGAACGCGCTGGCCCAGGGCAAGAAGTTCCACGCGCTGGGCGGTCTCGACGTCAGCCCCGACGGCAGCAAGGTCATCTACCTGGAAGACCTCACCGCGTTTCGTGAGTACACGCTCTACGTGAAGGACATCTCGACCGGCAAGATCCTCGAGTCGATTCCGAAGGTCTGGAACGGCAACGCGTGGGCCAACGACAACAGGACCTTCTTCTACGTGACGGCCAACGCCGCCAAGCGCGGCGACACGGTGTGGCGTCACGTCGTCGGCACGCCGCGCGAGCAGGACGTGAAAGTGTTCACCGAAGGCGACGTGCTGTTCGACGTCAGCGTCGGGCGCGCCCTGAGCGGCGAGTACATCGCCATCGGCGTCGGCAGCTTCACCTCGTCGGAGTGGCGCGTGATTCCCACGAGCCGCCCCACCGAGCCACCGCGCATGATTGCCGCGCGAAGGCCTGGCATCGAATACAGCGTCGAGCACGGCGGCGGCTTCTTTTACATGGTGACCAACGAGGGTGCGCGCAACTTCAAGATCGCCCGTGCCGCCGATCGTCCGGGCGCACTCGAGTGGACAGACTGGTCGCCGCATCGCGACGACGTCTTCGTCGAGGGGCTCGACGTCTTCCAGACGTTCGCCGTCGTCACCCAGCGGCGCGAGGGCCTGCGGCGCCTGCGGGTGGTGGACCTGGCCGGCGGTCAGTCGCACGACATCGCCTTCCCCGAGACCGCGTATGGCGTCTTCCCCAGCAGCAACCGAAATTTCACGACCGACACGTTTCGCTTCAGCTACTCCTCGCTGGTGACGCCCTCATCGGTCTTCGACTACACCCCGGCCACACGCGAGCGGACGCTAAAGAAGAAACGCGAGATCCCCAGCGGCTTCGACCCGACGAAGTACGAAGTGCGCCGCGCGATGGCGCCGGCGCGCGACGGCGTCGCGGTGCCCGTGTCGATCCTGATGCGCAAGGGCGCGCCGCTGGACGGCTCGAGCCCGCTGCTGCTCTACGCCTACGGGTCGTACGGCATCACGATGGAGCCGACCTTTGACTCGGAGGTCTTGAGCCTCGTCGACCGCGGCATGACGTACGCGATCGCGCACATCCGGGGCGGCCAGGAGATGGGCCGGCAGTGGTACGACGACGGGAAGATGATGAAGAAGAAGAACACGTTCAACGACTTCGTCGACGTCGCGGAGTACCTCGTCAAGGCCGGCTATACCAAGGCCGATCGCCTGGTCGCCAACGGCGGCAGTGCCGGCGGGCTGCTGATGGGCGCCATCGCCAACATGCGCCCGGATCTGTTCAAGGCCATCGTCGCCGACGTGCCGTTTGTGGACGTGATCAACACCATGCTCGACACCAGCCTGCCGCTGACGGCGCAGGAATGGGAGCAATGGGGCAGCCCGGAGAATGCCGAGCAGTTCGCCTACATGCGCAGCTACTCGCCCTACGACAACGTCGAGCGCAAGGCGTACCCCTGGCTGCTGGTGACGACGTCGCTGAACGACTCGCAGGTCATGTACTTCGAGCCCGCCAAATGGGTCGCGAAGCTGCGCGCGATGAAAACCGACAGCCACCCGCTGTATCTGAAGACCAACATGGCCGGCGGGCACGGCGGCAGCTCCGGCCGCTACGACCGGCTGCGCGAAGAAGCGTTCCGGTACGCGTTCGTGCTCGACGCGGTGGGACTCGGAAAGTAGCGCGCGACTTTAGTCCCGGCACCGCGCGCGAAGCGTGTCGAGCAGCGCGATCGCCGCTTTCGCATCCACACGCGACTGCACGAGCGCCGCGCGGACGGCGGCGGCCTTCGGGATGAGATCCACGCAATCGGTTGCCGGGTTGAAGAACTCGCCGCCCTTCGGGCCGGTCGTCAGGTTCACCGACTGCACGTTGCTCTGGCGGATCTGCTCCACCGCCTCCGCGGCGTGCGCGCCGCGCGGGTGCCGGCGCAGGTACTCGGCGTGCAACAGGTCCAGGCCAGCCAGGTAGCACGGCGGGTAGCCTTCGCACTCGCCCGGCAGGCCGTTGTCTACGACCTCCCACGCGAGCGCCTCGGCCGACGCAGTCGTGCTATTCGCGTCGTGGAGCCGCCAGAGATGCTCGGCGCGCATCAGCCACTCCCCCGCAGGCTCGCTGTAGACGACGTCGGCATCGTGATTGGCGAGCCACGTGCGATAGGGCTCGCGCTTCGACCCGTCGATGCTGAACGGGATCGCGCCAAGCGTCCGCCGCATCGCGCGCACCCAGAGCAGTGCCACCCTGCCGTGGGTCTCGGCCGGTTCGGCGGGGTTCGCACGCGCGGCGTGCAGTCGGTCCGTCAGGTCGCCCAGCGCGGAAAATGGCTGCGCCTCGTCGGTTAGCACACGCGCGGCCTCGCGCTCGATCGGAAGCAAGGCGGAGGCCTGCCGCATCGGCGACGGTGGGGCGAGCAGAGCGGTTGCGACGAGAGCAGTTGCGATCACGGCGTCTTCCTGGAACGCGTCGCTGGACGTGCCTGCGCCTCACCAATGACTTTCAAGCGCTCTACCAGGTCCTCGTGAAGCATCCGCATCTCGTCCTTCGTCGCGAGGGGGGCCACGGCCTTGGCAAGCTCCTCCTTCGTCGCGAGCGGGGCCACGGCCTTGGCAAGCTCCTCCTTCGTCGCGAGCGGGGCGATGGCCTCGGCAAGGTCGACCTTCGTCGCGAACCTGGTAAGGTCGTCCTTCGTCGCAAACCTGGTGAGGTCCTCCTTCGTCGCGAACCTGGTGAGGTCTTCCTTCGTCACCATGTCGCGCCGGATCGCAGAAAATTCATCCCGCATCTCGGTGCGGAGTTGCACAATCTGCGCTTCGACCTTCGTCACTCGGTCGGGCAGCTCGCGCAGCGGCTCCACGATCTTCTCGAGATTGTCCATACGTTCTTCAAGACTTGGTGCGTTCATCCTCGAACTCCTGTGCGGCGGCGATGTCGGCCGCGCGGAAGTTCATTGCCATCTTCGTGCCGGGTTTGCCCGACGACGGTAACATCGTCTCGGTCGTGACGCCACACCTTGTCGTCGCCCTTACGCTCCTGCTGAGCTCGGTCGTCGCTCAGTCGGGCCACGCGCTCGCCGATCGGACGTTCACGGCGACCGTCGTCGCCATCCACGACGGCGACACCATCTCCGTGCGCACGTCGCGAGAGACGATCCGGATCCGGCTCGAGGGCATCGACTGCCCGGAATACCAGCAGCCCTACTCCGCGCGCGCGAAGCGGTTCACGTCGGACCTGGTCTATCGCAAGGACGTGACGGTCGAGGGTCGGGGAGATGACCAATACGGCCGCCTGCTCGCGCGCGTGCGCGTAGGTGGGGCCGAGCTGAACGAGGCGCTCGTGCGAAACGGGCTGGCGTGGCACTACCAGCGCGGGGCGATCGATCGCGCGCTTGCCGACGCCGAGCGCACCGCGCGAGCGGCTCGCGCCGGGCTGTGGGCCGACCCGCACCCCGTTCCGCCCTGGCTCTGGCGCCGCGAGCATCCGCGCTAGCAGAACCCAACCTGTCCCAACCCGCCCCAACCTGCCCCAACCCGCCCCAACCCGCCCCAACCCGTTGCCGAGTCGTTTCAACCTACAATCGAGCCATGGACGTGCGTGTCGGCTCGCTCGTGGAACATCGCTCGTGGGGTCGCGGCAAGATTCTGGCCTTGCGGCAACCCAACGCCGAGGCCTACTTCCCTACGTTGGCGTTTGACGCGCAGGGTCCCACCAGGGTCGTCCGGCTGGCGGCGCTGTCGATGTCCGCAGTGCAAAGCGATCCGCTGCTGGATCAGGTCGGTGGCAAGCCGGGCCAGGCAGGCAAGCCCGGCGTGCGCGCGCGGCGGCCGCTGAAGCGCCCCGATCACAGTCTCGATCAGGCCATCGAGTGGTTCCAGCGCGAGTATCCCGGGCGCTTCTCCGACCCCAGGTTCGTCAAGGACGAGATCACCGACAAGCGCGGTGCGCACACGCTGTTTGTCGACCGGCTTGGCAACGGCGGGGCCGAGCGGTTGCTGGCCAAAGGCGACGGCGCCGAGATCGGCACGCTGCTCGACGTGCTGTATCACCAGACCAGCATCCCGTCGCGCTTCGAGATCATGGCCGCGCACGACGGCCTGAAGGTGCCAGACGCGGCCGTGCGTGTGCTCGAGGCGCTGCTCGCGCTGCTGGCGGCGCCGGGCGCGAAGCCGTTTGCGGGGCTGGTCGAGGCCGTCGGCGCGCTGCCCGCACCCGCCACAGGCTCGCGCGTGCTGACGTGGCCCAACGTCACCATCCTCCCGTTCCTCGCCGATCCGACCCGGTTCATCGTCACCAAGCCCGAGATCAGCAAGCAGATCGCCGCCCGCATGGGCCGGGACCTGCTCTACTCCACCGCAGTACGGTGGGACACCTACGACCGCGTCCTGGACATGAGCCGCAGCCTGCTGGACACGCTCGCCCCCCTGGGCGCCACCGATTTCATCGACGTGCAGTCGTTTGTCTGGGTCACGCGCAAGCTGACGTGACGCGCGACGGCCAACCTGCCCCAACCTGCCCCAACCCGCCCCAACCTGCCCAACCTGCCCCAACCCGTTCCCGTCGTGGTTTCCGCCATACAATTAGTGGATGGACGTGCGTGTCGGCTCTCTCGTCGAACATTCCTCGTGGGGTCGCGGTAAGATTCTCGCCCTGCGGCAACCCAACGCCGAGGCGTTCTTCCCTGCGCTGGCGGCCGAATCCGCGGGTCCCACCCGGATGGTCCGGCTGACGGCGCTGTCGCTGTCCACGGTGCAAACCGATCCTGTGCTCGATCGGGTGGAAGGCCGGCGGCCGGGCAGCAAGGCCGGCGCGAAGGTGAAGACGCCGCCCAAGCGCCCCGATCACAATCTGGACCAGGCCATCGAGTGGTTCGCGCGCGAGTATCCCGGGCGCTTCGCGGACGAGCGGTTCGTCAAGGGCGAGGTCATCCTCAAGCGCGCCGCGTATCAGCTCTTCGCCGACAAGCTTGGCAACGGCGCCGGCGAGCGCCTGCTGGCCGCCGGCAACTTCGCGGAGATTGGCACGCTGCTCGATGCCGTCTACCGCGCGACGAAGATCCCGTCCCGTCTCGAGCTGGCGGCCGTCCACAAGGGCTTGAAGGAGGCCGCGGCGGCCGCGCATCTGCTTGAAGGATTGCTGGCGTTGCTCGCATCGCCCGGGCCACAGACGTTCGCGCGGCTGGCGGACGCCGTCGGCGCCTTGCCTGCGCCCACCAAGGGCCCGCACGTCCAGACGTGGCCGACCGTCACGATCCTGCCGTTTCTGGCCGACCCCACCCGGTTCATCGTCACCAAGCCTGAGATCGGCAAGCAGGTCGCCGGTCGCATGGGCCGGGACCTGGTCTACTCCACCGCGGTCAAGTGGGACACGTACGACCGTGTCCTCGACATGAGCCGCGGCGTGCTGGAAAAGCTCGCGCCGCTTGGCGCCACCGACTTCATCGACGTGCAGTCGTTCACCTGGGTCACGCGCAAGCTCACGTAGCGCGGTACGTAGCGCGCCATTACCTTTAGTCCTGTTCCATCAGCGACGAGCGCGCCGCTTGGACCAGTTCTCGACGGTGAGTTCTTTGAACCGGGCGAAGTCCTTTGTATTCGTGGTGACGAGGATGAGCCCGTTGGCGTGAGCGATCGCCGCGATCTGGCCGTCAACAAATGGGGCTGGGCGCCCGAGTGCCTCGAGACGCGCTCGCTCCTCGCCGTGCCACCTCGCCGCCGCCTCGTCGTACGGCAGTACCGGAAAGGCTGCACGGATGACGTCACGGAGATAGCTCTCCAGCGCGGCGCGCCGCTTGCCCTTGGGCAGCCGGCGACACCCGTAGGTGAGCTCGTGCCAGACCGGGGCTGCAATCGCGCACTCCGGGCCATGCTCGTCGAGCCGCTGGACAATAGCGGCGTCCGGTTTCCTGGACACCGGATCGGACACGATGCTCGTATCCAGTAGATAGCGCAGCGTCACAGCGCGACCGGCCGGCCCGAGGACTTATCGCGAGTGGAGGCGGCCAGGTTGTCGTCCAGCCCGATCGCGTCAAGCGAGTGCCGCTCGAGAAAGCCCCGGTACGCATCGCCGAAGGACCGACGTCGGCCTCGCAGATGCTCGAACGCCTGGCAAGAGACGACAACGGCCACGGGCCGACCCCGGCGCGTCAATTCGATCTCCCGCCCGGCTTCGGCCTGGTCCACTATGGTGGGAAGCTGCGATCGGGCTTCGGCAATCGAATACCTGTGGGACATGCGATAAATGTACATCGAGATGTACATAGTTGCAACAACCTGACCCAACCTGACCCAACCTGACCCAACCATGCCGTCTCTCCCCGACACCTACGTCCTGCTCCGCGCCTCCAGGCGCCCTCGCACGCGCGCGCAGCTCACCTCCGCGCTCGAGCCCGAGCTGAAAGAGGTCCTGGGTCGCGTCTGCCTGTGGGACGACGACTGGGACGTCGGTGACTACCGGTTCTGCGTGTTCAGCTACGACCTGCCTGGTGACGCAGGCATCTTCATGCAGTTCTGGTCCGAGCCTGGCGAGCCTGTGCTGTGGGAGGTGTCGTCGGGCAAGTGGCACGCGCCCACCGAGGCCTACCTCGCGGGCGACCGCGCGCAGCGCATCCAGGCGGCGGGCTTCCAGATGGCAGGCGAGGCCGAGAACTACCAGAAGGACGTGGACGTGCAGACCCCGCGCGACGTCACCGCGCTGGCGCGACACGTGATCGCGCTGCTCTACGACGCGCTGGACTATCGCGGCCAGCAGGCGCTGGACGTGCAGGCCGTCGCGGACAGTCGCGCCACGTGGCGCGCCGTCTACGAGTCGCTGCTACCCGACGACCTGGCGCTGCTGCTCGAGCGTGCCGGCTACGCGTGCGAGGTCGGCGAGGAGACCGACGATGACGTTGACGAGGCGGCGGGGCTTGAGCCCCGCAATACGGTGCCCGTGTACGTGCGGCGCTACGGCATCCGCGCGATGGCGATGCTCGCCGGCCGCCTTCCCGAGGACGGCGGCTTCGAGATCATCGCGCTGGGCCCGGCGCCGCCGGCCTCCCAGAAGGCGACCGAGGCTCTGCTGATGGAAGGCCTGGACGTCCTTGTGCTGCCGCTGGCCGGCGGCGTGACCGCGGAGTGGCTGGAGCACCAGGTCGCCGGGTGGTTTGAAGAGCGGCGGCAGGAGAAGCGCAGGGCGAAGAAGGGGCCGCCGGCGGTGCGCCCGAAGAC
>JAENWD010000173.1 GCA_016650245.1 Vicinamibacteria bacterium
CAGCACCGCCATCTCGAAGAAGATGATGAAGAAGATCAGCATGCTCATGCCGTGCACGCCGAGGATGCGGTAGAACCAGACCGCCGGGAGCAGGTGCACCGCCTGCCACCGCGTCAGCACGATCAGCACCGCCGCGACGGCGCCGATCAGCAAGGATACGATCGAGGCCACCGCGTGCACCTTGATGAGGCGTTGGGCGCCCAGGTCGATACGACGCCCGGTGGAAGGGCACGTCCGGAAGCCAATGGCAGGGGCGGTCATCGCGTGGCTCCTGACGCGGCAGCAGACAAGGGCGCGTCCTCGACGATGACGCGTCCGACCATCATGTGGTGGCCAATGCCGCAGAACTCGTTGCAGATGATGCGGAAATCACCCGAAGCGTTGGGCGTCACCCGCAGGCCGTAGTCATACCCTGGCACGACCTGGAAGTTGACGTTGATCGGGTAGAGCGAGAACCCGTGATTCACGTCGAGCGACGACAGGTGGAGCGTGTATTCCGCGTTCTTCTGGAGCCTGATGATCGGCATCCACTGGAACGACACCGCCGCCAGGTAGACGTCAGCGCCCGGCGGCGGGGTGACGATCGGCATCCCGCGGTCGTCGCCCGTCTGGTACTGCTTGATGAACTCGCCGACGCGTGCGCCAAACGCCTGGGGCGTCGTGCGGGTCCGGATCCCGGACGGGTTCTGCCCGCCCTTCCAGTGCCACAGCGGCATCATCGCAAACAGCACCATGCACCACGCAAAGGCGATCCCCACCCAGACCTTCTCCGACTTGTGCGCGGGTTTCCACCAGTTGCCCTTGGGAGAGTCGAGTCCGGTGTGCGTGTCAGTGTGCATCGGCGAACCTCATGGCAGTTCGCCCACCGGGAGCGTCGTGATCTCCCAGAGGCCCCAGCCCGTGTAGAGGAGGAGCATGATCAGGAGACCAGCTCCCAGGAGGAGGAACACGTTGTCGAACAGGCGCTGACCGAGCGGGGCGCGATCCGCGGGAACGGGTGTCTGAGACGGGTTGTCCATGACGCTCCCTGCTACAGCAGATTGACGGGGTCACTCGTGACGGCAGGCAGCTTACGCCGCCGCCGCGAGGATGGGTATGATCGCCGTCATATCAGCAGGCGAGGCGTTGGAGGACACTGTCGGCACGCCCTGATGGCCGCCCTCGCCCACCCAACCGAGCGCCTGGTGCTCCGACTGCTCACGTGGGCCGACGGGCTCTGCAACCGCCTCTACACGCAGCGGTTCAACCCCCTGTACCAGAGCGGAACGATCGTCGTCGCGCTCTATCTCGCCCTGGTCGTGACGGGCCTCTGGCTGACCCTGTTCTACCGCATCGGCACGCCCTGGGAGTCGGTGGCGAGCCTCACCGCCAGCCCGTGGACGGGAAACTGGGTGCGCGGCCTGCACCGCTACGCAAGCGATCTCGCCGTCATTGCGACCGCCGTTCACATGCTCCGGATGTTCGCGGAGGGACGAAGCTGGGGGGCACGCGCGCTGGCCTGGGTGACCGGAGGCCTGCTCCTGCTGTTGCTGATGATCTGCGGCTGGACGGGGTACGTGATGGTGTGGGACACCTTCGGCGAGCACCTGGCTCGCGAGGGCGCGCGCATGCTCGACGCGCTGCCGGTGCTCTCAGAACCGACCAGCCGCGCGTTCACTGGCGAGCAGCCCCTGCCAACCGCATTCTTCTTCCTGAACCTGTTCGCGCACATCGGGATTCCGCTGGCGATGGGGGTCGTGTTCTGGCTGCACGTACGCCGGCTCGCGCGGCCGCTATTACTCCCGCCGCGGCCGGTGATGTGGCTGGTGATCGGCGCGCTTACCGCGACCGCGGTCGTCTGGCCACTGGCCATGGCGCCGCAGGCCGATCCGCTGGTGCTGCCGCTGCAGGTTCCGGCCGACCTGTTCTTCGCCTTCTGGATCCCGTTCACGCAGGATCTGAGCGGCGGGAGCGCGTTGCTGCTGGCGACGGCCCTTGGTCTGGCCCTGCTCGCCGTGCCCGGATTCACTGCGCGACGCGGCGCAGAAGCCGCGGCGCCGTCGGTGGTGGATGAAGACATCTGTGTGGGGTGCGTGCAGTGCTCGCTCGACTGCCCGTACGGGGCCATCACGATGTTTGAACGCACCAGCCGCCGCTCCGACCTCGTGGCCCGCGTCGACTCCGCGCTCTGTGTGAGCTGTGGCATCTGTGCCGGGTCGTGCTCGCCGATGGGCGTGGGGCCCCCTGGGCGGACTGGACGCGATCAGATGGACGCGGTGCGTGAATTCATCTCCGCGCCACAGCGCCGCGCGGGCGAGACCGTCGTCATCTGCTGCGATCACGGCGCCGGAGCCTGTGCCTCCGACGTGGCGGCCGCAGGTGGGGTGCCCTATCCGGTTGGCTGTGCCGGCAACCTGCATACGTCGGTGATCGAGATCCTCCTTCGTGGCGGGGCCGGTGGCGTGTTGGTGCTCGCCTGCCCGCCGCGCGACTGCTGGAGCCGCGAAGGGCCCCGCTGGCTCGCCCAGCGCGTCTACCACGCGCGGGCAGCCGAGCTGCAGCCTCGCGTCAGTCGCACCAGGGTCAGGATCGCGCACGCGAGCGCCGGCGACCGGGCGCATGTCGTCGAGACCGTGCGCGCGTTTGCCGCCGACGCTGCCGCGCTCGGTCCACCCGACGTCGGGGACACGCTCGACGTGGGGGTGGAGTGTGAAGCGGCGCCGCCCAGGGGAGAACCATGACGCGCCTCGATCGGGCACTAGGCGCGGCGCTCGCCGTGGCAGCGATGGCCGGCCTGGTCTGGGCCTCGAGCGCCCCGATGACCGCGCATGGCTCGCCCGATGCCCTGCTGCGACTCGCGTGGAGCGCCCGCCCGGAACGCATCGAGACCTGCCGGCAGCAGAGCGACGAGGAACTGGCGCGGCTGCCGCAGCACATGCGGCAGGCAGTCGTCTGCGAAGGCACGACCGCGGCGTATCGGCTCGAGGTGCGATACAACGGCGCCATCATCGGCGAGCGGGTCGTGCGCGGCGGAGGCCTGCGTCAGGACCGCAGACTCTACGTGTTCGAGGAGTTTTCCCTGCCCGCGGGCGAGGCCGTCATCGCCGTGCGGTTCGAGCGCCTGGATTCAGGCACGCCGGCCGTCGCAGCGATTGAGAATCACCCCGAAGCGACGCGGCCTGAGCGTGAGGCGAACCAGCAACAACGCGGCGAAGCCGTCCCCCCGCGTTCGTCGATCGAGCAGCGTCTGCGCTTCTCGACACGCAAGGTAGTCCTGGTCACCTACGATCCGGAGCGTCGAGCCCTGGTGGCGGTGCAGGACGCTCCACGAGCCGCCCGCTGAGTGCGATGGCGCGAACGCCCGCCCGTGAGGCGTTCGGGTGAGCCGCCCGTCGCGGGCAAGCTTCGACCCGGAGGGAAGCGACATGGTGAGTCAGCCGGTAAGGTGGACTACTTCTTCCTGATTTCGTCGAGTCTCTTCTTCAAGTACTCCTCGTACTCCTTCTTCAACGCCGGGTCCTTCGGCGACCCGTAGATCTCGGCCGACTTGTACTTGCCCTCGTCGAACTTGCGCTTGGTCCACTCGTCGTGAATGTGGATCTCGTCGGCCTTGTCGAGCAACTCGTCCACCAGCGCCGGGGGGACGAAGTAGACGCCCTCGCGGTCGCCGACGACCAGGTCGCCTGGCATCACCGTGACCTGGCCGATGCGCACGGGCACGTTGATCCCGGTGAGCATCACCTGGCCAATCGGCGTCGGATGGACATGGCGGAAATAGGCCGGCATCGGGATCTGCGACAGGCCTTCGAGATCGCGGACCGAGCCATCGATGACGACGCCGCCGGTCCTGGTCGTCTTCATCACGTAGTAGAACAGGTTGTCGCCGATGATGGTCCCGCCCTCCTGCTTGCCAAACAGGTCCACGACCAGCACGTCGCCCGGCTGCAGTTGATCGATCGCGAACTGGTTTGACGGGCGAGGCAGGCCTGCCTTTGAGGCTCTGTCGTTGAGCACGGCCTCGACGTCTGGCCGTACCGGCATGAACTGCACGGTGAACGCCCGGCCGACCAGCTTGGTGCCCGGATGCAGGATGCGGAACCCGTCTTCGTACTGGTTCCGGAAGCCCTTTCCGGGCAGCACGGCCCACACGTCCTCCGCCGATAACCCGCGGGCGCGCTCGATCTGCGCGTCGGGGACCTTCGGGCGGCCATCGGGAAAGCGCCCGTAAGGGTTCTGCGCGCTCAGCTCGATGAGCTGCGCCCGGGTGAGCGTGAATATCTGGGCGTCAGCGTGGGTGGGCACCAACAACGCGGCCGTCCAGACGACGGCGGCCAGCCTTACGCGAACAGACATGCGGCGACTCCTTTACGGGCTAGGTTGTACTCGATTCCGACATCGGATGTCAGTTGCGGATGCGCGGTCACGGACACTGGTGGCGCCGACGCGCGAACCGGCATAGAATTGGCACTTTGCCAGGTGGAGGAACAAACGTCATGGCAGAGCCGCAGGTCACACGTGCCCAGCTCATCGACCGCCTGAACGAGGATCTGGCCCGCGAGTACCAGGCCATCATCGCCTACGTGGTGTACTCGCAGGTCCTCAAGGGCCCCGAGTACATGAACATCGCCGAAGAGCTTGAAGTTCACGCCGGGGAAGAACTACACCACGCCATCACCATCGCCAGGCAGATCGACTACCTCGGCGGCATGCCGACGGCGACACCCAAGGGCGTGAAGCTGTCCGACGACGCCAGGACGATGCTGCGCGCGGACCTGGAGAACGAGAACGAGACGATCCGGAACTATCGCGATCGGGTCAGGGAGTGCGAGGCGCTGGGCGAATACGCCATTGCCGAAGACATCCGCGAGATTCTCCGCCAGGAGCAGGAACACCAGATCGACCTGGCGACGGCGCTTGGGGAAGACGTGCCCGACGTCAGCGCCGTGAAGGCGCCCAAGAAGCGACGGTAGCGCACCTTGAAGGCACCATGTCTATTGCCAATGGGATCGGAGTGAAGATTGCGGGATAGGGTTGCGATCCAGAACGCCAGGGTGCATCCCGACGTCCCGTAATCTGCAATCATCAATCTGCAATCGTCAATTATTTCTTGGCCTGTTCGATCAACGCGATCAGGATCTTCTCGTACGCCCCCTCGAAGTCCGCACAGGTCCGCCGGTACTCGTCTTCAGAAATCTTCTTCTTCTTGTGGTCGCCGTCGAGATTGAAGGCAGGGCCGATCCCTTTGGTGACGATGTCGAAAGGCGTGTCGCCGACGCGCTCGAACCGCAACCCATCGCCCTGCATGTCTTCGATGAACAGCTTCGAGTCGGGGACCGAGGCGCTGGCGAGGTCCAGGTAGATGTCGCGGTACTGACGGCCGATGATCTTCTCGTTCAACAGCGCCGGCGCGGTGTAGCGGGCCGACACCGCCAGCATCTGCACTCCGGGGATGAACAGGATCGCCGCGAAGCGGTCCTCGCCCGTCCTGGTGGCAATCGCATCCAGTTTCTGCTTCTGCAGGAGGTCGGTGAGCTCTTTGGCCAGCGCCTGCGTCTTGTTCGCGTCCTGCTGCGCGGCCAGCGGCGTGTCAATGCCGGCGGCAAGCGCGAGGATCAGGGCAAACGACGGGAGGAAACGCGTCATGCGGCTAAGGATGTCCCAGCCGCCCCTGCGAGTCAACGTGCGATAGGGCGAATCCGACGGCGTTCAGCCGATAAAGAGCGGATCGTCTTCGTCGGGCGCGGCCGCGTGCGCCGGCTTGCTCGCCTGCCGCATACCCTTCAGCGCATCGAATGCCGCTCGCACGCCGGTCAGCAGGGCCAATCCCGCACGGGCGGGCGCGACGATGGCCGATTGTACGGCCGTCGCCGTCTCTTCGACGCGCAGGCTGACGTCGGCAAAGAGGCGATCGACGCGTTCCACCTGCGCGGCCGCCAGCGCCGTGGCGCGCGCGGCTTCTTCGCCGATCGCGTTCAAGTGCGTCAACAGGGGCTTGATCTCCCGGTCCACCTGCGCCGCCAGGGCGTCCACGCGGCGCGCCAGGCGGGCGCCGTACACGACGATGCCCACCTGGATGGCCGCCATCACGCTGACCGACAGGGCGATGATGCCGAGGAAGATCGCGCTCCAGTCGGTCACGTAGTCTCCTCACCCGCGCGCGCCTTCACGTAGGCATCGCGGCCGCGGTCGATGGCCGTGGCGATCTGGTCCTTCTGGCGCTTCAAGGTCTCGCGCCCTTCGCGCGCAGCCTGCAGCGCTCGCTCGCGGCTCTCGCGCGCTTTGTCGGTCAGGAACTGCCGCGTCTCCTCGCCAGCCGCCGGCGCAAACAACAGCGCCACCGCCGCGCCGGCCACGGCGCCCGTCAGAAAGGCCAGCAGCACGGTGCCGCCGCCGGATTCGTTTCTCGACATGATGTCACGCCTCCAAAACCGCAAGGCCAAGCCTCACGTGGTTACTACTACTCTAGAAAATACTGACTTTCACACGCAAGTACTTCTGCGGGTCCTTGCGGATGTCGGCCACCAGCCCGCGCAGCTCGCTGGCCGCGGCGTTCAGGTTGTCGTACAGCTTCTGGTCCTTCAGCAAGGCGCCGGCCGTGCCCTTGCCCTCGTTCAAGTCGCTGGTCAACGTGTCGAGCCGGCCGGTCAGCGCGTCGATGCGCCTGTAGAGGCCGTCGTCGGTCAGGAGCTTCCCGGCCGTGCCCTCACCCTTGTTGAGCCGGGCGGTCAGGGTATCGAGGTTCCTGGCCGTCGAGCTGATCGACTCGGCAAATGCCGGATCCTGCATCAGCTTGCCGAGGCTGCCTTCGCCGCGGTTGAGCTTGTCGGTCAGGGTCCGCAGGTTGACGAGCGAGGCCTCGAGCTCAGTGTAAATCGCATCGTCGGTCAGGAGCTTGCCGGCCGTGCCGCGGCCCTTCTCGAGGTTGGTGGCAACGCTCTCGGCCGCGTTCACGAAGCCCTGGATTTCATTGTAGAGCTGCTCGTCGGTGAAGAGCTTGCCCACCGTGCCTTTGCCCTGCCGGATGTCCTGGATGAGCAAGGTCGCTTCCTTGAGGCTTTGCGTGGCCGACTCGGCGACGTCGGAGAGTTGCCCCGGAGTCCGCTTGGTCTTGACGTAGCCGTTTTCGGGAATCGGCGTGCCGCCCAGCGCCGGCGAGATGTCGAGGGCGCCCTCGCCAAGCAGCGACACCGAGCCGATGTAGGCCACCGACTGGTCGGTGACGCGCGGCTGCATCTCCTTGGACAGGTAGAAGCGCACTTCCACTTCGGCGCCGTCAAACTGCATGTCGCTCACAGCGCCCACCGCCACTCCGGCCACACGCACCGGGGCGCCCGACTTGAGCAGCGCGACGTCGTTGAACTTGGCGCGCAGCTCGTAGCGCTGCCAGAAGAAGCCGCCCTCGCCGCTCAGCAGGAAGATGACGAACCCTGCGACCGCCACCGCGGTCAGCGTGAGGAGCCCGATCTTGAGTTCCGACCAGGCGAGCGAACGTGTGCGTGGCATGGATATGGTCCTACGACAGAAATGTCTTGAGATACGGATCCGTTGAGCGCCGCAACTCGCCGGCGGGCCCTTCGAAACAGACCAGGCCGTCGCGCAACATGATGAACTCGGCCTCCTCGGACTTCTCCTGGTCGGCCTGCACGATCCGCACCCCTCCGTTGCTTCGCTCGGCGCTGTGCGTGGCGATGTAGAACGCATCGCGCAACTGGTGCGTGACGACGATCGAGCTGACGCCCTCGAGATCGCGCAACTTGACGATCTCTTCGTCTACGGTGGTCGCGGTGATCGGGTCGAGCCCCGTGGTCGGCTCATCGTACAGCAGCACGCGCGGCTTGGCGGCCATGGCGCGGGCGATGGCGACGCGCCGCCGCTGCCCGCCCGACAGATCCGACGGCATTTTATCGATGTGCTCGGAGAGTGCCACGAAACCCAGGATCTCCTCCACGCGCGCGTTGACCTTGTCGTCGGGCCAGCGCAGTTCTTCCCACAGCTTGTAGCCGACGTTCTCGCGCACGGTGAGCGAGTCAAACAGCGCGCCCTCCTGGAACACCATGCCCAGGTCGGTGCGCACGCGCATCAGGTCGTGCTCGCCCATCTGGTCCACGCGCTCGCCGTTCACCCACACGACGCCGCCGTCGGCCTTCCACAGGCCGAGAATCAGTTTCAGGACCGTGGACTTGCCGGCGCCGCTGGCGCCCAGGATGATCTTCGTGTGCCCCTTGATCAGCGTGAAGCTGACCTCGCGCAGGATCACCTTGTCGTCGAAGGCCAGCGACACCTTGTCGAACATCACGATGGGCGCGCCCGTGGCGTCGAGGATCTCCTGGCGAGTACGAGGGTCTTCGGCCGGCATACTCAATACATCAACGTGAACAACAGGCGCGTGATGAAGAAGTCCACGGCCAGCACGGCGACAGACGCCGCCACGACGGCGTTGGTCGTCGCGCGCCCGACGCCCTGGGTGCCGCCCCGCGTCCGCAGGCCGACATGACACCCGATGCTGACGATGGCGAAGCCGAGGAAGAAGGGCTTGATGAGGCCCATCCACGGGTCCTGCCAAAACAGGCCCTCGAGCACCGAGGTCCAATAGACACCCGACTCCACGCGCAGCTGGGAGGTGGCAATCACCCAGCCGCCCAGGATCCCGACAAAGTCGGACACCACGGTGAGCACCGGGCACATCAGCGTCCCGGCCAGAATCCGCGGCACGACGAGTTTGCGGACCGGGTCGGTGCCCAGCGCGCGCAGCGCGCTGATCTGCTCGGCCACCATCATCGACCCAAGTTCCGCCGCGATGCCCGAACCCACGCGTCCGGCGAGCATCAGCGCCGTGAGCACCGGCCCGAGCTCCTTGATCATCGACGCGCTCACCAGCCGGCCGACGAACGGCCGCGCGCCGAACTGATCCAGCGTGAGGCCGCTCTGCAACGCCAACACCGCACCGGTGAACAACCCGGTCAGCAGCACAACGGTGAGCGAACCGACGCCGATCTGGTCGAACTGCTCGACCATGTCACGGTAGTAGAACGGGCGGGTGACCATGCCACGCCCGGCCGCGGCGCACAGGCGGACGTACTCCTGCACTTCCAGGACGGCCGCCTTCAGCCACTCGTTGATCGAGGCCAGCATGCGGGTCAGCGCTCCGCCGTTGCGGCAGCCAGGCCCAGGTCGGCCACCCGCAGTGTGCGGATCTGGTCGCGCAGTGCCGCAGCCTTCTCGAAGTCGAGGTCGGCCGCCGCCTGCTTCATCTGCCGGTCGAGATCCGCTATGTACGCGGCTTTCTCGCCGGTGGTCCGGAACCGCGGCCTCGCGTTGACCTCGGGCACGCCCAGGTAGTCGCGCTCCTCGATGCTCGACATCACGTCGTCGATCGACTTGACGATCGAGGTCGGCGTGATGCCATGGTCGGCGTTGTACGCCGCCTGAATCACCCTGCGGCGCTCGGTTTCCGACAGGCACAGCCGCATTGAATTGGTGATCGTCTCGGCGTACATGATGACGCGACCGTTCACGTTGCGCGCGGCACGGCCAGAGGTCTGGATGAGCGACCCGCCAGAGCGGAGGAACCCCTCCTTGTCGGCGTCCAGAATTGCGACGAGCGAGACCTCTGGTAAATCGAGTCCCTCGCGCAACAGGTTGATGCCCACCAGCACGTCGAACACGCCACGCCGCAGATCGCGGAGGATCTCGATCCGTTCGAGCGTCTCGATGTCCGAGTGCAGGTAGCGGACCTTCACGCCGAGCTCGTGGTAATACGACGTCAGGTCCTCGGCCATCTTCTTGGTGAGCGTCGTCACCAGCACGCGTTCGCGCTTCTCCGCCCGCAGCCGGATCTCCTGCAGCAGGTCGTCCACCTGCCCGCGCACCGGCCGCACATCGATGGGCGGGTCCATCAGCCCCGTCGGGCGGATGATCTGCTCGACGACCACACCGCCGGCCTTGCTCAACTCGTACGGCCCCGGCGTCGCCGAGACGTAGACGACCTGCCCGACGCGCCGCTCCCACTCGTCGAAACTCAACGGCCGGTTGTCGAGTGCGGACGGCAGCCGGAAGCCGTACGACACCAGCACTTCCTTCCGCGAGCGATCGCCGGCGTGCATCCCGCGCACCTGCGGCACGGTCTGGTGGCTCTCGTCGACCACGATGACGGCGTCTTTGGGTAGGTAGTCGAGCAACGTGGGTGGCGGCGCGCCCGCCGCGCGGCCCGTGAGGTGCCGCGAGTAGTTCTCGATGCCGTGGCAGTATCCGATCTCGCGGATCATCTCGAGGTCGAACATCGTGCGCTGGTGCAGGCGCTGCGCTTCCAGGAGCTTGCCTTCGCGCTCGAGGTCGCCGCGGCGCTCTTCCAGTTCAGCCTTGATCGTCTCGACGGCGCGCTTGGTGTTGTCGCGCGACGTGACGTAGATCGACTTCGGGAAGATCGAGATGCGGTCGTGGTGGCGCAGCGTCTTGCCGGTCAGCGGGTCGATCGCGACCAGCTCGTCGATCTCGTCGCCGAACAGGTCGATGCGCAGCGCATGCTCCTCGTACGACGGGTGCACCTCGATGGTGTCGCCGCGCACGCGGAAGGTGCCTCGCCCGAACTCGACGTCGTTGCGCTCGTACTGGATCTCCACCAGCTTGCGCAGCACGTCCTGGCGGCTGATGCGCTGCCCGCGCGTGAGCGGCAGCACCATCCCGTAGTACGCCTCGGGCGATCCAAGGCCGTAGATGCACGAGACACTGGCGACGATGATGACGTCGCGCCGCTCGAACAGCGACCGCGTGGCCGACAGGCGCATGCGGTCGATCTCTTCGTTGATCGTCGATTCCTTCTCGATATAGGTGTCGCTGGCCGGAACGTACGCCTCGGGCTGATAGTAGTCGTAGTAGCTGAC
>JAENWD010000174.1 GCA_016650245.1 Vicinamibacteria bacterium
CACATCCGGGTGGGCCTTCTCGATCTCGTCGAGCAGCACGACGTTGTAGGGATGCTGCCGCACAGCGTCCACCAGCAGGCCGCCCTGCTCGAAGCCCACGTAGCCGGGCGGGGCGCCGATGAGCCTGGCCACCGCGTGCTTCTCCATGTACTCGCTCATGTCGAAGCGCGTGAACTCGTTGCCCAGGTGAATGGCAAGCTGCTTGGCCAGTTCGGTCTTGCCCACGCCGGTGGGCCCGGTAAACAGGAAGGACCCGGCCGGGCGCTCCGGCATGCCCAGGCCGGCCCGTGCTCGCTTGATGGCCGATGTGACCAGCGCCACGGCCTCTTCCTGCCCGAACACCACGCGCTGCAGCGACTCGTCCAGCGTCCGCAGCCGGTCTTTGTCAGACGAGGAGGCCTGGCGCGCCGGGATGTTGGCGATGCGGGCCACGACGTGCTCGATGTCGGCGACGTCCACCGGCAGCACCGCCGGCTCGCCCGCACCCGCCGCCTGCATGCGGACGACGGCGCCGGCTTCGTCCATCAGGTCGATGGCGCTGTCGGGCAGGCGGTAGTCGCGCAGGTGCCGTGCGGCCAGCTTCGCGGCGGCGTCGATTGCGGCCGGTGTGTAGGCCACCGCGTGGTGTTGCTCGTAGCGCTTCTGCAACCCTTGCAGGATGCGCACGGTTTCTTCGGCGCTGGGCTCCTGCAAGGCGATCTTCTGGAAGCGGCGCGACAGTGCGCGGTCCTTCTCGATCTGCTTGTACTCGTCGAAGGTCGTGGAGCCCACGACGCGCAGCCCGCCGCTGGTGAGCACCGGCTTGAGCAGCGTCGCCAGATCCATCGTGCCGCCGGTGGTCGCGCCGGCCCCGACGATGCTGTGCAGCTCGTCGATGAAGAGGATGGGGTTCTTCCGCTTGCGCAGGGCGGCGAGCACGGCCTTGAATCGCTCTTCGAAATCGCCGCGGAAGCGCGTGCCGGCCAGCAGCGCCGCCGTATCGAGCGCGAAGACCTCGGCGCCGGCGAGCGCCGCGGGCACGTCGCCTTGCAGCAGCCGCTGCGCGAGCCCTTCGGCCATGGCCGTCTTGCCGACGCCGGCATCGCCCACGAAGACCGGGCCGTTCTTCCGGCGCCGGCACAGCACCTCGAGTGTGCGCTGCAGTTCCTTCTGCCGCCCGATCAGCGGATCGAGCAGCCCTGCCGCCGCGCGCTCCGACAGGTTGACGCCGTAGGCGGCCAGCGGATCGCGCGAAACCGGCGCAGACTCGTCATCAGTTGCGGGCACCGACGAGGTGTCGCCCGGGTTCGGCTGGCCGGCCAGCGGGTCGGGCACCTTGCGGATGCCGTGGGAGATGAAGTTGAGGATGTCGAGCCGGGTGACGCCCTGCGCCAGCAGCGCCTGCGCGGCAAACGAGCGCGTCTCCTGGAGTGCGGCGGCCAGCACGTCTCCGGCGCGCACTTCGCCGCGGCCCGCGCTCTGCACATGCAGCACCGCCGTCTGCAACACGCGGCGGAAGGCGACGGTCTGTGCCGGATCCTTCTCGCGCCCGCGCGCGTACTGCTCGACGTGCTCGGCGAGGTAGGCGTCCAGTCCCTGGCGCAGCCTGGGCAGATCGGCGCCGCACGCGCCAAGGATGGCCTCGCCGTCCGGGTCGTGCGCCAGCGCGTAGAGCAGGTGCTCCAGCGTCAGGTGCGTGTGACGCCGCGAGGCGGCCTCGCGATGCGCAATGGTGAGGACGATTTCGAGCGCTTGACTGAACATTCAAGCCTTTTCCATGGCCGCCTGGAGGGGATATCCCGCCTCCTGCGCCAGATCGACGACGGTGGCGACCTTCGTTTCGGCGACCTCATGTGCATAGATGCCGGCCAGCCCCGACCCCTGCGTGTGGACCTGCATCATGACCCGGTACGCCTCGGAGGGGGATTTCACGAAGATGGTCTCGAGCACCTCGACGACAAAGTCCATCGGCGTGTAGTCGTCGTTGAGCAGCAGCACGCGCCACTGCTCAGGGTCTTTCAGCTCGTGCCGCGTCTTCTCGAGGACGTCGCCCGTCGTGCGGGGCGTCTGGTCGGCCATGGAGGAATTGTACTTGGCTACAGGCTACGGGCTCAGCCGCCGAAGCGGCGGTTGACGACGTTGTTGAAGATCGACCCGAAGGTGTAGCTGAACCCCACCGAGAGCTGATAGCGGTACCCGGTTTCGAGCTGGCGCTGCCGGACGAGGATCTCTTCCGCCGTTGCTTCGCCGGCCGGCAGGTAAATCTGGTCGCGAATCACGGCGGCGGCGCTGGTGAGGCTGAGCGACAGGCCGCGAAACAGTCGGATGTCGAACTCGTTGTCGAAGTTCAGCCTGTACTTCTGCGGATCGTCAAGGTACTGCGCGCCGTCCACCGACGCGTTGATGGTGCCCCAGGGCCGCTTGAGGTCCAGCGCGGCCTCGAAGCTGTGGTCCCACCGGGTTTCCTCGGTGTAGCCGAATACGTTGACCTGGTCGTAGACGAACCTCCGCACGCCGGCCGCGTACTGCAACGTGAGGCGCCGGCGAGTGGACTCCGCGTAGGGAAACAGGTTGTACTCGATGGCCGGCGCGACGCGGCCGGCTAGATCCTGGTTGACGTAGGTGCTCGACGTCACCGAGGCGCGCAGGCCCGCGCTCCACCGGTCGCTCAGGCTCTTGACGACCACTGCGCGCACGCCCGAGTTGCGCGACACGCCTCGATAGGGATCCTCGCCCCCCAGGTCGTAGTCACTCTGCCAGTAGGCGGCGTCTGCGGAGAGATGGGTCCTCCACGCGTCGGTCGTGCGATTGGCGGACAACGCGCCATTGACCCCGTATGAGCTCACGCTGCTTTCGGCGTCGACTCGGCTGGCAAGCCGGCTGCGAAACACCCAGTAGTTCCACGGGTCGCTCTGGCGGGCGGGGGACTGCTCGCGGGGAAGTCCCTGGCCCGCAACCACCACGCGGAGATCGCGCCCGGCGGCGGTGGTGATCACATACCGCACCAGGCCCAGCGACAGCATCCGCGCGAAGCCGGCCCGCCGCTCGTCGGCCGTGTCGGTGTCCGATGAACTGTAGGTGAGATCGTCGGTCTGGCCGTCGAAGCGGTCCAACCCGATGAACCGCATCGCGTACTCGATGCCCGACCCTGTGCGCTGCGAGGTCACCATCACATGGACGTCGGCGTCCTGACGAGTGCGCACGTAGTCCACAAACGCGATCTCGGTGCGCAGGTAGTCGAAGTCACACCGCGTCTCGACGCAGTCGAGGAAGACGCGGACCGGTTCGTCGGTCGCGCGGCGGTGGTGACCACGATCCGCGGCCTCGGCGGAGGTGTCGAGCGCCACCAGGCCGAGGAGGAGAGCCAGAGCGCGGCCCAGGGACATCGTCACATTGTACCAGGAATTCACAAGCGAGCGGCAACGCCCCGCGGTCACGTCACGGCGCCGCTTCGAACACCAGGAAGTACTGATAGGGCAGGAACGTGTGTTCACGGGCCAGGGTGAACCCATGGGCCTGCATCTGGGCGAGGAGATCCTCGCGCGCGATCTTCATCGCGACCGGAGGCCCCACCGGGAGGTCCCGCTTGTGGAAGTCGATCATCACGACGCGGCCACCAGGCCGCAACTGTCGCTTCATGATCGCCAGGTAGCCTGCCTGATCCTCCACGTGATGCCACACATCGACGATCACGAACAGGTCGACGCGCGTCGGCAGGAGAGGGTCGTCAGGCGGCGCAAGGATGGTCGAGACGTTGGTCAGTTTCGCGTCGCGGACGCGCGCGTTCAGGTGGCGCACCATGTCGGGGCTCACATCGACGGCGTACACCCGCCCGGTGGGCCCCACCTTCGGTGCGAACCGCAGCGTGAAGTACCCCGACCCGGCGCCGATGTCGGCGACCAGGTCGCCCGGCTTCAAGGCGAGGGCGTCCACCACCTCGTCGGGTTTCTGATAGGCGTCGCGCCGCGGATCGTCGAGCGCAGCGATGTAGGCCTTCGGGTCCTGGTGCAGGCGGTGCGCCTCGTGCTGGTCCGCGGGCGCCTGCGCGCTGGTGGGATGTGCGGCCTGCGCCAGGAGGATCGCGACGGCGAGAAGGGCGGATCGAGTACTGCGCATGCGGTGATTGTACCGAAACGACGCGCAATGCGCCGGCGCTGCGTTGGCCTCGGGCCTCTGAAGCGTCGTGATAGCCTCAGGCCCTCATCTGCGTAATCCTCAATCTGCAATCGTCAATCGGCAATTCTGAAACACCTCGGCCAGCATCGCCGGCGTCAGACGCCCGGTGTGGGTGTTCTGGCGGCTGGGGTGATAGGCGCCCAGCACGGCCAGGCCGTCGTCGAGCCGCACGCTCGTGCCGTGCGCGAACAGCGGGCGCGGGCGTGGCACCCGATGGCCTCGCGCAGCCAGGGCCCGCCAGCAGGCGTCCCACGCAAGCCTGCCCAGGCAGAGCACGGCCGTCACGTTGGGCAGCGCGTCCCATTCGGCCAGCAGGTGCGTCTGGCAGCGGGCGAACTCTTCGGGGGTGGGCTTGTTGTCGGGGGGCGCACAGCGGACGGCGGCCGCGATGAAGGCGTCGCGCAGCTCGAGTCCGTCGCTGACGTGGCGTGAGACCGCCTTGTTGGCGAAGCCGCTGGCGTGCATCGCCGCCAGCAGGAAGTCGCTCGAGCCGCCGACACCGTCGCCCGTGAACACGCGTCCCGTGCGGTTGGCGCCGTGCGCCGCCGGCGCCAGGCCGACCACCAGCAGGCGCGCAGCCGGATCGCCGAAGCCCGGCACGGGTCGTCCCCAATACAGCTGGTCGCGAAACGCCGCGCGCTTTTCGATGGCGATGCGCTGGCAATGGCGTCGCAGGCGCGGGCAGCGCTCGCACGAGACGATCGCGCGATGCACGGCCGCAAGCGCGGGCGTCGGGCCGTGATGCGGAAGCAGCGCAGGGTCAGCCGCGCGCGGCGGCAAGGGCGTCCGCCTGCTCGTGGGCATGATACGAACTGCGGACCAGCGGTCCGGACTCGACGTGCCCGAAGCCCAGGTCGAGCGCGATGCGCTTGAGCTCCGCGAACTCGTCGGGGTGGTAGTAGCGGACCATCCGCAGATGCGATTCGGTAGGCCGCAGATACTGGCCGATCGTGAGGATCTGGACGCCAGACGAGCGCAGGTCGTTCAAGGTCTGCACCAGCTCGTCCCACTCTTCGCCGAGTCCGACGATGAGGCCGGTCTTGGTCGGGATGTGTGGGGCGATGGCGCGGGCGCGGTCCAGCAGCTCGAGCGCGCGCGAATAGCGTCCGCCGGGGCGCGCCAGCCGATACAGCCGCGGCACCGTCTCGGTATTGTGGTTCAGGACGTCGGGGCCGGCGTCCAGGACGGTCCGGAGCGAGGCTTCGAGTCCCTGGAAGTCGGGGATCAGCACTTCGACACGGCACTCGGGACGCGAGGCGCGGACGGCCCGGATGGTGTTGGCAAAGATCTCTGCGCCCCCGTCGGAGAGGTCGTCGCGATCGACCGAGGTGATGACGACGTACTGGAGCGCCATCGTCGCGATCGCGTGAGCGACGCGTCCGGGCTCGGCGGTGTCAAGCTCGGTCGGCATGCCGTGGGGCACCGCACAGTAGCCGCACGCGCGCGTGCAGACGTCGCCCAGGATCATGAAGGTGGCCGTGCCGTGGTTCCAGCACTCGCCGATGTTCGGGCAGCGGGCCTCTTCGCAGACCGTGTTGAGCCGCAGCTGCTTCATCAGGCCCTTGAGCCTGAGGTAGTTGGGCGACCCCGGCGCGCGCACCTTCAGCCATGCGGGCTTGGGCTCGCGCGGGATGCCCGGCCTGATGTCTCGCGGACGGATGATCCGGAGGGGTGCGACAGAGGGCATCTCGGCTTCTGACACGGTGGATCTCGATGATAACACGGGGGTTCTGGTAAACTGCCGGTCCAGTGTCGGAGCGCAATTCCCCAGTGCACACGGCCCACGCGAGATCGTCTGCCGGGCTGCCAACGTTACTGCTGACGATCGGTTTCTGGCTGGCGTCTGCCGTCGCGGCCCGCGCGGATGGCCAGATCTGGGCGCTGGTCTCGCTGACCAAGACCGTCGCGGTGGACTGGCGAGTCAGCGTCGATGTCGCGCCCCGATGGGAGCGTGACGCGTCGGATTACTCGAAGACGGTGCTGAGGGCTCAGGTCGCCAGGCTCCTCGGCAAGCACACCGCGCTGGGTCTTGGCTATGAGTTCCAGGAGCCGGCATCGTTTGTTGCCAGGCGCGAGCATCGTATCTGGCAACAGGTGCAGGTGCAGCACCAGGTCGGCGCGTGGTCCCTGTCGCATCGAGGGCGGGTTGAGGAGCGCTGGCTGCACCTGGCGCCGTCGGTGGTCGTGCGCGCGCGCTACCAGTTTCGAGCCGCGCACCCGATTGCCCACAGCCGCCGCTGGTCGTGGCTGGTGCTCGACGAGGTCCTCTACACCCTGCGCGGCACGCGCCTGGGTCCCGCGCAGGGCGTCGACCGGCATCGGATCGGCGGCGGCGTCGCCCGCGCACTGTCTGATCACATCACCGTCGAAGGCGGCTACACGTGGCAGTTCATCAACCGTCAGCCCCCGCTGCCCGCTCAGCACGACCACTTCGCCGTGTTCACCCTGACCGCCCGCTACTGACCACTGGGTCGGGCCTACGAACCGACCAGCCGATGTCAACCCGGCCCAACGTGACCCAACCCGGTCAACCGTTTTCGAGTCTGTATTTGGCGAGGTAATAACTCAGCGCCCGCTGGCTGATTCCCATCAGCTCGGCCGCGTCCTTCTTCACCCCGCGCGCCTGCTCGAGCGCCTGACGCACGGTCTCGCGCTCGGCCCACTCGAGGTTCTGGTGCAGGTGCAGCGCCGGCAGCGCCGGCGTCGTCGACACCGGCGGCGCCAGAATCGAGATGTCGTTGACGGTCAGCACGCGATTGTTGCTGAGCACGACGGCGCGCTCGATCGTGTTTTCCAACTCGCGGACGTTGCCCGGCCACCCGTACTGCTGCAGGGCAGCGAGCACGCCGTCTTCCACGCGGTCGATGGGCTTGCCAGTTCGTTGTGCATGCTTGGCAATGAAGTGTTCGGCCAATACGGGGATGTCTTCCCGCCGATCGCGCAGCGGCGGCAGGTGCACGGGGATGACGTTGAGACGGTAGAACAGATCCTCCTGGAACCGGCCCTCTCCCACCAACTGCCGCAGATCCCGGTTGGTGGCGGCAATCACGCGGACGTCCACGCGCTCGGTGCGCTCGGATCCAAGCGGCTCGAACTCCCGCTCCTGAAGCACGCGCAGCAGCTTGGGCTGCACCGCGCTGGGCATGATCCCGATCTCGTCCAGGAAGATGCTGCCGCCGTTGGCAAGGGCGAACCGGCCCTTCTTGTTGGTGGTCGCGCCGGTAAAGGCTCCGCGCACGTGGCCGAACAGCTCTGATTCAAGCAGTGTTTCGGGAATCGCCGCGCAGTTGATCTTGATCAGCGGCATGTGGCGCTGCGCGCTGCGGTCGTGGATGGCGCGGGCCACCAACTCCTTGCCCGTGCCCGTCTCGCCGGTGATGAGGACCGTGCTGCGCGTCTCGGCGACGCGCTCGGCGCGATGGATGACGTCCTGCATCAGCCGGCTCCGGCCGACGATCCCGTAGTGGTTGAACTCCTCGTCACGCTCGGTGAGCAGGTACCGGTGCTGCGTGCGCAGCCGCTGATGCTCGACAGCACGGCTCACCGTCACCAGGAGGTGTTCGATCTCGAATGGCTTCTGGAGGAAATCGAGTGCGCCAAGCTTCATGGCCTCGATCGCGTCGTTCACGGTGGCATGCGCCGTCATCATCACGATCTGCGGCCGGTCCGGTTCCGGGACGGTCGCCACGATATCGCGGATGAGCTCGAGGCCGGTGAGCCCCGGCATCAGGTTGTCGACGACCAGCACGTCGACTCCGCCTTCGGCGATGAGGCTCCGTGCCTCGCGCGCATCCCCGCGTTCCACCACGCGATGGCCCTCATCTCGCAGCGCGCGGCCCAGCGTCTTGAGAATCTTCTCCTCGTCGTCCACCAGCAGAATCAATCCGGTAGTGGTCATAGCGGCAGGACGATCTCGATAGTCGTGCGGCCCGGTGCGGTGGCCACGCCGATGGTGCCGCCGAGGCCTTCGACGATGTTGCGCGCGATGGGAAGGCCCAGCCCCGTGCCCGTGCGGCGCGTGGTGAAGTACGGCTCGAATACCTGTGACAGGTGCTCGGGTGTGATTCCGGTGCCCTGGTCGCTCACGCGCAATCGGACGTGGCTGTCATCGGGCCGGTCCAGCGTCAGCGGGACCGCTGGTGCCTCGTGCCCGTTCACCGGCCGCGGGGTGGCGCGCTCGTGCGCGTCGACGGCCTGTCGCGCGTTGGAGAGCACGTTGACCAGCGCCGTGCGCAGCCGTTCCGGGTCGGTGGACGCCACCAGGGGCGCGTCGGGCATCTCGAGATCGATGGCGGGACCTGCGCCCACGGCGGCGGCGGTGGCCGCGTCCTGGCACAGCCGCACCAGATCGGCCGGCTCGCGCAGCACGCTGGGCGGCTTCGCGAAGTCGAGCACGTCGTGCACTGTGCGGTTGAGCCGATCGACTTCCTCGTCGATGTCCTTCACCGCTTCGCGGATGTCGGCAGCCGGTGCCTCGGGCCGCAGGCCTCGCAGCGCCGCCTTGATGATCATCAACGGATTGCGCACCTCGTGTGCGATGACCGTCGACAGCCGTCCCAGCGACAGCAGGCGTTCCTTTTGCGCGGCCTCGCGCTGAAAGCGCGCCACCGAATCGGTGAGCGTGTTGAACGTCGTCGCCAGAAGGCGCGCGTCCTCGTCCTGCCACGCCGACGGCTCGCGCAGCGGGATCT
Source organism: Vicinamibacteria bacterium (assembly GCA_016650245.1). Lineage (GTDB taxonomy): Bacteria > Acidobacteriota > Vicinamibacteria > Vicinamibacterales > JAENWD01 > JAENWD01. Next base: position 8,847 of record JAENWD010000174.1, read on the forward strand.
TCCGCGTCAGGTCGCCCGTCGCGGCCACCTCGCGCATCGTCGCCGTGATGGCGGCCAACGGACGGGTGATCGTGCGCGCGACGGCGTAGCTGAGTCCGATGGCCAGCAGCACCGCCGTGGCGGCGGCCAGGGCGAGCGCCGCATACACGGTGCGCAGGAATCCCAGCCGTTCGGTGCGCGACTGCAGAACCAGCGCCGCCGGCACCGCCGCTCCCGCGACCGACGCCGCGTCGCTGCCGTCGCTGGCCCCGAGCGGCTGGGCGCGGCCGACGTACTCGGACTCGCCGATCAAGACGCGCGACACCCCGCGCCTGTTCAGCAGCGGCTGCAATGCACGCCACGTCGCCTGCGGCAGCGTCGCAGCCCGCACGGTGCCGTCGAGCGTGAAGGCGACCTCGCTGCGTGTCGCGCGCTTGAACCGGTCGGCCATCCGCGCATCGAGCCGCACGCCGACGCTCAGCGTGCCGAGCACGTCCGGGCTTTCAAGGCCGATGGCAATCGGCACCGTGGCCACCTGCAGCACGCCGCCGGTGTCCGGCAGAAACTCCACCACGTCCCGGCCACCCAGCGCCGCGGTCACCGCGTTGGGCGTCGGCGCGCCCGCACCGGCCGGCACGGCGGCCAGCAGCGCGCCGTCCCGATCGGAGATCACCAGCAGGTCGGCGGTCACCTGCCGTCGGTAGTCGGCGGCGATGGGCGCCACGGTCTCGGCATGGCGCGTCTCGACCGCGCCCTTGAGCTTGGGCAAGTCGGCCAGCAGATGGGCCGTGAGCAGTGATTGGGCGCTCAACGCCCGCCGCTGCTGGTCCATCAGGTCGCCGGCCTCGGCAAGACCGCGCGCCAGCTCCAGTTCGGCCTCGTGCGTCGCCCGCAGGCCGACGACGTAGACCGCCACGCCGGTAGTGACGATCGCCAGCAGCGAGGCGGCGATGAAAATGCGATTCGTGAGCGAAGAGAGCAGCGTCATCGATGCGGGAAGTCCAGCTCGACGCCACGCGACTCGGCGCTCACCTGCACGCTGCGGGTGTCGCGAATCGCGCCTTCCACCCACGCCACCAGAGTGTAGGTGCCCGGCGGCACGTGGTCGATCTGGTATCGTCCCTCGGCGTCGGCGACACTGAAGAAGCGGTGGGTGAACACCAGGATGAAGGCGTTCATGTGCGAGTGGATGTCGCAGAACACGCGCACGATGCCCGGACGATCGAAGCGGATCGACTTGGAGTGCCCGGCGGCATAGCGGCCCAGGTCGAAGCGCCGGGCCTTGGACAGCGAGAACACGTTGTGGTACGTGCGGTCGCTGTTGGGAAAGTCCACGGTCGTACCGACGGTGATGGCCAGCAGGTGTGGGACAAACGTCTCGTGGCGCTGGTCCAGGGACACACGGCCGCCCTCGCGATCCTCGAACGCGCCCTTTGGCGCGGTCTCGAAGTACACCACCGCGCGCCGTCGTTCGACGACGTCGCGCACGGGGCCGTCGCCCAGGTCGCCGGAGGAGGGCCTGCGCTCGGTGAGCGAGGTCGTCCGCGGCATCTCGACGCGTCCGCGCAGGGTCACGCCCCGTGTCTGGGCGGGACCCGGTGTCGGCCGCGCCGCCAGCACGAGGCCGACGCCCGTCATCACGACGGCCCACCGCAGGCGCGCGCTCAGAACCACACCGTCACCTGCAACGCCGGCAGCGTGGACGACCGCACCGTGCCGCGCGACCGATCGTTGTGTTGCACCGTGCCGCGGACAATCAGATTGCGCGTCGCTGACCACGCCACGCCGCCTTCGACCCGCGTGACCGGTGCGTCCCACGGCAGTGTCTGGTAGCTGCCGCGCACCTGGCTGAACGACAGACGGTCCACGCGCGCCGCGGCAGTCACGCCGGGCGCGATGCGATAGCGGCCCTCGACCGAGACGCCGGTCGACCGCAGCGGTTCCTCGATCGACGGCGTGCCAATGGCGGGCAGCCGCCACCGCGCGGCGACCATCTCGGCACGCGCCAGGAAGTGCCCGAGCGAGTACTCGGCGTCGGCGCCCCAGGTCTGCTGATGGTAGCGGCCAGTGGTCGCCGAGGCCGTGGTGTAGGTGTAGCCGGACCCGGACGAGCTGGCGGGCACCGGCACGGCCAGGTTGTCCGCGAAGAATCGCCCGTCAGCGAACGACCCGCCCAGGATGAGCCCGGTCGCCGGCCGGACCGCCAGGCGCATGGACACCTGCGGCCCTCCGTTGGTTGTTCGCGCGCCGGGACTCGACAGCGTGCCGGCGGTGACGGCTGCCGCGACAAAGACGCGCTGGTGCTCGCCACCCACTCGCGCCTGCACGCCGGTGTCATACCTGAAGGCGGTGGTGAGTGGCACGCCTCGCGCGTATCCGGGGGTGCCTACCGAATACGACGCCCGCCAGCCGGCCGACCGCGCGTAGATCAGCTCGTCGGCGCTGGACGGCACGGCGTCGGTTCGCAACACCGTCAGGTACTGCCACGCAAGCGGGTAGCCGATGAGGACGTTGTCGTTGGCGTAGATGCGACGGCCCGCGGCGCCAAACACAGGGGGAATCCGGCCCGCCTGGATGTCAAACGGCCGGTCCTTCCAGGGCCTGACCCGGACGTAGGCGGCAAACGGCGTCGCCGTCCAGGGCCCGCCGCTCGTGTCGCCCTCGGCGCGCAGTTCCGTCACCAGCGCGATGCGCTCGACCGGCCGGAACGACGCCGTCACGCCCAGTCGCAGCAACTGCAGCGCGCTGCGCTCGTAGTCGGTGTAGTTGAACGTTCCCTCATCGTCTGGGGCGACCGTGGCGGTGACTTCGCCGCCCAGCGTCAGCCGGCCACCGGCCAGCGACACCGTCTCCTGGGGGAGTAACTGCGCGCAAACCGGAGCCGCTGGCAGCAGGCCCAAGAGGGCGAGCCCGCCGAGTCGGCGGATAAGGGACATGGCGTTCACCGACACCCAAAGACCCGGGGGAAAGGGTCGCTGGGAATTATACGGGTTACGGGTTACGGGTTACGAGGTACGAATGTCTTGTTGATGTGCCCGGGTGCCGGAGTGCTGGTACGTAGGGCGGAACTTCAGTTCCGCCATCTGCCGTGCGCTGAAGTGGGGAAGTCCCTCGTCAGCGGAGGCTGTCGCGCAGCCCACGAAAGCACCGGGGGCACAGATCATGATCCGGGTCGGCGCGCGTGCGGCCGCGATAGGAGAAGACTGATCGCCGCTGCTGACAGGCTACGCAAACGTATCGAGGGATAATCAGTCGCACTCGGTTTGGATGTCGAAAGGCATTCACGACCGGCTCCAATCGTTGCCTGGGGAAATGGCGCTGGTTCCGCGGCCTCGGCGGTATGGTCGACAGACCACGACCTTCGCGGCGATCTCACCATTGGGACCGGATAGATGCAGCCAACAGTTCGGGTCTACGAGATTGTCTGCGTTGCCACTGAAAGAAGGCTCACCAGCCTCCGGCAACAGAATCTCCAGACGGAGACGGTTTCCAGTCAGGTTCACAGCGATCTTTCCGTACGGCATTTCGGCTCACTCCTCATTCATGAGTGCGGACGGGTCAACTGGCTGAGGCAACTGTGGTGGCTCGGCCCTGCCCAAGGGGCCTGTCTTTCGCTCCTCGAGAATTCTCAAGAAGTTGGCGCTTTCCTCTAAGACGCTTCGAAGGAACTCCGTGCCTCCGAAATTGACCGCTTTCGATACATCTTCAATGTCCGTTCGATGAAGTCGTTCCACCTCGTGGACGCATCCGACAGTCGGGTCGACGATGTCACTTTCATAGAACTCGGCCCAGCTCATCGTCCTCACCTGCGGCTCGGTTGGATCACTCGGCGGGTACTCTCTCGTCACAGTGATGGAGGCTTCCGGATTCGTCAGTTGACACGCGACTCGCACTGCCATCCGCCTGAAGTCAAACGAGGTTGCCTCAGAGGTGTTGACAATGTGTGCGGCCTTCTCGATCGCAGCGATGCGGATCAGTCTTGCCACCGACCAGCCGCGCGCTTTGGCAGCTCGAACTACCAGGTCCTGCTCCGGCGGCGTGAGGCGGGTGCTAAAGGTGGTCAAGGTGGCGTCGAGGGGGGCCGACTTTCGAAGTTGCTTTCCCATGAATCAAAATGTAGCAAACATCTTCATTCGTGTCAATAGAAGATGTATGCCGATTGTGGTATCACTTGTGATACCATTTTAGGGTGAGAGTGGTTCTGGACACGAACGTCCTGGTCGCAGGTCTGCGCTCGCGGAATGGCGCGTCGTTTCAGGTTCTCTCGATGGTGGGGACGGGACGTTTCGAGACAGTGGTGTCGGTTCCACTGGTGCTCGAGTACGAGGCGGCGCTCAGACGACAGGTGTCGGAGATTGGTTCAACGGCGCTTGAGATCGACACCGTCCTGGACTACATCTGCAGCGTCAGCAGCCGGCGTGAGGTGTATTTCCTGTGGCGGCCTGTGCTCAGCGACCCCAGCGACGAGTGCGTACTCGAAGTTGCGGTCGAAGCGGAGTGCGACGCTATCGTCACGCACAACGTCGATGACTTCGTCGGAGTAGAACGATTCGGTTTGGAAGCGCTCAGGCCAGCGGAGTTCTTGAAGCGTGTGAGGGGCCAGTCATGAGTGTCCTTAGTTTGCGATTGCCTGATTCGCTGCACGACAAAGTGCGTGAGCTGGCGAAGCGCGAAGACATCTCGCTCAATCAATTCATCGCGATGGCCGTGGCCGAAAAGATGTCGGCCCTCATCACGAGCGAGTACCTCGATGCGCGCGCCTCGAGGGGAACGCGCAAAGCGTTCGAGGCGGTGCTGAAGCGTGTGCCAGACGTACCAGCGTCGATCAGCGACGAGTTGATCGAGCCAACGAGCGAGGTGGCTCGACGTCGGCGCCGAGCGACACGCGCGGGCGCAACGAGAACCCGCTAGGCCCCGGCTTCGCGTCATCGCGCCTTCGCGCCGTCGTGATTGTGAGTTCACTCGAGCGGCGGCACCCGGAACTCGATCACCATCGTCCCCTCCACGATGCGCGACAGTGTGGCGTCGGGGTACGGCGACACCAGCGTGTAGGCGAGCCGCTGGCCGTCTTTGACGAACGACCCGCGGACGACGGTGATCCGCTTGCCGTTGAAGAGTCGGGCCAGCCGGGCGCCGTCGTACAGGCCTTCCTGACCGAACGCCCCGTGGGCCTCGGGCCGTGACGGCTCCCAGGCGCCCGGGGAGGGCGACGGGTCGAGCTCACGCAGCCGCGCCGTCAGCGTCTCGATCGCCTCGCTCGACGTGTAGACCACGTAGGTGCCAGGCGGCACCGCGACCGGGGTGAACAGCCGAGTGAGCGCCTGGTGCGGTGTGCCCAGCGGAACCGCGGCCGCCATCAGCGCCAGCACCAGCACCTGAGGAGTTTGCCCCACCGCCGGGTTGTACAACCGTCAATCGTCAATCTGCAATCGTCAATCCCAATATCCGACCATTCCGCCCCCTTGTTTCCTGCCAACTCTCGCCCATACACTCAGAGATGAAACAACGTTCCGTATAGTGGAACGGCAAGGGGTCGGCCGTGACGGCGACGTCAATCGACAAGGCACTCGAGGTGTGCGAGGCGCTCAGCCGCGCCCCCCGTGGGGCGAGCGTGGGCGAGTTGGCGCGAGCGCTCGGGTTGCCGGCGCCGACCGTGCACCGCTTGCTGGGTGTGCTGAAGCGGCGCGGCTACGTGCGGCAGGACGAAGAGACGCAGCGCTACGGCCTGACGCTGAAGATGCTCGACTTGAGCTTTCAGTTCCTGGGCCGCTCCGAGCTGCGGTTGCACGCCTACCCGGTGCTGCGCGAGTACGTGCTGGGGTCTGGCCTGCGGGCGTTCATCGCCATCCCGGCCGCCGACGAGGTCACCTACGTGTGGGCGACCGGGGCGGACGAGGTGGCCATGCGGACGGTGTACGGCAAGGCGATGCCGGCGCACTGCGCGCTGTATTTCTCGCCGACCCAGGCGACCCGACGCCTGGGTTGCTTGCGGCTCGACCGGCCGCGCGACGTGGCCGACGGCGCGGCGGTGTTACGCCGTCTCGGACCGCCTGCCGTGGATGGCGCGCCGCCGCCTCTGGGCTGCACATGCGCGCCGGTGGTGGACTACACGGGCCGTGAAGTGGCGAGGCTCGGCATTTTCGGTCATGCGGCGGACGAGACCCCGCTTGTGACCACGATGAATCGCGACGGCTGGGAGCTGGCGCGACAGGTCTCGCGGCGGCTGGGCTGGCTGCCGCCGACATCGATGGACATCCCCGCCTGAGGTGTTCGGTGCCTCACGGCGGCGTGGAGGAGCGAAGCGACATGGCGTACATCATCACGGAACCCTGCATCGGCACGAAGGACAGCGCCTGCGTCGACGTGTGTCCGGTGGACTGCATCCACCCGCGCAAGGACGAGGCGACGTTTGAGGCGGCCGAGCAGCTCTTCATCCACCCCGACGAGTGCATCGACTGCGGCGCGTGCGTCCCGGCGTGCCCGGTCGAGGCGATCTTCGCGCTCGACGAAACGCCCGACAAGTGGAAGCACTTCGTGCAGAAGAACGCGGAGTTCTACCAGAAATAGGCATTGCAGATTGACGATTGCAGATTACGGTGTTTCCCCGAGGCGGTCGGATTCATCCCGGCCTTCGGATGAGCGCCCGTAATCGTCAATCGTCAATCTCCAATCGTCAATTCCCAGCGCGCCGCCTCAGCCGTTCTGCCCGTCGTGCACGCGCCCCCTCGGCGCGCTGGCGTTCCCCGTCGCTCTCGAGCAACAGCGGCGGCACCGCCCGGTGGCCGCCCTCTTGATCCGCCGTCACGAACGTCAGAAACGCGCGGCTGGTCATCTGCCGCACGCCGGTCAGCGTCTCTTCCGAGAACACCTCGACCTCAACTTCCATCGACGTCGTGAACGCCGCGTTCACCCTGGCGCGCAGGATGATCAGGTCGCCCACCTTGATGGGGTGCAGAAACTGCAGGTCGTCTACGGCGGCCGTCACGACAGGCACGCGCGCGTGGCGGAGGGCCGCAATCGCGCCGGCCATGTCGATCAGGTGCATCACCGTGCCGCCCAGGATGAACCCCAGCGGGTTCGCGTCGTTTGGCAGCACGACGTGGACGGTTTCTGTGAATGACTCGGACGGAGACTTGGGAGTCATAGAAGTGCGAAATGCCAATTGCGAAATGCAAAGTACGTGAGAGGGGCGCGGCCGCCCGAAGGTCGCCGCGCCCCGTAATCGTCAATCGTCAATCTGCAATCGTCAATTAGAAGTCGTACCCGATCCACACCTTGAACTGCGCGCGGCGGAACTCCTGGCTGCCGCCGACCGAGGCGTACAGCGCGTCTTCCCACTGGCTGTTGAAGGTGGTCCGCCACGCCCAGTCGAAGTGGATGGGGAAGCCCAGCGCGAAGGTCTCGAGGCCAAAGCCGTAGGAGGCTTTGCCGTCGCGCAGACGGAACCCGGTGATGTCTACCGGCGGGCCGTAGATGGGAATCGGCGCGCCGGTGCCCGGGTCCACGTCGGACCCCAGATACGGCGCGTACGACTCGGTCTTGCTCGTCGAAAACTGATACGGCTGGTCGTTGAAGTACGCGGCACCAGTGCCGAAGAAGAACACGCCGCGCACGCCGCCCATCACACCCAGCGGCGTGAGCATCGCCTCGATCAGCGGGAAGCGCAGCTCGGCGTTCATGAAGTAGACATTGTGCCCCGTAAACGCGAGGTAGTCGTACCCTCGCAGCTCCGAGTTGCCGCCAAAAAATGTGTAGTCCGGCGCGTTGCCCCAACTCTTGAACATCTTGCCCCGCAGCGCCAGGAGTCCCGATCCGCCCAGGCGGATGTACTTGCGCACGTCGATGTCGCCGGTTTGATACGACAGCGTGTTGCCGATCTTGGGCGCCACTTCGTAGGACAGCCGCATCGTGCTGCCCGACAGCGGCCCGAACTCGCGGAACACCGTCGTCTCCTGCACGAAGGCCACGCCCAGCGGCACCGAGGTCCCGCTACGGAACAACTGCGTGCCGTAGAGCTGTTCCTGGTAGTTGTTCGAGTACTCCTCCAGCGCAGGGTCGTTGTAGTGCTCGTTGTAGTTGATGACGCTGGTGGAGAGCTCGATTCGGCGATACCGGTCGAACGGGTAGATGCCAAACGCACTGCCGCCGCGCAGTGAGCGCGTGGCGATCGCGTTGTCGCGGTCCAGGAAGAGTGGGTTGTAGGCCGGGTCGTAGAAGTACGATCCGGTGCCGTAGAAGAAGGACTCCTGCGAGAAGCCCTGCAAGGCGTACTGGAACCGCCGCGACAGGTTCGTGTAGTTGACCGAGAACGTCCGGTACTGCGAGATCGACGCCGCGAAGACGTTGAACTGCTTGTCGCCGAGCACGTCGCCGAAGGTGACCTGTGTGCCGCCAAACAGGTCGCCGCCGCTGGTGACGCCGACGTTGACCGGCGGACGCCCGTCCAGGAACATCTTCTCGAACGTGCCCTTTTGCTTCTGGTTCTCTTTCACCAGCGTGTGCGTCATCGGCGGCTGGAAGTCCACCATCTCGCCCCCGGCCTCGCCGAAGTCGCTCGCCAGGGCCGTCTGGATCGGCTCCTTGCGCTCGAGCGTGTGCACGCCCCACTCGTTCTTGTAGTAGGTCACAAAGGCGATGCGGCTGGTCTTGTCGCCGGGCAGCAGGACCGGCGAGACGTTGCCGGCGACCGCGTCGGTGTACTGGCGCAGCTCGCTGGTCTTCAGGTCGAGCGTCCAGATGTTGAAGATGTTGCCGTTGCGCGCGACTTCAGGTTCGATCGGCTGCGTGGGGTTCACGGCCGTCGACGGGAACACCAGCGTGTGGTCGTCGATGAACTTGGCCTGGCCCTCGTCATGCGTGCCGAAGGTGAGCTGCGTCTTCTTCCTGGTGTCCAGATCGACGCGGAACAACTTCTCGTTGCCGCTGATGCGGGCCAGATAGACGACCGACTTGCCGTCGGGCGCAAACGTCGGCGCGTAGTCGGCAAACGCGTCGTCGGTGAGATTGGTGATGTCGCCGGAGGTCGTGTCGAGCCGGAAGATGTCGCCGATGGCGTTGCGCAGGCCTGAAAACGCCACGAAGCGGCCGCCAGGCGCAATTGACGGCGACTCGGGCTCGTCCACGGTCTTCATCGGGAAGCGCTGCTTGACGTCGGTCGAGACGACGTCTTGCAGGATCAGCGTCTTTTCCTTCTCCGTCCGCACGAAGTACGCCAGCTGATCGCCGACTGGCGACCACGACATCCACGACACGGTGTTCCACCGGCCGCCGGGTGTGGAGATGTAGGCAAAGCCCATCCCCTGGTCGAAGCCCTTGGTCAGGTTGCGCACGACCGTGCCGTCCTTGGTGGAGAGCAGCACGATGTCGAGCTCCTGCTCGCGCCGGTTGCCGACCATCGCGGCCATCAGGTCGCCCGACGGCGCCGGCTCGATCGACAGCACCGAGGTGTACTTCGTCTTCTGCGGGTTCGGCGAGAGGTTGCGCCCGTAGTCGGCCGGACGTTCCTTGTCGCGAAACGCCTTGAAGCGATCCTTCAGGTACTTCTCGTACTCCTGGTCGAACTCTTCGGGCTTGAGCTGGAACGCTTCTTCGTACGCGTCTTCGCCGCCGCCGATCACGCTCTTGCGCAGCGCGAAGAGGAACTGGCGGATGCCTTCCTTGCCCCACTTGGACTCGATGAACTCGAAGACGGTGTGGCCGAGGTTGTAGATCAGGCGCGGGTTGCTGAAGCCGCCATAGCCTTCCAGTTCCGACATCTTCGGGACGGTGTCGGCCACCGCTGCATCGCGCACCGTCATCAAGTCGATGGGACGCCAGATGCCGGTCATGTAGTCTGACAGGCCTTCATTCACCCACAGCGGCACGCTGCGGCGGATGAGCGACTGCGGGATGATGTCGAACTCGAAGATGTGCGTCAGCTCGTGGACGACGAGGCGGTAGAGCAGGTCGGGCGGCTCGTCGATGGGCAGCACCATGCGATCCCGAAACGGCTCGGCAAAGGCGCCCACGCCTTCCTGGGCCGCGCCCGGAATCACGTTCTGCTGCTGGAACTCGCTGCTGGTCTTGAAGAGGATCAGTGGAATCTTGAACGCCAGGTCGTGCTTCAGATCGGCGCTGATCTGCTGATACGCGCTCTCGGCATATCCGGCCACCCGCTCCAGATGCTGCTCGATCTCGGGGTAATAATAGATCTCGAAATGATCGGTGGTGTAGATGTGCCACCGGAAATTGTCGTACCGGATCTGGTTCTTGCCGAAGTACGGAACGTATGGCGTCTGGGCCACGGCCGACAGGGTGCTGCTCAGAAGCAGCGCCGCCGTCAGCCCGGTCAGACGTCCCGTCAGGCAGCGCGTCGTGCGCGTGCGCATACAGGTCTCCTCGCGGGCAGTAACACGGAGTCGAGGGGTCGAGGTCTGAATGGATTGCATCTTACTGTGACTGAGACATGGCCGTAAACACGCAGGATCCGCGCCTCGTGAAACACGACACGAAAGGCTCGAAGCAAGCCCCGTACCTCCGGCTGGCATTGATCAGACGGCCGAATTCGTCGAAAGGTCTGGGGACTTGTCATCGATTCAGGAAACTCGCTACGGAGGACCAGGACAGGCCGGGCAGCGCCGCCCGGGAATAACCCCGGAGCGGCAGGGGTTTACACTGCTAACGGCTGTAGAAGCTCCCACGGATGTAACGTGTTCGGTTTTCCGTCCGTCGCCAGCACGTCGGGTGACCAGCTGTCGTTTGAAGACGAGGCGCTGGCTCAGGCTGATGCTTTGTACCGGACGGCGCTGCGGGCCACCCGCAACCCGGCCGAGGCCGAAGACCTCGTCCAGGACACGTATCTGAAGGCCTTCCGCAACCAGGGCCGCTTCGAGCCGGGGTCCAACGTGCGGGCCTGGCTATTCACGATCCTGATGAACACCTGGCGCAACCGGCGGCGCGATGCCGGACGCGACCCGGTGGCGGTGGCAAGCGAGGTGGTCGAGCAGGCCGAGGCACGACCGGCATCGGGCGGCTCGCCCGAAGACCTGCTCCTGCGCGACACGCTCGGGACCGATCTGAAGGCTGCGTTGGACCAGATGCCCGACGCGTTTCGCGAAGCCGTGTGGCTGCGCGACGTCGACGAGTTCACCTACGCCGAGATCGCCGCGATGCTCGAGGTGCCCATCGGCACGGTGATGTCGCGCATCTCCAGGGGGCGGCGGCAGTTGTTCGAGAAGCTGACAGCCGGGGGTGACGCGATGCGTCCGGCAGAGGCGGCCGGCCGGGGATAACTCCGGTGGGCACGATCATCAGAATGGCACACTGCACAGACATCGACCGGCTCGTCACAGGCTACGTGGACGGCCTTGCCAGCGCCGCTGAGCGCGACGACGTGGAACGGCACGTGCGCCGCTGCGCGGCGTGCGACCGACGGGTCACCGCCGAGCGCGCCGCCCGGCAGATCGTGCAGCGGCACGCCGCCGATCTGAGGTCCGCGACCGCGCCACCCGCGCTGCGCGCCCGGCTGGCCACCCTGGCAGCCCAGGCTCGGCCCCCTCAAGCGCGCGTCGTCCAGCGCTGGCTGCTGCGGACGGCCATGGCGGCCTCGCTCGTGCTGGGCTGCGGGCTGTGGCTCACCGCGGTCGTGACCCGGCAGTCCACGACGGTGCTGGCGGCGCAACTGACCGCCGACCACGTGAAGTGCTTCCTGACGAACCACGACGACGGCATGCTAGACCCACGGCGCGCGGCCGACTACCTGCGCGAGCGATACGGCTTTGCGGCCCGCGTGCCGGCCAGCGACGCCGACATCGGCCTGCGACTGGTCGGGGCGCGCCGCTGCATCACGGGAAAAGGCACCAACGCCCACATGCTCTACACCTGGCAGGGCCAGTCGGTGTCGCTCTACATGCTCCCGGGCGTGGGGCACACCCGGCAGGCGCACGACGTGCTGGGGCACACCACCGAGATGTGGTCAGGGCATAATGGAACCTACGTGCTGGTCATGCCAGACGGCGGGCACTTGACGCCGCTGACCGACTACATGCGCCAGGCCACCAGGTAGGAAGGATCTTTAGGAAGGATCTTGATGTCACGAGTGGTCCGCTGGGTGATTGCCGCCGCCGCCCTCACGGCGCTGGTCTACGCGTTGGTGCCGAGCCTGCCCGCGCCATCCGAACTGGTCGGCGCGGGCGCCAGGGCGGCCGGAAGCGACGCCTGTCCGGCCGACGCCAAGAAGGCCAATCTCGACTTCACCGTCAACGACATGAACGGCAAGTCCGTGGCGCTCGCCTCGTTCAAGGGTAAGGTCATCGTGCTGGACTTCTGGGCGACGTGGTGCCCGCCGTGCAAGGCGGAGATTCCCGGCTTTGTCGAGTTGCAGGATGCCTATGGCAGCAAGGGTCTGCAGGTGGTGGGCGTGTCGGTGGACGACCCGGCCGACAAGCTCCCGCCGTTTGCCGCCGAGTTCAAGATGAACTACCCGGTGCTGGTGGGCCTGGGCCGCGACGACCTCCAGGACGCGTACGGGCCGATGTGGGGCATTCCGACGACGTTTCTGATCAGCCGGGACGGCAAAATCTGCCGCAAACACTCGGGGCTGGTGGGCAAGGACCGCTACGAGAAAGATATCAAGGCCCTCCTGTAGTAACATGGGCGCACACTCCATGTTGAAGGGCTTCACTCACGCTCGTCTCGCCTGCGGTTGCCGGCTCGCGTTTCGCGCCGGCGTCGAGGGCAGCCCCGTCATCGTCGTGGTCGACGACAAGTCGCCCGCCTGCGCCATGCCGCTGCACGTGCGCGATCTGCCCATCTACGATTACCGCGAGGCGTTGCGTCCGTCCACGCGCCTGGGCTCGCCCGAAGAGGAAGAATTCGGCGAAGAAGGCTAGTCCGAGTACTTGCCTGCCGCCACCGTCACCATCTTCTGGATCGTTCAGGCCTCGGCGCTGCTCGTCTTCACGGTGGCGTTTCGCTGGGAGCTGGCAGGCCTCTGGGCGGCCAGTCATTTCCTGCGCGCCATCGGCCTGACGCTCGCCTTCCATCGCTATTACGCCCACCGCGCGTTTCAGATGAACCGCATCGCGCGCTTCTTCTGGACGCTGGCCGGCACGGCGGCGATGCAGAAGGGGCCGCTCTGGTGGGCGGGACATCACGTCTACCACCACAAGTACGCCGACCGCGACGGCGATCCGCACAGCCCGAAGATGAGCGGGTTCTACCACGCGCACTTCGGCTGGTTCCTCAACGACAGCCGTTACAAGTCGCTGCACCCGTCCAACCCCGTCGTCCGGGTGTTCGGCAGCGCGCCCGAGATCGTGTGGCTCGAGCAGTTCTACTTCCTGCCGCCGCTGGCGCTGGCGCTGTCGATGTACGGCATCGGCGGTTGGGACTGGCTCGTCTGGGGCTTCTGCCTGCCGACGATGACGCTGGCGCACGCGACCTTTGCGATCAACACGGTGAATCACCTGTTCGGGTCGCGCCGGTTCCAGACGCAGGACGACTCCACCAACAACCCGCTCACGGCGTTGTTCGCGGTGGGGGAGGGCTGGCACAACAACCACCACCGCTATCAGCGCGCCGCGCGCAACGGCTTCTACTGGTGGGAGTTCGATGTAACGTGGTACACGATCTGGGCGATGGAGAAACTCGGCCTGGCCTGGGACGTGCAGCAGGTCCCAGAACGCGTCTACCGGGAAGCCAGCGACGGTCTGCCCGCCCGCCACGAGTCTACGTACGCCAGTCACGAGTCTACGTACGCCAACCACGGAGACACGGAGATCACAGAGACGGCACAGAGTTTCTAGGGGGGTGCCGGAACTGAAGTTCCGGCCTACGTACGTCGTACCCCAAGAAGTTCTCTGTGCGTCCTCTGTGTCCCCGGTGTCTGCGGTGGTTGGCGTACGTGATCTATGCGTCGCGAAGCGCGGCGGTGATCGGCGTGCGTGCGGCGCGGAGGGCGGGCAGCAGGCCGCCGATGAGGCCCATGAAGACGGCCGCCACGACCGCGATGACGAGCCACTGCGGGTCCACCTTGAAGGCAAACGCGATCTGCGAGAAGTTGGCCCCGCCGGTGGCGCCCGACAGCGTGTTGATCGGCAGCGCGAGGACGCTGCCCAGCAGGCCGCCGACGAGCGCGAGAAACGCCGACTCGATCATGAACGACACGAGGATCGACGTGCGCGAGAAGCCCAGCGCCCGCAGCGTGCCGATCTCGCGCGTGCGTGCCGACACCAGCGCATACATCGTGTTCATCGCGCCGAACACGGCGCCGATACCCATGATGACGCCCACAAACACCGCCAGGATGGTCAGCGTCGTCGCGGTCTGGCCGGCCTGGCCCTCGTAGAACTGCAGCTCGCTCATCATCTGAACCTGCATGTTCGGGTTGGCCTTGAGGTCGGCGTTGAACTTCTCGATCTGCGCCGAGTCGTTCAGCTTGAGTGTGAGTGACTGGTAGCCGCCGGCCCGGTTGAACACCGGCGCCAGCGCGTCCACGTCGCCCCAGATCTCGCTTTCGAAGCTGCTGCCGTCCGACGTGAAGATGCCCACCACCTTCCAGTTTTGCCGCTGCAGCTTGATGCTGCCGCCGACTTCGAGGTTCTGGTAGCGGTCGGCCGCCTTCTGCCCGACGACGATCTCGTAGAGCCCCGGCGTGAAGTTGCGCCCGGCGACGATCTTCACGTTCTGGCGGACCTGGAACGCCATCGGCGAGACGCCACGCACGGTGACGTTGACCTCGGTGCCGTCCCCGAGACGCGGAATCGAGGCCACCACGATCATCTCCGGCGAGGCCAGCGGCCGGCCGGTGCTGTCGCGCTTCACCCGGTCGTCCACCAGGATCGTGCTCGCGTTGTCCTTGCTGAAGCCGGAGGTGAGTTCCGACCCTGAGCCGCGCTGGGTGACGATGGCATTGTCGGGCGAGCCGGTGGACTTGAGCGCCACCCTGAAGCCGTTTGCCATCGCGGTGAGCGCGATCAGGACCGCGACGACCAGCGAGATGCCGGCCAGCGCCAGCAGGGTGACTCTCCAGCGGACGATCACGTTGCGGAAGTTGTACGAGATCGGGATCGCCATCAGACCTGCCTCAGCATCGACGTGATGTTCGCGCGATAGGCGCCCACCGCCGGCGCCAACCCCGAGATGAGGCCCATCGCAGCGCCGACGGCAAACATGCCGGCGGCCAAGCCGGCCGACATGGCTACCGAGCCGAAGCCCTGCAGGCCCGGAATGGACCCGAGGTTGCCGATCAGAGTGCTGGCCATCAGCACGCCGAGGCCGCTGCCGAGCAGTCCGATGACCAGCGCCTCGCCCAGCACCAGCGCGAGCACCAGGGCGGACGGGTAGCCCAGCGTCTTGAGCACCGCTATCTCCGTGCGCCGCTCGCGGATGGCCATGCTCATCGTGTTGGCTGTGACCAGCAGGATCGTGAAGGCCACGGCCATGCCGATGGCATTCAGGATGAGGCCGAGATCGCCGACGAGCGCGAGGAAGCTCGCGACAAACTGCGCCTCGGTCTCGGTCTTGGTCTGCGTGTCGCTGTTCTCGAAGGTCGAGTCCACGGCCTTGGCGATCGCGGCGGCCTGTGAGGGGTTGGCGATCTGCAGACTGTAGGTGCCCACACCCGCCCGCTGGCCCGTCTTCTCGTAGAGGTACTTCCAGTGGAACAGCATCATGTCTCGGGCGTGATTCGGGTACTTCTGGGTGTCGACGGAATAGATCGCCCGCACCACGAACTCGAAGGGCTTGTCGGCCCGGTAGGGCGGAATGATGCTTTCGAGCTGAAACGTGCTGCCGATCTTCCACCCGTATTTCTCGGCCAGCGCCGGCCCGATGATCGCACCGCGCATGTCCTGCATGAACGCCTGCTTGTCGGCGTCGGTGAGGCCGTACTCGGGGTACATCGCCAGGTACGGCTCGGCGTCCACCGCGAAGTTGGCGAAAAAGTTCCTCATGTCCGGCTGGCCGCCGCTCGAGCCCATCACGCCGCCAAACCAGTTGGTCTTGGCCGTCCGCTTCACGCCGGCGATGGCGCCGATGCGCGCCTCGTAGGCCATCGGCAGGTCTTCGGCCAAGCTGATGCGGTGGCGCGTGATCAGCCGGTCGGTGGCTGCCGTGTCGATGGTGCCGTAAAAGGCGGCCAGCACGGTCTGCAGCGAGGCGATGAGGAAGATGCAGAGCGCCATGGCCGCAATGGTGCTCGCGGTCCGAATCCAGTTCTTCCGCAGGTGTTTCAAGATGTATGGCAGGTATTTCATCGTCAGTTCCCGAGACTCGTAACCCGTAACTCGTAGCTCGTAACTGGTACTAGCGTGCGCCAACCGGCGCGGCCACGTCGTGCCGCTCCACGGTCGTCATCAGCACGCCTTTGTCCAGATGCCGCTCGATGTGGGCGCGGCAGGCGGCGCGCGGGTCGTGCGTGACCATCACGATGGTCTTCTTGAAGTCGCTGTTGAGCGTCTGCAGCAGGTTCAGGATCTCTTCAGCGCTCTTGGCATCCAGGTCGCCGGTCGGCTCGTCGGCGACCAGGACCGCCGGGTCCGCCACGACGGCGCGCGCGATGGCGACGCGCTGCTCCTGTCCACCCGAGAGCTGGCGCGGGTAGTGATGCGATCGGTCTGCAAGGCCGACGATCTTGAGCGCCGTCATGGCCCGTTCGCGGCGCTGCTTCCTGGGCAGCTTCGTCAGCAGCAGCGGCAGCTCGACGTTTTCCACCGCCGTCAGCACCGGGATCAGGTTGTAGAACTGGAAGATGAACCCGATGTTGCGGCTGCGCCACTTGGCCAGCGGGCCTTCAGACAGCGTCGTCAGGTCGGTCCCCGACACGATGACTTTGCCCGACGTGGGACGGTCGATGCCCGCAATCAGGTTCAGCAGCGTCGTCTTGCCGGACCCCGACGGCCCCATCAGCGCGACGAACTCGCCCTCGGGCACTTCCAGGCTCAGACCGTCGAGGACGACGATCTCCTGGCTGTCGCGCTTGTAGATCTTTCGAACGCTCTGCACATCAACTGCGGCCATGAACAATCTCCTCCACAATCACGACGGCACGACGGCACGACGGCACGACGGCACGACGCACCTCGAGGAACCTGAAGAACCCGAAGAACCCGAAGAACCCTGTGGGCGGGTTTGAAACCCGCCCCTACCGTTTCTTGACCGCCGCGCCGTCTTTCAGCGTCTCGGCTGGCTTGTCCACCAGCGTCTCGCTGCCGGCCAGGCCATCGGTGACGATCACGCGATCGCCGCGGACGGCGCCGGTGGCGATGGTGCGCATCTGCACGCGATCGCCGACGATCTCGAACACTTTCGGCCCGTCGCGATTCACCACCGCGCTTTGCGGGACCAGAATCACGGACTTGGCCGGCACGGCCTCGACGGCCACCGGCGCCTCGGCGCGCTGCGGCTCGAGGAACGTGACCTTCGCGCTCATCTCGGGCTTGAGGTCCTTGTCCTTGTCGATGAGCGTCACCTTGGTCAGCACCGTCGCCTTGGTGCGATCGGCCGTCGGGATGACCTGGCGCAGCACGGCTTTGTACTTGCGATCAGGGAACGCCTCGACGGTGATCTCGGCCGGCTGGCCTTCGGTGAGCTTGGCGACGTTGGCCTCGTTGACGTCGGCTTCCATCTCGAGCGTCGCCAGATCGGCCAGCGCGACGATGGCGCCGCTGGCGGTGGAGATATTCACTCCGGGCGGAATGGGCGCGACGCTTTCGCCGATCTCGGCCATCTTGCGCACGACGGTGCCGGAAAACGGCGCGCGAATCACCGTGTTCTGCAACTGCGCCTGGGCATAGGTGAGGTCAGCTCTGGCCAGGGCGGCCGACGCGACGGTCCGCTCGCGCTCGGCACTCGCCTGCGCCAGGGCCGCTTCGGCCAGCTTCACACGGCTCTTGTTGGCGTCGAGCTGATCCACGGGCACGAGCTTGTCGGCGATCAGCCGCTCGGAGACGCCCAATTGCCGACGCGCTTCGGCGACGTCGGCCTCTGCGCGTTGAATGGAGGCATCGGCCGAGCGCTGCGAGGCCGCGGCTTGCTGCACCTGCGCCTGCGCGCGGGCCACGTTGGCCACGAAATCCGAGCTCTCGAGGCGGGCGATCAGGTCGCCTTCGCGCAACTGGCTGCCTTCTTCCACGCGCAATTCAGACAGGCGGCCCTGGATCTTCGACGAGACGATCGCCTCCCGGCGCGCGACGATATAACCGGAGGCGGTCAGCACGGGAGTGCCCGCTGGCGCGGTGGAGCGGCGCTCGACGCTCGGGGTCACGGTCGCGACCTCAACAGCGGCGTTGGCGCTGCGCCATGCCAGCGCCCCGCCGCCCAGCGCGACGATGACCACGGCGAGCAGAATCCACAGCCCCTTGCGGGACGTCTCGGGCGCCTCGTTGAGGCGCAGCGACGCCAGGTCGGCCTTCAAATCGCTCACGTGTGCCTGAACTCCTTGGATGGGAACGCGTACTTTATCCGACTGCGCTGCGGCGGTCCATGCGGCCAGCGGTTACGACAACCTACGACGGCGCGAGGGTCCAAAGTTCACGGTAGCGGTACTGCGGGCCGGGCGCCATTGACAAACATCACAAACAAGGGCCTCGGGCCTCTGGAGCTGACGACGCTAGCCTCAGGCCTCTGGAACTGACGACGCTAGCCTCAGGCCTCTGGAACTGACGACGCTAGCCTCGGGCCTTAGGTCACGTGACTAACGTCTTATGGCGCAATTAGTTATGTCGAATGTGGCGAATGAACGAAAGGGCGCCGACCAACCAACCTGCCCAACCCGATCAACCCGATCCACCTGGTCAACCTCGGTCCCCAGCACCTTATTCCGTCAACCGTTGAAACGGCTTCCCGCGCGCGATTGGCGACGGGCATAGCCCGCAGTCCGTAGCCTAGAGCCCAGAGCCGATCTTCTTGATCGCCGCCTGCGCGGCCCACCGAACGCGCGGCTGCCGCTCGAGTTCCTTCAAGAGCGGCAGCGCCGGCGCGGCAGCTCGACCGAGTTCGCCGAGCGCATCGGCCACGCTTCTGAGCACGTGCACGTGTTGGCCTGGAACGCGGCCTGCCGCCACGAGCGCGTCGAGCGTGGACGGATCGCGCAGCCGTCCGATCGCTTGCGCCGCGATCATGCGCACGCCGACCTCGTCGTCTTTCAGACGCGCAATCAGCGCGTCACGCGCGGGACCGGCAGCCGCTCCCGCGTCGCGGAGTCCCAGCGCGGCCAGGCCCCGGACGACGTGGTCCTCATCGGTCAGGGCGCGTGTGAGTGTCGCCACTGCGTCGGCGGTCACCGGCGTCTGGTCGGCGATGGCTCGAATGGCCTGGGCGCGGCTGGCCGCCGGATCGGCCACGGGGCCCGCGCCCAGCCTGGCGAGGATGAGCGTGTCGATGCCGAAGTTGAAGGCCGTGGACGCGTTGTTCTTGCCGACACAGACGAAACGCAGCGTGTGCCGTCCCCTGGCCAGCGTGGCCCATCCGATCAGGTGATCCTCGGCGACGTAGGTCTCGGTGAAGTACGCGTCGATGCGGCCGGTGTCCCCGGCGTTGGCACCGGGCTCGTGCTCCAGCACCGTGCTGCTTGCCGTGGACTGACCGTCGAGCTCGACGACATAGGCGCCGTAGTCGGGGCTGTGCGCCAGCTGCGCGACCAATTCGTAGCGGCCCTCGGCGGCCACGTCGAACGGGACCGTGACGGCGGCGCCCGGACCGCTGCCCTCGAAGAACAGGATGTCCTTCGACCAGAACACGTCCTTCTGCACCGACGCTTTGCCGGATTCAGCCGTCACCTCGCTTGCGCGCTGCTCGACTTCGATCTGCTGCGCGTTGCCGATCGGCAGTCGGGCGGCGCCGTACGGCAGATCGGGCTGGTCGGTCGCGATCCCGCGCTGATACCAGAACGCCACGCTGCTGAACAGGTCTGCGCGCTCCTCGAATGCCGAGCGCACCGACCCATCGGCGTTGTAGGTCCAGCCGGCGTGCTCGATGTCGAGCCGCAGCGAGCGGCGGAACGGCACGGGATCCACGACGTGCCACCGGTACGCGCCCAGGCGCGCGCCCACGCCGGTGCCCTCCGCGATGGGTACGCCGGTGTAGAGCGAGTCGCCGACGCGAAAGCTCCATGCGTCGTTGAAGTAGTCCTCGGTCCCGGTGCCTTCGATGACTGGTGCCGAGTTGCCGTCCACGTAGAAGCGCTCGTCGCCCTCGCCGAACCAGCCGGCCTCGTTCTGGACGATGTTGAGCACCGTGCCGACGTAGTGGCCCTGTCCGGCGACCGAGAGAATCTCGTAGGGTGTGCCCGCTTTGGCGGGCAGCGCCTGCCGGAACCGCGCGTGAAAGTAGGTGGTGTCGGGGGGCACCGACGGCAGCGTCCGCCAGTCGACGTGGTAGTAGAGATTCGACACACGGCGGCGGCCTTCGTTGGTGATCGTGATGCGGATGCGTTTGGCAAAGGGCATCTGCCAGTAGCTGTTGCGCGACCGCCCGCTCGAACTGTTGCGCGCCATCGCCGAGTTGATCGAGCGCTCGAAGCCGTGGCCGACGCCGAAGAAGTCGCCGACCGGCGCGTCCACGCTCGGGACCGGGCTGTCGTCGTAGTACACGCGCAGGCGAAGCAGGCGCGGCCAGCCGTACTCGTTGGCGGCCACCGTGAGCCAGATGTGGTTGACGACGCCGGGTCCGGCAAGGTCGGCCAGCGTGACGGTCTCGCCGGCGATGGGTCGCAGGCTGTCGTCGTTGGAGTCAGGGTCGCGGTTGTTGCTCGACACCCTCGCGGCCTCGCCCTCCTGGAGCCGCGTGAGGCTCGAGGGGTCAACCCCCACCGGTGTCTGGGCAAAGACTCCTGCAGCGCAGAGAACGACGATGATCGCGATACGCATGTGGTTAGCGCAGATTACACAGATTCTTCTTTCCAAGCGTGCGGAAGACAGAAGAAAACGATCTGGTCATCGGCGTAATCTGCGGATGAAACCTGTCCGTGCAATCCAGAACATCGATCAAATCGCGACGCGAAGCGTCGCCACAAGCGGCAGATGGTCTGACGCGATCAGCGCGCGCCGCGATCGAACCAGTTCCACCTTCTCGACTTCGACGTCGCCCTGGTAGTAGATGTGATCCAGGTGCACCATCGGGAAGATCCCCGGATACGTGTGGCGCCTGCGAAGATGTGCCGAGAGATCGATGCCTTGCAGCCGCTCGCTCAGCAGCGCCGAGGCTGGCCCGCGCGTCCACTCGTTGAAGTCGCCGAGCACGATCTTGGGCCCCGTCACGCGGCGGTCGCTGACGATGCTGGCAAGCCGTTCGGCCTGCACGCGACGCTCGAGAATCGCGGTGCCGAAGTGCACGTTGTAGAGGTGCAGGATCACGCCGTCCATATCGAGGTCGACGCGCATGCAGCCGCGCGGCTCGCACGTCTTCCACGACAGGTTGTAGCGGAGCTGGTGGACGATGGGGAAGCGCGACAGCACGACGTTGCCGAACTGGTGGCTCCACAGCTGGCGGGTCGGCGCCATCACCCAGCCCATGCCAAGCGCCGCGCCGAACGCTTCAGCATGCCCCCCGTGGCGCGGTCCAGCGCCCACCACCTTTTGCAGGGCGACGACGTCGGCGTCGATGTCCTGAAGCACCGCGGCAATGCGATCGGGCTTGGTACGACCGTCGAGGCCGCGGCCGCGATGGACGTTGTAGGTGACGACGCGGATGGTATGGGAGCGACGTTCGGTCATCGGTCACGGCCGCCGGCGGGCTGGGGGGCCGTCAGGGTCTGGGGTGTATCATACCGGCATGTCGCGCCTGATATCGGAAGTCGAAGTCCCGTGCCCGTGCTGTGGCGCCGTTTTGGTGTTCGATCGGAACCTCGGACGCGTCATCTCGCACGCGCAGCCCGAGCGCGGCGACAAACCTGAACTGAACGACGCCCAGCGAATCGTCGCCGCCGAAGCCGCACGACGCGAGGCGATTTTCGAGAAGTCCGTGCAGAGCGAGAAGACGCGCGGCGACGACCTGGCGAAGCGCTTCGAGGAGGCGCTCAGGCAGGCGAAGCAGGAGCCGATCTCGAGGCCGAAGCGAGACTTCGACCTGGACTGACCCCAGCGAATCCGATCCCCTCGGCCCTCAGAAATTCCTCCGGGATCGGCGTCCACTTCTCCCGCCCCTTGTAATCCACGGGTTTGATTCCGTGCATCTTCCGGAATGCGCGATACCGACGTCGCAGGTCGGCGATGTGCGCGGCGTTGGTCTTGATGTGCCGATGCGGGTAGTCGAGCAGGAACTGCTCGGCCGGCCAGACAAAGCGGCGCGAGAACCGCCAGTCGTAGTCGCCCATCTGCCGCATGTCGACGACGGCATAGCCGGTGACGCCGCCTGTGAAGTCCACGTAGGGCTCCACATAGCTCACCGCGAGCGCGCGCGGAGTCGCAAAGACCGGCTTGCGTCCGTGAAGACCAGGGTCGCGTGACCGCGCAACCGATCCCCACGCGCCGCCCTGCTGATACGCGAACAGCACGTGGTCGAGGCGGTCGATGGACTCGAAGCTCAGGACCAGCGGCGGGTAGCCGTGCTGCTCCAGCACGACCGCCGCAAACATCGCTGCCTCGAAACAGTGGGCCGTGCCCGCGCGGACCACGCCGCGGAAGCTGCGAAGCGTCTCGCCGCCCGGCTCGGTGTTGTAGCGCAGCGCATTCAGATACGCCTGAACCTTGGCGGGCGTGGACAAGCGGCTGATGAGGCGCCACTCGCTGGCGGTGAACCTCACGCGCCGGCCACCGCGCGCAGCCGCGTCACCAGGTCCGCGGCCGTCCAGCCGGTACCCCTGCGCATCTCGACGACGCGGCGGTGGCGATCCAGGACGACGGCACGCAGGTTGTGCTCGATGTCGGCCGGCGCCGAGCCCGTCTGGCGCACGTCAAGTCCGAACTGGCGGCCAAAGACCGCGATCTCCGCGGGCGGTGCCGTGACGAACCGCCACATCGCCGCGTCCGCGCCCAGCTTCTGCGCATGCGCCTTGAGCACGGCCGGGGTGTCAAACGCCGGGTCGATGCTGATGGACAACAGCCGGACGCCGGCCAGCGAACCTGAAGAACCCGAAGCACCTCTGATTGCAGCTTGCAGCTCAACAAACTTTCGATCGATGGCGGGGCAGAAGTCCGGCAACGGACACCGCGTGTAGATGAACGTCACCACCGTCACGTGCCCATCCACCCACCCCATCGTCAACGGCGCGTCGTCTTGATCGACGAATGTCTGATCCGCCACGCGGTCACCCGGCGCCAGACCCGGAGCTGGCCGCTGGGCGGGGGTGGGTAGAGGGGCCGAGCCCGTCTTTGCGAGGCGCGAGATCCATGCGTCGGTGTTCTGCACCTGCAGAGTGGCCGTGACCAGATCGCCCGGGACCCGACCCTCGAGCAGCGCCGGGTCCTTCACCGCGAAAGGCATCGTCATGCCGGGCATGAAGCCGGTGATGTCTTCGTGTCGTAACGTTACATAATTCGTGCTGCGGTCGATGGCGACGATTTGGCCAACGACCGTGAACTCGCGGATCGGCGGGGCTTCCCGGCACGCGATGGCCGCAAGCAGGACAAGCGGCACCGATTGGACTGCCAGCCGCACTTGGCGGCGAGGGCTGCGCATCTCAGGTCACTCTATCAGGCGTACCGCGAAGGCGCTCGTGACAGCCGTTGGTAGCTGCACATTGACGATTGACGATTGACGATTGCAGATTACGATGGCGTTGGGATGCATCCCGGCGCTCGGCTCGGCTCCAATTCGGTGGAATTTCGTAATCGTCAATCTGCAATCGTCAATCTGCAATCGTCAATCATCCATGATCTGGACCGGCACCTCCGGCTACAACTACCCCGAGTGGAAGGGGACCTTCTATCCGGCTGATCTGCCGGCGTCCAAGATGCTGGCGTTTTACGCAGCACGCTTTCCGACGGTCGAGATCAACTACACGTTCTACCGGCTGCCCACCGAGAAGCTGGTCGCCGGCTGGGCTGCCGGGACGCCGTCTCCATACAAGCTCACGCTGAAGGCGCCCAAGCGCATCACGCACGACAAACGTCTGCGCGACGCCGGTGAGTTGCTGCGCGTGTTCTGTCACGTCGCGGGCACGCTGGGCGACAAGCTCGGCGTGCTGCTGTTTCAGCTCGCGCCGAACTTCAAGGTCGACCTCGCCGTCTTCGACGCGTTTCTCGCCGAACTGCCGCCCGGCGCCAAGGCAGCGTTCGAGTTCCGCCACCCGTCATGGTTCGACGAGGCGGTGTACGATCGCCTGCGCGCCCGCAACCTCGCCCTTTGCATCGCCGACAGCGAGAAGCTGTCCACCCCCGTCATCGCGACCGCCGACTACGGCTACTTCCGTTTGAGAGACGAAGGGTACCAGGACGCCGACATGGCCCGTTGGGCCCACACCATCCGCGCCCACCAGGCGCAGTGGAGGGACACCTTCGTGTACTTCAAGCACGAGGAATCTGGTAAAGGGCCAGCGTTCGCCCGGCGCCTGAGCGAACGCCTCGCTGAGCCATTGACGAATGCAGATTGACGATTGACGAATAAGAAATTGCGCAGATGGGGTTTGCGCCCTCCGCTCGGGTGCATCCAAGCGGTACGTAATCGTCAATCTGCAATCGTCAATCTGCAATGCTCCAGTGCCCTCCACTCGGCCCAGTACCCGTCGTGCACCCCGTTCCCCGCCGCCACAAACGCGCAATGACCGCCGTGGGGGCTCACCAGCGCCGTGATGTGCGGGTTGCCGGTGACGGCTGGATCGGAGAACGGCTCGGGTGGCACGAAGGGGTCGTCAGCGGCGCTGATGATGAGCGCGGGCACCTGGATTCGACCGACGACGCGCAGCGAGGCGGCACGGTAGTAGTAGTCGGTGGCGTCGCGGAAACCGAAGTGCGGTGCAGTGTACGCCTCGTCGAAGTCGCGCACCGTACGGATCCGGTCGAGCGGCTCGGCCGAGAAGCGCTCCGGAAACGCCGAGACCTTCCGGCGCATGCGTGCCTTCAAATTCCGGACAAAGTTCCACTGGTACGCGAAATTGCTCCGCCGTTCGAGCGCGTCGACACAGCGCGGCAGGTCCATCACCGGCGAGATGGCGACCACGGCCTTCAAAAATGACGGCGCCTGCGCGCCGTAGTCACCGGCCAGCTTCAGCGCGAGGTTGCCGCCCAGCGAGTACCCGACCACCCCGAATCGAGTGAGCCCTTCGGCCGCCAGCTCGCGCAGCACCCAGTCGGTGTCGGCCGTCAGGCCCGAGTGATACAGCGTGGACGACAGGTGCTCGGTGCCGCCACAGTTGCGCTGGTTGAGCAAGACGACGTTGAAGCCGGCGGTCCACGCCTTGTCCGCCACGCCTTGCATGTAGTGCGCCTGGCTCGACCCTTCCAGCCCGTGCAGCGCCAGGATTGTCGGGCGCGCGGTACGGTCCCGGTGCCAGTAGCAGTGCCCAAGCACGCGGGCATCCGGGGCGACCTGAAACAACCGGCTCTCCGGCGACGGCAGGTTCGGAAACGGCCGCCGCCGGGCCCATGCCCACAAGGTCATGGCATGACCATTCAGAAGGCGGGGGTGGGGCAGAAACGAGTCGGACATCTTGATCTAGACTACCAGACCGTGATCCGACGACCTCCGATTGTCGTGCTCGCTCTGATCCTCGCTGCCAGCGTCGCCCCCCGCGCGCAGCAGGTGCCATCCACCGCGCCGATCAAGAAATCCGCGAAGGCCGCCAGGCCTGCACCGCCCACGAAAGACCAACTGCGTCTCACTGCCCTGAAGAAGGAGGCTTCCACCGACATCGACGGTCTGGCCACGCTGACGCAGCAGATGGTGGACTCGGTGTTCAGCTTCGGCGAGCTGGGCTTTCAGGAGATCGAGTCGTCGCGCTACCTCACCGGCATCCTCGAGCAGCACGGCTTCACGATCACCCGCGGCATCTCGGGTATCCCGACGGCGTGGGTCGCCCAGTGGGGCAGGGGCAAGCCCGTCATCGCGCTGGGTTCCGACATCGACGGCATCCCGCAAGGCTCGCAGAAGCCTGGCGTGGCCTATCGCGACCCGCTGGTCGAGGGCGCGCCGGGGCACGGCGAGGGGCATAACTCCGGCATCCCGCTCAACATCACCGCCGCGATCGCGGTGAAGAAGCTGATGGAGCGCGAGAAGCTGTCGGGCACCATTCGCCTGTGGCCGGGCGTCGCCGAGGAACTGGTGGGCGCCAAGGCCTGGTACGTGCGTGACGGGCTGTTCAAGGACGTCGACATCTCGCTCTTCGCGCACGTCGACAACAAGTTCGGCACGTCGTGGGGCATGCGGCAGGGCACCGGGCTGGTGTCCATCGAGTACACGTTCACCGGGCAGACGGCCCACAGCGCCGGCGCGCCGTGGCGCGGAAAAAGCGCGCTCGACGCGGTGGAGCTGATGAACATCGGCTGGAACTACCGTCGCGAGCACCTGCGCCTGCAGCACCGCTCGCACTACGTCATCACCAACGGCGGCGACCAGCCCAACGTCGTGCCCCGCTACGCCGGCGTCTGGTACTACTTCCGCGAGACCGAGTACGCGCGCATCAAGGAGCTGTGGGAGATCGGCAATCAGATCGCCGACGGCGCCGCGACGATGACCGGCACCACCTACACGTCACGAATTCTTGGCACCGGCTGGCCGCAGCACATGAACAAGCCGCTGGCCGAGACGATGGACGCCAACATCCGGGCGATCGGACTGCCGACGTGGACCGACGCGGACCAGGCACTGGCCAAGGCGCTGCAGAAGGAACTCGGCGTGAAGCAGGCGGGGCTGTCCAACGAGATTCCCGCGCTTGAAGGCAATGTGAAGGACGAAGACAACCGCGGCGGGGGCAGCGACGACATCGGCGACGTGTCGTGGAACCTGCCGACGATCACGCTGCGGTATCCGGCCAACATCCCGGACCTGCCGGGTCACAACTGGGCCAACGCGATTGCCATGGCCACGCCCATCGCGCACAAGGGCACCACGGCCGGCGCCAAGGCCATGGCCGCCACCGTGCTCGAGGTGCTGCTGACGCCGGCGCTGGTCGAGCAGGCGTGGACCTACTTCCGCGACGTGCAGACGAAGGACCAGAAATACGTGCCCTTCATCACCGACAAGGACCCGCCGGCCATCACGACCAACGCCGCAGTGATGGCCAGGTTTCGTGAGGAGATGAAGAAGTACTACTACGACCCGACGAAGTACAAGACATACCTCGAGCAGTTGGGGATTACGTATCCGAC
>JAENWD010000175.1 GCA_016650245.1 Vicinamibacteria bacterium
CGTGGGCCAGCGGTGATGCATCGCCGGGCCCGTGCCAGGCCGTGCGCACGCCGAAGAACTCGCTGAGCGCCTGCACTTTGCGCGCCGGGCTGAGCCCGCCGATCTGCGAGATGTGGATGCGGATGAAGTCGATGAGCCGCTCCGAGATGAGCGGCAGGTACTCCTGCACGGTGTTGAAGAGCTCGCCCATCGCGATGGGGATGCTGGTCTGCTGACGGAGCAGTCGAAAATGGCCGTTGTCCTCAGGCGGGAACGGGTCTTCGAGGAAGAACAGGCGATAGGGCTCGAGTGACTTGCACAGGTTGATGGCCTCGATCAGTTGTACCCGCTCGTGCACGTCGTGCAGCAGCTCCACTTCTTCGCCCAGCTTCGCGCGCAAATGCTCGAACAGCTTCGGCAGTATCCGGACGTACGGACCCGACTCCCATATGGCGCCAGGGTTCGTCGGGCCAATCGCCTCACCCGACGTACCGGCCGCCGCCGTCGTGCTGCGCGTGCCGTAGGTCGACAGCCCGGGGACAGCGCCCTGCACGCGAACGTGACGGAATCCGGCCGCCATCCCCTTGCGCGCGTTGTCTTCCACCTCCTGGAAGTCGCGGCCGCTGGCGTGGTAGTAGCAGTCGGCGCCGTGCCGGACCTTGCCGCCGAGTAACTGGTACAGCGGCATATTGGCGCGCTTGCCCTTGATGTCCCAGAGGGCGATGTCCACGCCGCTCATCGCGTTGAACAGCACGCCGCCGTTGCGCCAGTACGAGCTGACGTAGGAGGACTGCCAGATGTCTTCGATCTCATCGACGTTGCGGCCGATGAGAAACGGCTTGAGGTACTGCTCGACGGCGGTCTGGACGACAAGCGCGCGCTGGGTAAAGGTCGCGCACCCGTAGCCGACAAGGCCAGGCTCGCTCGTCATCACCTTCACGATGACCAGCCGGATTCGATTTGGCGCGGTGAGAATCGTCTGGATGTCGGTGATCTTGAGTGGGGGCAGGCCCTTGAGGCTTGCCGGCCGCGGTTGCCCCTGTAGTGAGGCCGCCAGGCTCCCCGGCAGCATCGCCGCCCCAGCCGCCGCCAGCGTGCCGCCCGAGATCCGTCGCAGTACGTCCCGTCGCTTCATCGCGCGCCTCCGCGGCGGAGTCTATGCAGGCCGCGCAGGCAGGTCAAACCCAATTGGATCGGCGAGAGGGGTGTAGAGTAGGCGGCAAACGGGGGTCACCGTGCAGCGAGCCAGCGCGAGGCGGACGTTTCTGCGTGAGGTATTCGGGGCCCTTGGCGCGACCGCGGTCGCCGCGCCGGTGCTGTCCCAGGCGCGTTCTCCAGCTGGCGCTGTCGGTCGTCCCGCGACAGAGCCGCAGCGCTTCGACGGCAGTATCCGGATCACGAAGATCGAGACGCTCCTGGTCAAGCCCCGCTGGCTGTTTCTCAGGGTCCACACCGACGAGGGCATCGTCGGGCTTGGCGAGCCGGTCACCGAAGGGCGCGCGCTCACGTGCGCCGAGGCGGTGAAGGAGATCGAACCGTACCTGGTGGGGAAGGACGCGCGCCGCGTCGTCCATCACTGGCAGGCGATCTACCGCCACGCGTTCTACCGCGGCGGCCCGATTCTCACCAGCGCGCTGTCGGGCATCGACCAGGCGCTGTGGGACATCAAGGGCAAGGCGCTGGGTGTGCCCGTCTACGAACTGCTTGGCGGTCCGACGCGCGACCGCATCCGTGTCTACGCGCACGCGCGGACCATCGACGCCGTGAAGCAGCAGAGGGCGCAGGGCTTCACCGCGTTCAAGACCGGACCGTACCTGAGTCGGCGTAGTCACGATGGCACCCGCGGCTGGGCGCGATTCGTCGAGACGCCGGGCTTTGTGAAGAAGGCCGCGGACAATTTCGCGCTGCTGCGCGAGGCCGTGGGTCCCGACGCCGACATCGGCATCGATTTCCATGGCGCGATCAGCCCGGCCACGGCCAAGCTGCTCATCAAGGCCATTGAGCCGTACCAGCCGATGTTTGTCGAAGAGCCCGTCAACTGCCAGTACGTCGACGCGATGGCCGACATCGCGCGCGGCACGCACCTGCCGATCGCGACCGGCGAGCGCATCTTCACCAAGTGGGGCTTCCGCGAGATTCTCGAAAAGCATGCCGCCGTGATCCTGCAGCCCGACCTCTGTCATGCCGGCGGCATCACCGAATGCCGCCTCATCGCGGGCATGGCCGAGGCGCACTACGCATCGATTGCGCCGCACAACCCGCTCGGCCCGATCTCGCTGGCTGCGGGCCTGCAACTGGCGGCGTCGATCCCGAACTTCATGTGCCAGGAGCAGGTCAGTCTGGGTGAGGGCTACCTCACGACACCGTTTGTGGTGAAAGACGGCTACGTTGACCTGCCGATGAAGCCCGGCCTGGGCATCGAGCTCGACGAGGCGCAGATGGCCGACAAAATCGGCCACGACTGGCGGAACCCCGAGACCTACGACGAGGAGGACGGATCCGTCGTCGACTGGTAGCTCGTCTACGGGACCTTCGAGGCCTTCCGATCCTGGCCGCCCTGGTGCAGGGTCACGTGGGTCACCATGCCGTCGGCATCCTTTCCGAAGGTGAGCTGCGCGTCGACGACCTTCAGGAAGAACTTCGTCTCCGACTCCGCGAAGACCTCCAGCTTGTCTTGCCCGGTGGCCTGGGTCATCAGCCGGTCGCCTTCGAGGGTCACGGTGAGGATGAAGTCGGGCGCGATCTGATAGCGGCCGACGTATTGCGCCAGCGTTTCCGGTTTCACCGGGGTCGCGGTGCGCTCGATCGGCATTTGATAAGGCCTTCCGTACGTGATGGCCATCACGTCGCGCGCGATGTTGCCGGCGCTGAGGTTCTCCACGTTGCTCAGGACGACGACCGCCACCCGGTCGCTCGGCACGCGCTGAATCATCGTCGAGAAGCCGTTGATGCCTCCGCCGTGGCCGATCTGAACGTGTCCAGACGTCGCCTTGTCGGCCGGCTGGATTGCCCAGCCGTACGCGTAGTTGTCCTTGAATGGCGTGAACATCGCGGTACGCGCCGCCTCGGGGAGGACTCGATCGGTATAAAGTGCTTGGTCCCAGATCAGCAGGTCCTCCACGGTCGAGTAGAGCGATCCGGCTGAATACGGCTGCTGCATGTCGAGGTACTCTGCGTTGACCCATGTATCGCCGCGTCGCGTGTATCCCGCGGCTCGACGCGGCAGCAGCGGTTCGGACCAGTCGTAGCCGGTGTCCTTCATCCCGAGCGGCGTGAAGAGTTCGTCACGCAGCACCTCCTCGTACTTCCGACCGGCGACCTTCTCGATGATCACGCCGAGCAGGAAGTAGCCCGAGTTGTTGTACTTGAATTTCTCGCCGGGCACGAACTCGAGCGACAGATCGCGGAACACCGCGACCATCTGCTCGATCGTCTTGGGCACCATCATTGTCTTCTTGTAGTCGGGCAGGCCGGTGTAGCTGGGGATGCCGGAGGTGTGCGTGAGCAGGTGGTGGATAGTCACCGGCTTCCACGTGTCCGGACACGGCGCCACGTAGGTGCAGATCGGGTCCTGTACGGCCAGCCTCTTCTGCTCCTGCAGCCGCAGGACGAGCGTCGCCGTGAACTGCTTGGTGATGGACCCGAGACGGAACTTCGTCTGCGGCGTGTTGGGAACTTCCCACTCGGCGTTGGCCCAGCCGTAGCCTTTCGAGATGACTGGCGTGCCATCACGCGCGACCATCACGACGCCGCTGAAGTGCGAGATGCGTGCCTGGGCCTGCATGTAGGCGTCGACCCTTGCGGCGACATCGGC
>JAENWD010000176.1 GCA_016650245.1 Vicinamibacteria bacterium
CCGAGCATCACAAATGCGATCCACAGCAGGTCGGCGACGAGCAGGTGGACGATCTGCATCCATACCGGCGCCAGGAGCAGCAGGTTGACCAGACCCCCGATCAGCTGAAGACCTGCCAACATCAACGTGGCGCGGCCAAGTCGCTGCCCAAGGTCATCCTCGATGGCCGCCAGACGAGGTGCGCCGAACATCAGCAGCACGCCGGCCGAGGCGGCGATGACCGGATGCAGCGCGCGCAAGCGCAACAGAACGTGGGAGCTGGGCGACAGCGTCGCGGCGAAGCCCTCGGCGTGTGACGCGGCCGGATAGAGCGTGTCGCCGAGCGCGGCCACGGCGCCGCTGATCCCCGAGAGCAGCAGTCCAACGGCCAGCGCGGCCCACGCGATTGCGGTGGCAGGGCGTCGGCGCGGAGCCACGGGGCCGCCGCCAGAGAGCCACCACGCCGTCAACGTCAGGACGGCGACCAGCAGAAACGTGTTGACCAGGTGCGCGGCCATGAACATCGCGCGTGCCATCGTGGCGTTGTCAGCGACCAGTTCGAAGAGCACCAGGCCAGCGCCGACCGCCGCTTCAGTGAGGATGAAGATCAGCGAGAGGACCGCGCCGCGGCGCGCCGGGTGGTTGCGGCCGCAGGCACGCCACGTCCAGACCAGCAGCGCCACGACCGCCAGCAGCGCGAGGCCGCTGGTGAGGCGATGGGAGTACTCGATGAGCGTGGCGACCGAGGGCGCACGCGGGATGACCTCGCCGTTGCAGAGGGGCCAGTGCGCCCCGCACCCGGCCCCCGACCCCGACGCGCGAACGTACGCCCCCCAGAGGATGACGGCCAGATTGTAAGCGAGCACGCTCCAGGCGAAGCGTGAGAGTGCCGTCAACGGGACGCCGTCGCCTGCGCCCTTGGCGGGTGGGCCTGCCAGACGATGTTGATGATCTGCCAGCGGCCGTCGTACTTGGCCAGGTGCATGTAGTCGATGCCCCACATCGCGACGATTTTGGCCGACGCCGTCTGGTCCAGCACATCGAGGACCGTGATTTCCTTGATCGACGTGTCGCGCTTGCCGTCCTTGTTCCAGACGGAGGTGAGCTTCATCAGTTGGTCAAACGTCATCACCGATTCGGGCCGGTAGGCGCTGTCGGTAGGTTCGCGCCAGAACCCACGCTTGGTGAGGTTCTCGTGGACGCTGCGCTCGATGCGGGTCGTGTCGACGGTGTAGATCCCGTCGACGTAGTCGAGCGCGGCCTGACGGACGGCGTCTTTGTCCGAAGCGGTTTGCGCGGCGGCGTCGGCAAGCGGCAGCAGCAGTGCGAGCGCGGCGATGGTCAGAATGCGTGTGGTCATGGAAATAGGCTCCGGTCAGGTCGCAAGGACCTTAGCAGTTCCTGCCACCCGTGGCACAACAGCCGTGCCATCGAGGCCCGACCCCTGTGGACGACCCCCTGTGACGACCCCTGTGACCAACGCTGGGACGAATGGGGCCTGGCAGCCCGCGGAGGCGCCAGCTGCTGGCTGAAATCCAACCGGACGACGTGGATGTTGACCGCGCGGCCGATCCGGAGGCCGAAATAGCCGTCAGCAGGCAGGTCGGCGCGGGGAATCGACGCGACCTTCGTGCCGTCCACCAGGAACGCCACGGTCGCCGTGTCGGCCTCGACGCGGAAGGCGTGCTTCTCGGCGTCCTTGCCGCCGTGGGGCTTGACGCCTTCGACCGCCGCCCAGTCCGACTCCGTCTTGACGCTGCCTCCGGCTCGCCGGATGACAGTCGCCTGGCCGTCTTTGCGCAACAGCAGGGCCGTGTAGGACGGCGACTCCTGCTCGCCAAGCGCCTCGCCTCCGACGAAGATGCCGACGCCCTCGTCGCTTGAATCAGGGAACAGGAACAGCTCGCTTTCGATGATGAATCGGCCGCTGGCGCGATACCCCGGGTGAAACACCAGACCGCCAGGGCCCATCGTGATGTGCCATCCGGGTGGCATCGCGACGAACCACCATTGCCCCTGGGTCGTCTTCATGCCCGGGGACATCGCGGCCGGCTCGTCGAGCCGCCACTTCCAGTCCTCCGGCGTCTTGAGCTGGCCACCGGGCGGCAGCATCGCCGCCGCCACGGCGATGGGCAGGGCAACCAGCACAAGCGAGAAGCGCAATCCGGGCGACACGCATCGAGACGCCTCCTGACGAGGACTATTTCGCGACGATCGCCCGGATTGTACTCGCACCGCATTTCAACAACGGCTCGTTACCATTTCACCCGGACGCGATACCGCAACACGCTCTCGCCGTTGGCCGCGACGTCCACGTTGAACTGCGCCGCCCAGGCATCCGTCTTCGTGTGCTGGTGTGTGGAGGTCAGCATCCGCCAATCGCCGGCGATCGGCTCGTTGACCTCGACGGTGATGGGGGTCGCCTTGTGATTGCGCAGCGTGATCTCGAACGCCATCTCGTACACGCCCTCGGCGACTTTCTCCCAGTCGGTCTGCTTGCGCTCGGCGACGACGTCGAAGGCCGTGCCGATCTGCAGCGTCAGGTCTTCGTCCTTCGGGGTGTGGTCGATGCGGTCCTCGCCGGCGAACTGAATGCCGCCCTTCGAATCGGCTTGATATACGCGCACGGTACCGGCCGGCATCGGCATGCCCAGACCGGCCTGCTCGCTGTTGCGGAATTTGTAGAAGACCCGCACCTGGTCCTTCAGCGGAGACCCAGGCGCCTGCCGGTTGCGATAGTAGAAATTCTGGCCGTTGACCACGAACAGCTTCTTCACCGGCACGCCAGTGCCGCCGAGCAGCGCGATCTGCTTGGTCTCGTTTTCGAGCAGCGTCGTCTTCCGGTTCAGCGCGTAGAGGTGGTACTCCGAAAACGCTTCCCGATTGAATGCGGGCGGCGCGGCCGCTTCTTCACGCGCCATCTTGGCCATCATCCGATCGTCGAGGGCTTGGCCGTTCACTACACGATGCAGATCGCCGGCGACCAGCTGCAGCTTCGCGTTCTTGTAAGACGTCCCGCTCGTGTTGTTCACCGTTACCCATCCGTCGAGATCTGCCCTCGCATCGTCGCGCGCGACGATGAGCACGTAGTCGGCCATCCACGACATGTTCGTCGCCAGGTACGACGTCTCGATGCGGTGCTGCCGC
Source organism: Vicinamibacteria bacterium (assembly GCA_016650245.1). Classification (GTDB taxonomy): domain Bacteria; phylum Acidobacteriota; class Vicinamibacteria; order Vicinamibacterales; family JAENWD01; genus JAENWD01. Next base: position 3,127 of record JAENWD010000176.1, read on the forward strand.
TGACCGCTGTTGTCCACCTTCCAGACCAGCGTCGGGCGGCTGTGCAGGTTCTCGGGGATCTCGGGGAAGCGGTATTGCTCGACGTGCATGCCAGTGACGATCTCGTCGCCGATCTTCCACACCGGCGCGTCGTTGAAGGCCAGCAGCCGCGCAGTGACCTCTTCCTGGCGGCTGGTGCCGTTGTCCATCCGCGTGCGGACGAGCGTGACGTCGCGGCCGATGTACTTCTTCAGCAGCCGTTGCGGGTCGAGGAGATCGAACTGGTAGTTCTGCTCGAGAATGCCAAGCCTGGACGGCTCGGTGAGCGATCGGAAGTGGACCGTTGCCGGATTCACCGTCGCCGCGATGTCAAGAAACCGCAGGTCGAGGATGCCGGTGGGCAGGGCCACCTGCCGCACGTCGCGCACGAGCGCGATGTTGGAGTTGTAAACGGTGACGGCCAGCTCGGTCTGGTCCTTGATCGTCGCCGCGACGACGCCGTCGTCGTCGGGCTCTACGGCCTCCACAGTGGGGGACGTGCCGCCCGAGGCCAACAGGCCCAGTGTGACAACGCCCAGGACGCAACCGGTCACGCGGCGCCAGGTTGAGATCGAAACTCGCATGTCGTTCCTCCGTGCGCCGGATGTGGCGCCTTCATGGGTAGAACGGAGGAGGGGGGGAATCTTGCAATGACGATTGACGATTGACGATTGACGATTACGGAATTGGTTGCCAGGTGGCGCCGCCGTCGGCCGTGCGGAAGCGCTTGCCGCCTTCGACGGTGACAACGGCAGTCTGGGGGCCGTCTGGCGCGATGGCGACGACTCGTACACGCACCGGCAGCACGGAACGGGAGAACCCGTCAGGCACGCGGCGCAGGATCTGCCCATCGGCGGTGCCAATCCAGCAGGGCCCCCCCTGGGCGCAGCCCACGACAGTGAAGGTCGATTGCGGCTCCGACAGCACGCTGCTCCACGTCGTGCCGCCGTCCCTGGACTGCTCGACGCGGTTGCCCCGAGCGCGATACGTCTCCACTTCTTCCTTCATGGCATCGGCCATCGCCGGTGCAGCCGCGGCCCGAGGCGTGGCGACCTTGCTGGTTGCGCTGCCCAACTGAAGGTCGCGGGCCTTCTCCTGGCCCGCCTCCCGGGCCTGCACGGGGGGGGCGGCGGGTGGTGCCGACGCAACAGCGGGCGGTTCAGTCGCGACCTTCTGTCTCGCGGTGTCGCGTCGCTCGAGCGGCGACAGCTCGTCGAATCTGGCCTCGGTCGATTGTTCCAGACGTTCGGGGGCTGCCTGGGCCACCTTGGCTCCGACCCGCGGCGCCGGGTGGCTCGCCATGCTTGCCGCCGCCGCGCGCTCCTGTTCGTGAGCAACCGGTGCCATCCCCTGCGTCGCCTTCTCCTCTGGAAGCCGCATCCACACGGCGACGACCAGTACTGCTGTTGCTACAGGCACCAACCAGCCCCACCGCGCGAGCCACGATCGTGAGGGCTCGGGCGCCTCGCGCTCGACGCTCACCGCGCCGAGCAACGCCAAGTGCTCCAGGCACGTCGTGCAGTCGGCCGCATGCGCCTCGACGAGGCGACGCTCGTCGGCCGACAGGCCGTTGTCAGCGTAGGAGGCAAGCATCGACGCGTCAGGACACACGCCCACCGGCCGGCCGCGTCTGGCAGCCGCACGAAGCGCGCGATTGAAGGGCTCGGGCATATGGGCTTCAGGCTACGGACTACGGACTACGGACTCCAGGTTCCTATGTGAAGAACGAATCTCGTGCGCGAACTTGCGCGAGCGTGCCGTACTTTGCACTTCGCACTTTGCATTTTGCACTTCGCATTTTGCACTTCCAAGAGCGCCTAGCCGTCCTCCGCTCTTGAAAGTAACCGGTCCAGCTGCAGGTCCGGCGCATCCGCAGCCAACTCGAAGGCGCGCGCGATGCCGGCCGGCGCCAGCCCCTGTGCAGCCAGGGCGCGCTCGACCTCGGATCTCAGCGTGCGCCGCGCTTTGTCCAGCTTGCGCGACACTGTGGCCTCATGCTCACCCAGGACCCGACCGATCGCCGCCAGTGTCATGTCCTGCCCGTAGTAGAGGCGGAGGCGCAGCCGGTCCTTCGCCTCCAGCACGTCGATGCTCGCATCAAGCGCACGTTGCGCGTGGCCGACCAGCGAGTCGCGTTCGGGGTCTAGATCCACCGCCGCCGCATGCGACGAGCCACCGGACTCCTCGTCATCGAGCGGCTCGAACCGCCGCGTGACCCGCACTCGGTCGATGCGACGCTGCACGAGCACCGATCGCAGCCAAGTGATGAGCCGGCTCCGGCCGTGGTAGTGCGCCAGCAGGGACCGCCTGACGCCGTCTTTGCCCGGCAGGCCGAACAGCTCCCCATACAGCGAGTCCGCCAACTCGCGGCCATCGTCGCCCGCGATCGTCCGCGCCGCGTGATAGAGCTGCGGTCGCAGTTCGCGTATGAAGTGTTCCCAGGCGCCGTCGTGTCCGTCGATGCACGCGCAGGCCAGGGCCAGGTCGTCCAGGTGCAGGGACTCGAGGTACACCGCCACTTCCGCGTCTGTCGCCGCCCCTGGGAAGCGATGGTCGAGGCTGCGCTCGACGGCCTCGCGCAGACCATTGGCGGGCACCTGCCATCGCTCGGCGCCGCTTCTGGCATACAGTCGTGCGCCGACGGCCTGGTCGAACGAGCGCCACCGCTGGGCGTGCCCTGCCTCCACGCTCACAGCATAGCGCCGGCGCGCCTCGACTCGTCCCTTCGCCTCGGAGCATCCCGTCAATCCCCCGCGCGAGGTCCTGGCCGGGCTGCTCTTCGGGATCTCGCCCTCCGATCCGATAACCCGATCTGAATGACCATCTCCCTTCAGGCGTCACCCGGTCTTCGTAGCGGCGTCCTCATCGCGTCACTCGGTGTGGCCGTAGTCGAGATCGGGCTATTCGTGATGCTCTGGCGCGTTGGGAGCCTCGTGGACCCCGGCGCCGACCGCCACGCGGCCCTCCTCTTTGTTGCGCTGGGGTCGGCGGTGACCCTGCAGGCGATGGGCGCGGTGGGCGTGGCGTGGGTGGTCGTGGCCATGTCGCGAACGACGCTTCACGCGGATGACACGGGCGTGTCGCTCGACCATCCGTGGCGGCGCTGGCACGGAGCGTGGACCGACGTCACGCACGCGTGGACGCAGAATGGCTGGCTCGTCCTCCAAGTGCGCAGTCACTGGCGACGATGGTACGTGCGGGCGGGCGGCGACCAGGCGGCATCGCTTGCGCGTGTGCGCGCCGAGTTGCCCTCAGGTGCCTGGCTGGAGGGCTCGGTCAAACACCTGCACCTGGCCCGAACGACTCTGCCGATTGTCCTGGCGGCGACAGGCGTTGGCGGGCTGATCATGCTGTGGGCGCTCAAAGCGCTGGACACGATGTAGCGCAGGCCTTCAGGCCTGCCCGCGCCGCCCGGCAGGGCTCAAGCCCGGCGCTACGTGAGGGGCGCGCCGTATAATCGGCGGGTGCGCGCTTTCCGGTTCGGCATTGCGATAAGTCTGGGCGCGGCCATCGCGCTAGTCGCGCCCGCGTGCCGAAAGCCGGTGCCAGCCGCCATCGCCGGCGTGCCAGACGTCATCGACTTCAATTTCCACGTCAAGCCGCTCCTGTCGGATCGGTGCTTCAAGTGCCACGGTCCCGACGACCGTGTTCGCAAAGCGAGCCTGCGCTTCGACATCCGCGACGCGGCCTTCGGCGAGCTGCCGTCGGGCCGGCGCGCCGTGGTTGCCGGCGACACGGGCCGCAGCGAACTGGTCAGGCGCATCCTGAGCACCGATCCGAAGGTGATGATGCCCGCGCCCGACTCGCATCTCACTCTCACCGACACCGAGCGTGCGATCCTCGTTCGCTGGATCGAGCAGGGCGCAGAGTGGAAACCGCACTGGGCCTTCATCCCGCCGTCGAGGCCCGCCGTCCCGAAGACCAGCACCGACGGCTGGGCGCGCAACGAGATCGACCGCTTCGTCCTCGCAACGCTCGAATCGCATGGGCTGAGACCATCGCCAGAGGCGTCGCGCGAGACCCTGGTGCGGCGCGCCTCGATGGATCTCACCGGCCTGCCGCCGACGCTGGCCGAGATCGACGCGTTTGTCGCCGACCAGTCGCCCAACGCCTACGAACGCGTCGTCGATCGCCTGCTGGCCTCGGCCGCCTACGGCGAGCGGATGGCGGTTGAATGGCTCGACCTCGCCCGCTACGCCGACTCGCATGGCTACCAGGACGACGGGATGCGGACGATGTGGCCGTGGCGGGATTGGGTGATTGGCGCCTTCAACCGCAACATGCCATTCGACCAGTTCGTCACCTGGCAACTGGCGGGCGACCTGCTGCCCACGGCGACCGACGAGCAGCGGCTGGCGACGGGCTTCAATCGCAATCACATGCAGAGCCAGGAGGGCGGCATCGTCGCGGAGGAATACCGGGTCGAGTACGTCGCCGACCGTGTGAACACGCTCGGGCGGGCGTTTCTGGGCGTGAGCGTCGAGTGCGCACGGTGCCACGACCACAAGTACGACCCGATCAGCCAGAAGGACTACTTTCGGCTGTTCAGCTTCTTCAACAGCGTCAACGAGACCGGCAACATCCCCTACTCGGGCGTGCCAAGTCCGGCAGTGATGGTCGTCGACGCCAAGACACAGGCTGCGCTCGATCGTGTGCGCGCTGAGCTGGCGACGCTGGAGCCTGCCCTGCGGCCGGAAGGCGCGGCCTTTGATCGACGATTCTCGACGTGGCTTGCCGAGGTGTCGGCCTCGCCTCGGCCCGCCGAGGTCGCGCCACGTGGCCTCATCGCGCACCTGCCCCTCGACCAGGCGGTGCGGAGCATGGAGCGGCCGAAGGCCGATCCAAAGGGACCGCCCAAGCCGCCACAGGAAGTGGCGGCCTACGCGAACCTGGCGACACCGCGACAGCGCGGCACCTCTGGCGGCGACAAGGACAAGCGGCCCGAGACTGTTCCTGGCCGTTTCGGCAACGCGCAGCGGCTGCCCGGCGACAGCTACATCACCATCGGCAAGGACTTCGCGTACTTCGAGCGCAACCAGCCGTTCTCGTTGAGCCTGTGGGTGCGCATCGACAAGGAAGGCACGGCGGGCCCGCTCATCGCGCGGTCGGGCGGCCTGGCCAACGGCAACCGCGGCTACGAGATCCTGCTGCGCGCCGACGGCACGCTCAGTGCCGGCCTGCATCACGTCTTCCCCGACAACTCGATCGAGATCGA
>JAENWD010000177.1 GCA_016650245.1 Vicinamibacteria bacterium
ACGCACCTAGCCTCGGAAGCTTCGCAGCGTTGGTTTCCGAGGCCCGAGGCTATCTGCGTAAGCTCCAGAGGCTTGAGGCTAGCGGCGTAAGTTCCCGAGGCCCTTCGCGTCAGTTCCCTGCCTTGAGCACAATGATGTGTTGCCACGGCAGCACGTCGATCACCTTGTCGATCTGAAAGCCGTCGGCGCCCAACTCGTCGCGCACCTGGGACACGCTCATCTTGTGGACTTCGCGGATGGGCACCCGCGGGTCCTCGAGGCGAAACTCGATCAGCACCAACCGTCCGCCAGGCTTGAGCGCCTCGCGCAGCTTGCGCACGAAGACTTGCGGCGACGCCAGCTCGTGGTAGACATCCACCATCACGATCAGATCGAACGTCGCAGCGGGCAAGGTCGGGTCGTCGGGACGCCCCTGGACGAGCGTGACGTTGGTGAGGCCCAGACGATCGACCCTCGCTCGGATCAGATCCAGCATCCCCGGCTGCAGGTCCGTCGCGACGACGCGGCCGCGCGGGCCGACCACCTGCGACAGCCGCACGGTGTAGTAGCCGGAACCGGCGCCGACATCCGCCACGATCGACCCCGGTGCAATCCCCAGCGCCGCGATCGCTTTTGACGGGGCCTCCTCGGCCTCCCGCTCGGGCCGGTCCAACCACGCTGCGCCCTCCACGCCCATCGTCGGGGCCAGCGTGCGTCCGCTGATCGGATGGCGCTGAGCACCGGCGACGACGCTGACGAAGGCGATGATCAGCGTCGCAACCGAAAGCAGGAGATGACTGAGGGGACCAGGCCGCACGCGGTTTTGACGAGTGTACGGCCTCCTCGGTCCCCACTGGTCACTTGCCTTGCTGGACATGACCATATATAGTCATGACGTGACTAATAAGACGGTCCGGATTGCGGCGCTCAAGGCGAAGCTGAGTGAGCACTTACGCACGGTGCAGCGTGGAGCACGGATCACCGTGCTCGACCGCGACACGCCGATCGCTGAAATCGTGCCGGTGCAGGCCTCCGTCCAGCCGCTACCGAGCCAGGCGCCGCAGCCGGGCGCGCGAGCCTGGAAGGATTTGCCTCGGCCCGCGCCACTGGGGCGCTACATCGACGTGGTGGCGCTTCTTCGAGAGGACCGGGATCGACGATGACGACCTACGTGGACGCGTCGGTTGTGCTCCGGCTCGTGCTGGGGCAGCCGGACGCCATCGCCGAGCTCGACGGGTTCGATCGGCTCGTGAGCAGCCGCCTTCTGCGCGTCGAGTGTCTTCGCTCGCTCGACCGTCTTGGGCTGACAGCCGCTCTGACCCGCGACCAAGTGCGGACGGGCCTGGGCGACCTCGAGGCGTTCCTGGAATCGGTGACTCTCATCGATATCAGCACGCCGGTGCTGACGCGCGCCGGCCAGCCCCTCCCCAGCCCACTTGGGACGCTTGATGCGCTGCACCTGGCGACCGCCTTGCTCTGGCAGGACTGGACGCGTCAGGCTGTGGCCATCGCCACCCACGACCGCTCGTTCGCGCTCGCTGCGCGCGAGTACTCCTTGCACGTGGTCGGGGCGTAGGCCACGGGCCAGCGTCGCGTCGAGGCGCTGCCGGGTAGAATCAACACATGTGCCGAAATATCCGCACGTTGTTCAACTTCGACCCGCCGGCGACCGACGAAGAGATCCGCGCGGCGTCGGTGCAGTTCGTCCGCAAGCTCTCGGGCTTCACCAAGCCCTCGCACGCGAACCATGGGGCCTTCGACGCTGCTGTCGAAGAGGTCGCAGGTGTGGCCCGACGGCTCATCGACTCGCTGGTGACCAACGCCCCGACCCGCGATCGCCAGGAGTGGGCGGCACGCGCGAAGGCGCGCGCAGCCGAGCGTTACGGACCGCGGGCCGCCGCCTCGGACTCGGGGCGCCGTTGATCTCCGCGCACGAAGCACTCGAGCTGCTGCGCGATGGCAACCGACGCTTCGTCGCCGACGTGAGGAGCCACGAGATCCTCACCGGCCATGCGCGCCGCCGCGAGCTGGCAACCGGCCAGGAGCCGTTTGCGATCATCCTGGGCTGCTCCGATTCGCGGGTGCCGGCGGAGCTGGTCTTCGATCAAGGCCTTGGCGACCTGTTTGTCATCCGCGTTGCCGGCAACATCGTCGCGCCCTCGCAAGTCGGCAGCGTCGAGTTCGCCGCTGAGCGCTTTGGCACGCGACTGGTCGTCGTGCTGGGCCACTCCGGTTGCGGGGCAATTCTTGCGACGCTGGAGCAACTCCGGCGCCGGTCGGGAGACCAGTCGCGCAACCTGCGTACTATCGTCGACCGAATTCGGCCATCCGTGGAGGCGCTGCTGTCCACGGACCTTGGCCACGATGAGGACGCGTTGGTGCGGCAGGCCGTGCGAGCCAACATCCGCGCGTCGGCCGATCACCTGCGGCACGGGTCGGAGACGCTCGAGCAGTTGATCCAGAGCGACGGGCTCCTCGTCGTTGGCGCGGAGTACTCGCTCGAGACGGGCGTCGTCGATTTCTTCGACGGCAGTTTGGAAGGTACCATCGCGACATGACCTCGCCGTGCTGGAGTCGCCCGGCAGCGCTGGTTCCTCTTCTGTGCGCCAGCTTGACGGCACTGGCCCCGGGCGGTGCGGCCGTGCAGTTGCTGCCCGGGGCGGTGAAGGAACTCGCCGCAGGTAAGCTCCTGGTCGCGGCACGCGGCCTGCCGGACCCGAACTTCTTCGAGACGGTGATCCTGCTGGCCGAGCACAGCGGGGAGGGCGCAATGGGCCTGGTCGTCAACCGTCGGACCGACGTGTCCATAGCTCGCCTGTTCCCGAACCTGGCACAAGGCCAGGGGCGACCCTCCGCACTCTACGCGGGCGGCCCGGTGGCGGCCGATGGTGTCGTGGCTCTCTTGCGCTCGACTGCGCCGAGGTCGGACGGCCGTCGCGTCCTGGATGACCTCTACATGGTCGCCAACCGTGAAGGACTCCAAGGGCTGATCTCGCAGGGAGCCGACCAGAGCCGCTTCCGCGTGTACCTTGGCTACGCAGGCTGGGGCCCCGGTCAGTTAGAGCGTGAAACCACCCAGGGCGCGTGGCACGTGTTTCGAGCCGACACGGGCGTGGTGTTCGATCCCGATCCTGATTCCCTGTGGCAGCGTCAGGTGCGTCGGACCGAGGACCGCATGGTGTTAGCCCCTCCAGTAGCACTTCGACCGGTGCCATTGCCTTGACCTTCGACATATACCCCAGCCACGTGTAGAAGTTCAGGTATGAAATCGTCCGGTGTGCACGCTGCGCCGCGGGGTCACTGGCGCCGACCAGGGTTTAGATGCTAGGGTCGGGCTTCCATCGCCGATCTGGTTCGTCGGACTGAAGCAGGTCGTCGCGGCCTACCGTTCACACATGAAGGAGAGGACATGCGCCCTGCTACCCAGTTTGCGCTCTGCGTCGCAATGGCCGTTGGCTTGGCGTCGTGCGGAGGGGGAGGCGGTTCGGGGTCGGGATCAGGGTCGGGATCCGGGCCTACACCCACGCCCCAGTCGCTGAGCATCACTCCTGGCACCGCCCTCCTGAAAGTGAATCAGACCGAGACATTCGCTGGCACGGTGACGTTGAGCAACGGGCAGTCACAAACGGTTCAGCCCACCTGGCAGAGCGACAACACGACGGTGCTCACCTTCGAGAACGGCGGCGTCGCGCGCGGACGGAGCAATGGGACAGCGACGATAATCGGAACGAACCAAGGCCTCACGGCGACCCGCCTGATCCGCGTGGCGACCGACTACCAGGGCACGTGGGCGGGCGAATACGTCGTGCGGCGGTGCGAAGATTCCGGCGACTTCAGGGATATTGATTTCTGCGATCGCGAAGACGGGTTCTATGTCGGCGAGGTGCTCGAGCTTGGACTCATGCTGCAGCAGGACCGCGATCAGGTCAACGGCCAGATGGCGCTTGGAAGCCTTGAGGGCATCACCAGTGGCAGCGTCGACGCAAACGGCCGCTATGTCGGCACCGGCTCAGTGACCGTCTCGGAGGACGGGATCTCGTTGGTGTTTGCTGTCAGCCCCCTGAGTTTCAACGCGGACGGTGATCGGCTGACCGGCACGTTTTCCGTGACGGTCACCGCGGTCGGTCTGACCGGGCAGGGCGTCCTCGACGCGGAGCTGACGACGATGGTCCGGACGGCTTCGGGGGTGCTGCCCACTGGCCTGCCTCCCACCCGCGGCCAGTCGCCGTCGGCCGGCGGCTTGAAGGGTCTGGTGAATCGGCTGAAGCGTTGACGTCGACGTGGCCGCTGGGGAGCGTCTACCGCTGCTCCAGCGGCACCCACGGCTGTGGTACTGACGGGCCCGTGTACTCCGCGCGCGGGCGGATGAGGCGATTGTTGGCGTACTGCTCCAGGACGTGCGCGGTCCAGCCAGACGTGCGGCTGACCGCGAAGATCGGCGTGTAGAGCGACACGGGGATCCCCAGCGCGTAGTACATCGACGCCGAGTAGAAGTCGACGTTGGGGTTCAGCTTCTTCTCGCCCTTCACCAGCGCCTCGATGCGCTCGGACATCTCGACCCAATGGGTCTGGCCCGAGCGCTTCCCCAGGTCCTTCGACAACTGCCGCAGATGCCCCGCGCGAGGGTCCATCGTCTTGTAGACGCGGTGCCCGAAGCCGGGGATCTTCTCTTTCCTCGCCAGCTTTTCGCGGATGGTGGTCTCGACCTTCTCGGGCGACGCCGTCGCGCCGAAGTCGAGCAGCATCTTCATCACTTCCGCGTTGGCGCCGCCATGCAGCGGCCCCTTGAGCGCGCCGATGCCGCAAACGATCGCCGAGTGGATGTCGGTGAGCGTGGCCGCGGCCACCCGCGCCGCAAACGTCGAGGCGTTGAGCTCGTGGTCGGCGTGCAGGACCAGCGCGCAGTCCAGCGCGCGCACCGCCAGCGCGTCGGGGCGGGTGCCGGTGAGCTGGTAGAGGAAGTTGGCGGCAAAGCCCATCACCGGATCGGGATCGATCGGCCCGTGGTTCTGCTCCAGCCGCCCGATGGCCGCCACCAGGCTTCCCATCTGCGCCGTGAGGCGCACGGCCTTGCGGTAGTTGGCGGCCGGCGAGTCGTCTGAGGCGTCGCGGTCGTAGTGCGCCAGCGCCGAGGCCGCCGTGCGCAGCGTGTCCATCGCCTCGCTGGGCGGCAGTTGCCGCAGCAGGCGGATCACGCCGTCTGGCAGCGCGCGGCCAGCGCCAAACTGCGACTGCAGGTCGCCCAGCTCGGCGCGGTTCGGCAACCGCCCGTGCCATAGCAGGTAGCAGACTTCCTCAAACGTCGCGTGCGGCGCCAGGTCGTGGATGTCGAACCCGCGGTAGGCCAGGATGCCACGGTCGCCGTCGATGAAACAGATGCTCGAAGAGGTCGCGATGATGTCTTCGAGGCCGGCTTTGGGTTTGATCTCGGTGCTCACGGGAGGATCATAGATCACGTACGCCAACCACGGAGACACCGAGGACACAGAGGCCACACAGAGAACATCTTGGGGTACCTGAGCAACCCTAAGAGATCTCCGTGCGTTCTCCGTGTTCTCCGTGACTCTGTGGTTGGCGTACGTGGTAGCCCTGGCAATGCGCCACTGGCAGCGAGGGGTAGCGCGCGTAGCGCGGATCGGTGTCGCTTCTGCAGCACCTGATGAAGCGCTGGCCCCGGTCCGAGGGGATCACCTGCGCGTGCTGGCACGTGCCGCACAGGCCGGGCGGCGGATTAGCAGGCCCAGGTGCCATCGCGGCGCGGCACGTATCGCTCCAGCGCGGGCAGCGCGTCGGCGGTCGGCAACGGCTCGGCAAGGGCGCCGCGGAATGCCTCGACGGCCTGCTGCATCTCGGCCATCGCCCCGATGGTGATGCGCGCCCACGTGAGCAGCGGCGGAAACGGCCGCGCGATCTCGACCCCGCGATCGCGGCACGCGCGCTGGAAGACGCGGATGTCGCGCTGCACGTCCGCCATCACAAAGTTGGCCTCGGAATCGGCGACACGATAGCCCGCATCGCGCAAGGCCTGCACCGTCATCGCGCGCGCGGCGTGGTTGTTGGAACACATCTCCGCGACCCGGGCCTGGTCAGCAAGCGCGGTCAAGCCCGCCCGCGCGCTCAGGCAACTCAATCTGCCGCTGTCGAGGAACCGGTGCATCGCCCTCAGAGTCTCTGACTGGCCCACGGCATAGCCGACCCGCAAACCCGCCATCCCGTAGACCTTCGAGAACGTCCGCGACACGACCACCCGCGGGTTCGACAGGGCGAGCCCGATGGACGTCTTGTAGTCGGCGTGCTCGACGTACTCGTGATAGGCCTCGTCGATGAGGATCGTGGCCTTCGGCTCGGCCCGCAGCGCCGCCGCGACAAACGCCTCGATGTCTGCGGCGCCGTGCACGGTGCCGGTCGGGTTGTTGGGATTGCAGACGAAGATGAGCCCGGCGCCACGTGCGCGCCCGGCCATCTGGTCCAGGTCGAGCCGCAGCTCGGCATCGACCGGCACGTCGATGACGTCCGAGCCCCACATCGCGGCGCGGCCTGAAAGTAACTCGAAGGTCGGCATCGCCGTGACCAGGGCACGGCCCGGTCCGAGAAACGCGGCCGCGGCCGAGTCGAGGATTTCGCTGGACCCGCAGCCGAGCGCAACCTGCGACGGCTGGACGCCAAGCGACCCGGCAACCGCATCGGCAAGATCAGACGGAAGCCTGAACGCGTAGCGGTTGGCCACGCCAAACGAGTCCTGCATGGCGGTCAGGACCTTCGCGCCGGGTCCGGCGGAGTTCTCGTTCGAGCTCAGTCGGATGAGCGAGGACCGCGTGCCGAGCGCACCCAGAGGTGGCGCGGCTTGCGGAGCGACCGCAGGAGTCCGTGCCGGCCGTGCCGTCGCGCACCCGGCGGCGGCGACAGCCAGGCCGTTGAGCCCGACGAGCTGAATGAAACCGCGTCGCGAGGTCGCCATCGCCCACCCCTTGATCGAGATGGGCGATTGTAGCAGCGTTGCTCGTCAATCACTCGTCAATCACAGAGACACAGTGACACGGAGACGCACAGAAAACGTACCGGAATGCCTTTGGGCGGGTTTGAAACCCGCCCCTACCGGATCTCTGTGTATCTCTGTGTATCTCTGTGGCTCCGTGTCTTTGTGATTGACGAGTGAAGACTGTTCTACCCTTCCGTCTGCGTATCCAGCGCCACGGAGTCGTCGGCGAACTGCTGCACGATGGACAGCAGCCCGGTGTAGAGGAACCCGATCTGGAACAGGATCAGGAACGGCAGCGTGCCGTAGATCCGGTTCGACAGCGCGTAAAACACCGTGAAGGTGAAGTAGAGGCCCAGCGACAGCTCGATGATCGGCTGGACGATGTTGGCCTGGCGGTACTTCTTGCCGACCCACTCGTCCTGGCTGTCCTCGATGTGGTACTTGGGCGTACGGATGAACTCGGTCTGGGTGCCCATCATCGCTTCAAGCACCGCCCGCGCGTTGTTGATGGCTAGGCCGATGCCGATCGACATCAGAAGCGGCAGGTACTTCAGCCGCGTGATCCAGTCGTTCGGGTACAGCTCGCGCTGGCAGACGATATAGAAGTTGGCCACCGAGGCGGTCGCCGCGAAGAACAGAGGCACGTCGATGAGGAGCATCTCGTACCAGCCCATGTTGTAGCGAATCACCATCGCCGGGAACATCAGCACCGACAGCGCGACCATCAGCACGTAGTTGAAGTTCGCGCTGAGATGGAAGAAGGCTTCCGCCTTCACGCCCAGAGGCTGGTTGGACGCCAGAATCCGCGGCAGCAGCTTGCGGCACGTCTGAATCGACCCTTTGGCCCAGCGATGCTGCTGCGACTTGAAGCCGTTCATCTCGACCGGCAGCTCTGCCGGCACCACGACGTCGGGCACGAAGTGGAACTTCCAGCCTTTCAGCTGCGTGCGGTAGCTGAGGTCGAGGTCTTCGGTCAGCGTGTCGTGCTGCCAGCCGCCGCCGTCGATGATGGCCTCCCGGCGCCAGATGCCGGCAGTGCCGTTGAAGTTGAAGAAGTGCCCCGCGCGATTTCGGCCGCCGTGCTCGAGCACGAAGTGGGCGTCGAGCAGGATCGACTGAATCCTGGTGAGCAGCGAGTAGCCCGCGTTGATGTGTCCCCAGCGCGCCTGGACTACGGCGACCTTCGGGTCCACGAAGTGGTGGATTGTCCGGTGCAGGAACTCGGGCGTCGGCAGGAAGTCGGCGTCGAAGATCGCGATGAACTCGCCCTTGGCTACCGCCATCCCGGCCTCGAGCGCACCGGCCTTGAACCCGGTACGGTCGGTGCGGTGCAGGTAGGTGATGTCGAGACCCTGCGCCGCAGCCCGGCGGACGGCCAGTTCGGCAATCGACCGCGTCTCATCCGTCGAGTCGTCCAGGACCTGCACCTCGAAGCGGTCGCGCGGGTAGTCCATCTGCGCGACGGCGCCGATCAGTCGGTCCACGACGTACATCTCGTTGTAGATCGGCAACTGCACGGTGACCATCGGCAGGTGCTCGAACGTGCCTGCCGGCACAGGCACGCGATCCTTGTGCTTCATGTAGGCATAGACCAGGTAGTAGCGATGCCACCCGTAGCCGGCAAGCACAATCAGGATGAAGAAATACGCGGCGAGGACAAGGGTCTCTAGCGGGGTCATCGTGCGGAACGCGGTCCCTTCGGAAAAGAGATAATCTTCCAATTATACTTGAGTTGCCGGCCTCGGCGGGTCAACCGGATTGGCGACCCGTGGCCGGCAGGCCGTAGCCGTAGCCCCCATGAGTTTCGACCTGAAAGCTCTGCTCGACCGCGTTGCCGCCGGTGAACTTGGCCCTGCTGAGGCGGCCGGGCACATCGCCGCCGAAATGCGCGATCAGCCGGTCGAGGACCTGGGTTTTGCCCGGATTGACCATCAACGGGCCCAACGCCAGGGCTTTCCCGAGGTCGTCCTCGGCCTCGGCAAATCGCCGGAACAGATCGCCGCCATCGCCGCACGCATCGTCGCCCGTGGCCATACGCTGCTGGTGACCCGGGCCGATCCCGCCGCCTACGACGCCGTGCGCGCCGCCGTACCCGCCGCCCAGTACCACGACGTCGCCCGGGCCATCACCTGCCGCATGCACGAGGTGCCTGCAGGTCGCGGCACCATCGTCATCGCGGCCGCCGGCACGTCAGACCTGCCGGTGGCCGAGGAAGCCGCAGTGACCGCGGAAGTGATGGGCAATGCCGTCGATCGGCTCTTCGACGTCGGCGTCGCCGGCCTCCATCGCCTTCTGCGCGAACACCACCGCCTTCGGTCGGCCCGCGTCATCGTCGTGGTCGCCGGCATGGAAGGCGCGCTGCCCAGCGTCGTCGCCGGGCTCGTCTCGGTACCGGTCATCGCCGTGCCCACCAGCGTCGGGTACGGCGCCAGCTTCCACGGCCTGGCGGCGCTGCTCGGTATGCTCAACAGTTGCGCGAACGGCGTATCAGTGGTCAACATCGACAACGGCTTCGGCGCCGGCTGCATCAGCAGTTTGATCAACCATCTCGACTGACAAGGGCCGTCGTCCTGAGGCCTGAGGCTAACTCCCCGTCCTCCAGAGGCCTGAGGCTATCGTCCTGTCCTCCCGAGGGGGCTCTAGCCTCCGGTGGCCGCGGCCCTGGCCTCAGGCCTCGACTTTCCACGCTCCACCTTCAGGTTCGCCTCGGTTTCATCGCGCCGGAACCTTGGCGAAGGTGGACGCGCCTTCGCCACTGTCACCGCCGCCTGCTTCGCGTCATACCCGTACACGTCATCCCGGAACTGCAACCCGCCCTTGGGGTCCACCCAGCTTGTGAAGTACAGGATGTGGATCGGGATCGCCTCGCGCAACTTCACGTGCGTCTCGGTGCCGGCGTGCATTGCGCCGACGATGGCCTCGGGCGTCCAACGCGACTGATCGCGCAAGACGTACTTCGCCAACTCGAGTGGCTCTTCCACCCGCACGCAGCCGTGGCTGAACGCTCGCCCGAGGCGGCTGAAGAGCGCTTCAGCTGGCGTGTCGTGGACGTACACGTCGTACTCGTTCGGAAACATGAACTTCACGAAGCCAAGCGCGTTGCCGGCACCCGGGCGCTGACGGAATCTCAGCCCCGCGAGCGCTTGGTCGTCGCTCCAGTCGAGCGTCGACGTATCGACCACGGCCGTCCGGTTGTCGGAGACGCGCACCACCTCGATGTTCTGCCGATCGAGATAGTCGGGGTCGGCCCACGCCGCCGGCATCGTCTCGTCAGCGGCGATCTTCGGCGGGATGTTCCAGTAGGGGCTCATGACGACGTGCGTCATGCGCTCGCTGAAGATCGGCGTCTCGTGGCCCGGCTTGCCGACGACGGCTCGGATGTCGAAGACGATCTTGCCCTGCTCATACGCTTCGAGGTGGAACGACGGGATATTGACGCGGAAGTGACGCGCACCGAGATCATCGGGCAGCCATCGCCAGCGTTCGAGGTTGAGCGCGACCTGTCGGAGGCGCGTGCCGAGCGGCACGTTGAGGGCCGCGAGCGTCTTCGGATCGAGCCGTCCGGTCGCGGACAAGCCGTGATGCTCCTGAAAGACGCGCACGGCATGTTCCAGCGGCTGGTCGTACCGATTGCCGTCGACGGATGCGGCGCCGAGATCGCCAGACGCCGCCAGGCGCATGCGCAACACGGCAATGCCGGAATGCGAGGCGCCCGGCTTGACCACGACCGAGGGTACGGCTCGCCAGCTGCCCTTGGCGTCCGCGCCCTGCAACGCGGCCAGCCCGCGCACCAACGCGGCGTACTCGGCATGCTGGGGCTGAATCGCGCGCAGCCATTCGCTCATGTCGTCGCGCGAGGCAGCGAGCGAGGCAGCGAGGTTCGGTGTTGAACGCTGGGCCTTCCAGCGACGGTCGACGGCCATCGGTTCGGTCCGTCCGACCGCGACGTCACGGCCCAGACGAATCAACGCGGCAGTGAGGCGCACGTCGAACACCGCCAGGGCCCGGCGCCGCTCGGCCTTGGGCGGGCGGGCCAGCAGGTCGCGCTCGGCGGTCAGCGCTGCAAGCTGGTACGTGTTGGGGTCCAACCCGTGGGCGCGGGCGACGGCGAGCACGGCCAGCGCCTCATCGGTCCGCTTCGTCGGTGTGTCTCGACTCCAGGCCAGGGTCGTGCCCGTTTCGGTGTAGAAGGCGCGAACGGCCGCGCGGACGGTCGCGTCGCCGACCTGGCGGTCCAGCGTGTCAGCAGCCAACAGAGACTGGAGCTCGGGCGAGGGCGACTGGCCTCGGCGGCAGCCGAAGGGGCCGATGAGTGTAAGTATTACCAGCCCCGCAACCGTTCCGATGAGTTTTCCGGCTGTTTTCCGCATCTTGAGCCTCGCCGCCCGGGGTCGGTGCAAGGGGCAGGCCGAACAGGCCCGAGGCTAGTGCCCTGTCGTCCAGAGGCCAAGTCCCCTTCCTCCAGAGGCCACACTCCTGGTCCTTCCGAGGGCGGGTCCCCGGCCGCCCGAGGCCCGGGCGCGTGTTATACTCAGCGGTTTCCTCCTGATTCTCAATCATCAGACCCGACATGACCGCAGGCGGCTTGAGGGCCCTCGAATTCGACCGTGTTGTCGCCGCCGTGCGCAGTTTCGCGCTCACGACGACAGGAGCGGCCCGTCTGGACGAACTGACGCCGGCCACCGATCCGGCTGCCGTGCGCGAGGCACTGGCCGCCACGTCGGAGACCGTGAGCTACCTGGCGTCCAACCCCGTGTTCCCGTTGCGGGCGCCCGAGGATCTCGAGACGCTGCTGGCGCTGCTCGATGTCGAGGGCCGGGCGCTCGAATCACTGCGACTGCTGGCGCTGTCGGATTACCTCGAGTCGGTCGCGACCAGCGCGGCGGCCGTACGCCGCGCGCCGGGTGAGTTGCCGCGCCTCAAGCGCCTTGTGGGCGGCACCGCCACGTTTAGAGACGAGATCGCGGCGGTGCGCCACGCCATCGCGCCGTCAGGCGAGGTCGTCGATCACGCCAGCCCGGCGCTGGGATCGATTCGCGACCGCCTGCGGCGCCAGCGCGCGAAGCTGCGGCAGACGCTGGACGCCTACCTGCGTGGCAAGGACACCTCGAAGTATCTGCAGGACCAGATCATCACCGAGCGCAACGGTCGGTTCGTGTTGCTAGTGAAGGCCGAGCATCGCGCGTCGCTGCCCGGTTTGGTCCACGGAAGTTCGGCCAGCGGCCAGACGCTGTATCTGGAGCCGCTGGCGACCGTCGAGATCAACAACGACGTCGTGGGGCTCGAGGCCGAGCAAGCCGAGGAGGTGCTGCGGATTCTGCTGGCGCTCACCGACGCGTTCCGCCTGCGGCACGAGGATGTGGCGAAGACCGAGCAGGTGGCGACCGATCTCGACGTGCTACAGGCCAAGGCCCGCCTGGCGCAGGTCACCGGCGCTGTGGCGCCACAGCTGTCGCTGGATGGCCGCCTCGAGTTGCTGGCTGCCCGTCATCCGCTGTTGATGCGGAGCGTGGTCTCGCGCTATTCCGACGACCTGGATGGGCTGCCCGAGGCGCCGGTCCCGGTGGACATCAAACTGGTGCCCCCGAACACGACGCTGCTCATCACCGGCCCCAACACCGGCGGCAAGACGGTGGCCCTCAAGACGGCTGGCCTGCTGGCCCTGATGGCGCAGGCGGGCCTCCACGTGCCGGCCGAGCCTGATTCGAGCGTGCCGGTCTTCAAGTCTGTCTTCGCCGACATCGGCGATGAGCAGTCGATCGCGGCCAGCCTGAGCACGTTTGGCTGGCACATCACCAACGTCGCGTCGATGGATCGCGACCTGCGCCTGCCGGCGCTTGTGCTGCTCGACGAGATCGGCGCCGGCACCGACCCCATCGAGGGCGGCGCGCTGGGCGTCGCCATCGTCGATCATTTCCGCACGCGTGGCGCGGTGGTGCTGGGCACCACGCACTACGACGCGCTGAAGACCTACGCGCAGACCACGCCTGGCGTGCAGTGCGCGGCGTTTGCCTTCGACCCGGTGGGCTTTGCGCCTACCTACGAGCTGATCTACGGAACACCCGGCCGAAGCCTCGCCCTCGAGATGGCGGGGCGTCTGGGATTGAGCCGCAAGGTGATCGACAAGGCGCGCGCCAGTCTGGGCACGCGCGAGGCGCAGTTGGCCAACCAGTTGGCACGCGTGGACGAGGACCTCGCGCAGTTGTCTGAAGAGCGCAAGGCCGCTGCGCGCGAGCGCGACGCCATGGCAAGGGCGCAGGCCGCGGCCGAGCGGCGCGAAGAGGAACTACGCGAGCGCGAAGACGCGTTCAAGCGCAAGGTCACCGATCGGGTCGAGGACCGCGTGCGCGCCGCGACCAGAGAGATCGACGCCGTGGTGGCCGCGCTGAAGCGGCAGACCTCGGCGCTCACAACGCGCGATGCTGGTGTGCCGCGTCTGTCCACCGGCGACCACGGAGCGCTGAAGGCGCACGCGAAGGCTGCCGTCGGCGCAGCGGCTGCGCAGGCGTTGGGCGATCGCGCCGAGGCGCCGGCCCCGGTGGCGCCGCCTGCCGTCGACGCTCGTCCCGCACGCGTCGGGGACCGCGTGGTCGTCCCGCCCTTCGGGCTGCAAGGCGTGGTCAAGAGCCTGACCGGCGGGCAGGCAGAGATTGACGTGCAGGGCAAGCGGCTGCGCGCGCGCGCCAGAGATCTGACTGTGTTGACCGCGACAGCCGCGAAGGCCGCGGCGCTACCCAACAACGTGCGCGTGAACATCGACCTGGTGCCGCGCGAAGGCGTGCTGTCTGATCTGAACGTGATTGGCCTGACGGTTGACGAGGCGCTCACGCGTGCTGAGCGGTTCCTCGACCAGTCGCTGGTCACCGACCAGCGCACCGTGCGCGTGATTCACGGGCACGGCACCGGCAGGCTGCAGAAAGCGATCAGCGGGTTTCTGAAGTCCCACCCCCTGGTGGCAGGGTTTCATACCGCGCCGACCGAACACGGCGGTGGTGGCGTGACGGTTGTCGAGCTTAAGGACTAGCGTGTCCACAATCACGATGGCGCGAAGGCGCGATGGCGCGATGTTGTGGACCTGTCACGTACTTCGAACCCTTCGCGCCTTCGCGCCTTCGCGCCTTGGCGGTTGTGTGTTCGTGCCATGAGTCAGTTTCCGCGGAATTTCATCGACGACCTGCGCCTCCACGCCGATATCGTGTCGGTCATCGGCGACGTCGTGTCGTTGAAGAAGATGGGCGCGACGTGGAAGGGGCTGTGCCCGTTTCACAACGAGAAGACGCCGTCGTTTCACGTCAACCGCGAGAAGGCGTTCTTCCACTGCTTCGGGTGCAACACGGGCGGCGACGTGATCAAGTTTGTCGAGTTGAACGAGAAGGTCGCCTTCCCTGAAGCCGTGCGGATGCTGGCGGCGCGTTTTGGCCTGGCGATTCCCGACGACTCCGAGGCGCGCGACACGGGCACCAGCGCCGCCGAGCGCGAGGCGTTGCTGAAGGTCCACGAGGACGCGGCAGCCTGGTTCCAGCAGCAGCTGGCGGGTCCGGCGGGCGCGCGGATGCGGCAGCAGCTGGAAGCCCGTGGCATCCGGAAGGACACCAGCGAACTGCTCGGGCTGGGGTGCGCGCCGTCAACGCGCGACGGGCTGAAGTCGTATCTGCTGGACCGGAAGGTCGAGCTGTCGCTGCTGCTGCGCAGTGGCCTGGTAGTGCAGCGCGACAGCGGCGAGGTCGTGGACCGGTTTCGCGGCCGGCTGATGATCCCTATCTACCGCGACAGCGGGTCGGTGATCGCGTTTGGCGGGCGGGCGACCGAGAGCGACCAGCTGCCGAAGTACCTGAACTCGCCGGAAACGCCGATCTACTCGAAGAGCCGTACTCTGTACGGGCTGCACCTGGCCAAGCCGGCCATCCGCAAGCTCGGGCGGGCGATCCTGGTCGAGGGCTACTTCGACGTCGCGCAGTTGGTGCAGGCCGGCATCACCCCGGTGGTCGCCTCGTGCGGCACGGCGCTGACCATCCAGCAGGCGCAGCTTTTGCGACGGTTCACGTCGAAGGTCGTCCTGAGTTTCGACCCCGACGCCGCCGGCCAGGGCGCCGCAGTGCGGTCGTGTGAACTGCTGGCGGCCGAAGGCTTCGAGGTCAACGTCGCGGTGCTGCCGCAAGGCGCCGATCCCGACGCGCTGGTGCAGGAACTGGGGCGCGAGGGGTATCTGGCCCAGCTCAAGCAGTCTGTGCCCTATCTCGAATTTCTGGTGCGTAAAGCCGCATCCGGGCACGAGTTGACCAGCGACGAGGGCCGGCGGCGGTTCCTGCACGAGATGCTGGAGGTCGCCTCCCGGATTCCCGACGCAGCGGCCCGGGACCAGTTTGCCGACCGGATCGCCGCGCGGGCGCGTATTACTGAAGAGGTCGTCCGCGCCGAGATTCGTAAGGCGGCCGTGGCACGCAGGACGACCGTGCCCGAGCGGGTGCTGGCGCCATCGCAGCCCCTCAAGCCGGCCGAACGGGGCCTGTTGTGGGTGCTCTTGCACACCCCCGACGAGGCGAGGCTTGCGTTGGAGGAGCTGGATCCGGAGGATCTGGAGGCGCTGCAGTCCGGCGGGGCGCTGGAAATTGCCCGAGGACTGTCTGACGTTCCGGCCGCCAGCTTCCCAACGGCGTGGCTCGAGCGTCTAAGTGAGAGGGAGGCGCTGTGGGTGACCGGAATCGGCGCCCAGGCGGAAGGCCCGGCGCATTCGGCCGACGACTGCGTCAGGACACTGAAGCGCCTGCGGTTCGACCGCGAGCGCACGGCATTGCAGCGAGAGATGGAGCGGCTGGCCGACCTGTCGGGACCCGACGCCGAGGCGCGCTTTGTCGAGCTCGACGGGCAAAAGAAGGAACTGACGCGGCGCATCGAAGCACTCTCGGCCGACTGAGCCGAATTCGGGGCATGACCCCGCCCGCTTCGCGTCGCATGGCAAGCAGCGCAGGACGGCATCATAGATAGGAACGGTGGAATGTGACGACCGGAAGAAGGACACCTCTGTCAATCGAGGAAAAGTACGACGAAGTACGACAGCTCATCAACATCGGCAAGGAGAAGGGCTACCTCCTCTACGACGAGGTCAACGAGCTGCTGCCGTCGGAAATCACTTCGTCGGAGGAGCTCGACGACCTGTTCAACACCTTCGGCAGCGCCGGGATCGAAGTCCTGGACTCTGACAAGGGGTTCCGCGACGACAAGCCTTTCGACCGCACGCAGGAAGGCGTCGAGGAGGGCGTCGAGCTCGACCTGACGCCAGGGGCGCTGGACAAGACCAACGACCCGGTGCGCATGTACCTGCGCGAGATGGGCACGGTGCCGCTGCTCACCCGCGAGGGCGAAGTGGCGATTGCCAAGCGCATCGAGCGCGGCAAGCTGGCGGTCATCAAGTCGATCTCGCGCACGCCAATGGTGACCAAGAAGGTCATCCAGCTCGGCGAGGACCTGCGCAACGACCAGCGCACGATTCGCGAGCTGGTGACCTTCTCCGACGAAGAGATCACCGACGAGAAGATCGAGGATCGCAAGCGCGAGGTCCTCAGGCAGATCGACGCGGTCAGGAAGGCGCGCGGCGTCGTCCAGAAGACCGAAGAGAAGCTCGAGACGGTGCCGAAGAAGGAGAAGCGCAAGTACGCGCGCGCGCGCTGGAAGATGCTGCGCAGCCGCGTGGCGCTGAGCCAGCGCATCCGCGAGATCGAGTTCACCGAGCTGGTCAAGCGCCGGATGATCGACGAGATCAAGGAGCAGGTCGAGGCCGTCCAGCGCACCGAGCGCGAGATCGTGCACTACGAGCGGCAGATCAACCCGCTGAAGGGCAAGAAGCCGGCGAAGCTGAAGGAGGAGGAGAAGAAGCTCTACCTGAAGCGAATCAAGGATCTCAAGGCCCACCTCAAGACGCAGGCCGACGACCTGCAGGAGACGCCTGAAGTCCTGCTGCGCACGCTGGACAAGATCCAGAAGGGCGAGTGGGAGGCCGAGGTCGCCAAAAAGGAGCTGGTCGAGGCCAACCTGCGATTGGTCGTCTCGATTGCGAAGAAGTACACGAACCGCGGTCTGCAGTTCCTGGACCTGATCCAGGAAGGCAACATCGGCCTGATGAAGGCCGTGGACAAGTTCGAGTACCGCCGCGGCTACAAGTTCTCGACGTACGCCACGTGGTGGATCCGCCAGGCCATCACGCGCGCGATTGCCGACCAGGCGCGGACCATCCGCATCCCGGTCCACATGATCGAGACGATCAACAAGCTGATCCGCACCAGCCGCGCGCTGGTGCAGGAGCTGGGCCGCGAGCCGACCAGCGAAGAGATCGCGCAGCGGATGGACATCCCGGTCAGCAAGGTCCGCAAGGTCCTGAAGATCGCGCAGGAGCCCATCTCGCTCGAGACGCCGATCGGCGA